>NZ_SMKY01000006.1 GCF_004349235.1 Actinomadura darangshiensis | reverse complement strand
GGGCTGGGCGGGCTGTACCGGTGGACGTACTCGCATCTTGCGGCGCACCGCAAAGCCGGGGAGCGGGCACGGCGGCACCGGCCGGGCAAACTGATCGGCAACAGCCGCAGCAGGGGCCATGCCCGCACCGACGGGCCGTTGTGGCCGGTGGTGCGTGACCTGCTGGCCCAGCGCTGGTCGCCGCAGCAGATCGCGGCGCACCTGCGCGCCCTCTACCCCGACCGGCCGGAGCTGCGCGTGTCGCACGAGACGATCTACCAGGCGATCTACTACCAGGCCCGCGGCCGGATGCGCGCCGAACTGGACCGCCAGGTCGCGTTGCGCTCCGGCCGCGGCAAACGCCGGCCGCAGTCGCGTCTGGCCGCCGCCGAACGCAGCGCCAGGCCCTGGGTCGCCGGCCTGCACATCTCGGCCCGCCCGGCCCAGGCCCAAGACCGGGCGGTGCCCGGGCACTGGGAGGGCGACCTGATCATCGGCGCCCGCGGCACCAGCGCCATCATCACCCCGGTCGAGCGCACCACCCGCTTCACCATGCTGGGGGCGCTGCCGCACTCCCGGGTATCGCAACAGGTCACCAGTGTGCTGACCACCCTGATGCGCAGGTTGCCGACCGAGATGGCGGCGACCTTGACCTGGGACCAGGGCGCCGAGATGGCCGAACACGCCGACTTCACCCTGGCCACCGGCTGCCGGGTCTACTTCTGCGACCCCCACTCGCCCTGGCAGCGCGGCACCAACGAGAACACCAACGGGCTGCTGCGTCAGTACTTCCCCCGCTCGGCCACCGACTTCCGCACCCACACCCAAGCAGACCTCGACGAGGTCGCCCGCCAACTCAACCAACGCCCCCGCCACACCCTGGGCTGGAAAACCCCAGCCCAGGCACTCAACGAGTTCCTCGTTGCAACAACCGCTTGACACCGCCGCCTCCATGACAACGACACGCCGCAACTCAACGGAGGAGGGCGTGGTCGGCGACGAGCTTGGGGGTCCAGATGACCTTGCCCAGGTAGGTGTCCGCCTCTGGGGCGGTTACCAGCCAGGCCGCGGCTGCTGCGGGGGCCTCTTCGGGGGTCGGCTCGAAGCCCCTGTCCTTCAGGGTGTCCAGGCCGCCTCGTGCGGCGCCCGCCTCGGTGACGACGAAGCCGGGGTCGAGGTTGAAGGCGCGGACTCCGTGGTCCAGGTACTCGGCGTTGATCGCGCCGGCCAGGCGCCCGAACGCGGCCTTGGACGCCGAGTAGGCGACGCCCCAGCCGCCGTCGCCGGGCGGGCCCGGCGGGTCGCTGGTGGCCGACCCCGAGCACAGGTCGATGATCGTGCCGCCGCCCTGCGCCACCATCGCGGGCAGGACGGCTTGCAGGAGCGCGATCTGGTTCAGGTAGTTGCCGGTGATCGTCTGCTCGGCGACGGCCAGGTCCAGGTCGAGGAACCGCTCGTGGGTGCCCGCGATGTGCGCGACCGCGTTGTTGACCAGGACGTCCACGCGTCCCCACGCGGCCAGGACCGCCTCCGCCGCGGCGGTCACGCTTCGCCGGTCGAGCAGGTCCATCTGGACGGGCAGGGCCCGCGCGCCCAGCTCCTCGATCTCCGCCTTGGTGCGTTCCAGGCTGCCGGGGACGGGGATCGCCGCCGCCGTGCCGTGCCTCGGCGGGATCCGTCCCGTCCCCTCGCCGACGGTGCGCGCGGTGAACGCGACGTCGTGCCCGGCGGCGGCCAGCGCCAGGGCCGTCCGGCGGCCGATGCCCCGGCTCGCCCCGGTCACCAGCGCGACCGGCTTCGTGTCAGCCATGAGACCTCCACGGGAAGACTCTCACTCAGCGGGAAGGCCCCGGCGCCGCACCCCCGCGTTTGGCAGGTTGGGCACGACGGCCGCCGCGCGGGCAGCGCTCTCCAGAAGGGACCGAGGACAGTGACGCAGATCCGAGGGCTGGGATATCTGAAGGTCCAGACCCGGCACATCGACCGCTGGCGCGAGTTCGCCCTCGACGGGCTCGGATTCGCCGAGGGGAGCGGCCCGGACCCGGGGGGCCTCTACCTGCGCATGGACGAGCGCCGCTCGCGCCTCCAGCTGCTGCCGGGCGACTCCGACCGGGTGCTCGCCGTCGGCTGGGAGGTCCGCGACCAGTACGCGCTCGCCGCCGTCCGCGAGGCCGTCGAGAAGTCCGGGACGGCCGTGGCGGCGCTCAAGCCCAAGGAGGCCGCGGAGCGCGACGCCGAGGAGGCCATCGCGTTCACCGACCCGGGCGGCACCCCCGTCGAGGTGTTCTTCGGGCCGGTGCTCGACCACAGCCCGCTCCGCACCGGGTTCGCGCAGAAGTTCGTGACCGGCGCGATGGGCATGGGCCACGTCGTGCTGCCCACCCCGAACTTCGCCGAGACCGTCACGTTCTACAACGAGGTGCTCGGGTTCCTGCCGCGCGGCGCGATGAAGGTCGGCGGCGGCGCCGTCCGGATCCGGTTCATGGGCGTCAACCAGCGGCACCACAGCGCGGCGATCTGCCCGGCGCCCCACGACGGCGACCCGGGCCTCGTCCACCTGATGGTGGAGGTCGACACCCTCGACGCGGTCGGCATCGCGCTGGACGCCGTCAAGGAGAAGGGCTTCTCGATCTCCTCGACGCTGGGCCGGCACACCAACGACAAGATGGTGTCGTTCTACGTGCGGGCGCCCGGCGGCTGGGACATCGAGTACGGCTGCGAGGGCCTGCTCGTCGACGAGGCGTACTACACCGCCGAAGAGATCACCAAGGACAGCTACTGGGGCCACGACTGGTCCGGCTCCGAGCCGCTGGCGGCGTTCACGCCCCCCGGGAAGTGAGCCCTCGCTCCTCGGTCGAGCCTGTCGCGTTGAGCGGCATCGGCGAGTTCGACCACGAGTGCGACGTGCTGGTGGTCGGCTTCGGAGCCGCCGGTGCCGCCGCGGCGTACGAGGCCGCGGCGGCGGGCGCGGACGTGCTCGTGCTGGAACGGTCGAGCGGCCCCGGCGGGACGTCCGCGCAGTCGGGCGGGGAGTTGTACCTCGGCGGCGGCACGCGGGTGCAGAAGGCGTGCGGCTTCGACGACACGCCGGACGACATGTTCGCCTTCCTCAAGGCGGCGCTCGGCCCGCACGCGAACGAGGAGAAGCTGCGGCTCTACTGCGACGGCAGCGTGGACCACTTCGAGTGGTTCCGCGCGCGCGGCGTCCCGTTCAAGGAGAGCCTGTTCGACGCGCCGGGCTGGATGCCGTACACCGACGACGGCCTGATGTGGCTCGGTGAGAACGCCTGGCCGTACAACACGATCGCCCGGCCCGCACCGCGCGGGCACCGCCCGGAGACGCCGATGTTCGCCGGCGGGATCCTGATGGAGAAGCTGATCGCGGCCGTCGCCGAGGCGGGCGCCGCCACCCACCAGGACACCTACGCCACGAACCTCGTCGTGGACGGCGACGGCCGCGTCGCCGGCGTCGTCGCCCGCAGGTTCTCCGAGACGGTGACCTACCGGGCGCGCGGGGGTGTCGTCCTGGCCTCCGGCGGGTTCGTCGACAACGACGAGATGCTCGCCGACCACGCCCCGGTGCTGCTCGGGCACGACAAGGTCAGCGACGGCACCAGCGACGGGTCCGGCATCCGTATGGCGACCGCGCTCGGTGCCGCGGCCCGCCGCATGGCGGCGGTGGAGATCGCCCTCACCGCCAACCCCGCCGTCGTCTGCCGGGGCATGCTCGTGGACGGCCTCGGCCGCCGGTTCATCAACGAGGACGTCTACCCGGGCCTGTTCAGCCACCAGGCCGTCCAGCACCAGCCCGGCCCCTACTGGGCGATCATCGACGAGGCCGGATACGACGAGATCGCCGAGGCCGACATGTGGGGCGTCCACCCCAAGTACGCGGCGGAGACGCTCGCGGAGCTGGAGGAGTCTCTCGGGCTGCCCTCCGGTTCGCTGGAGGCGACCGTCGAGACCTACAACCGGTTCGCGGAGAAGGGCGAGGACCCCTGCTTTCGCAAGGACCCCAAGTGGCTGCGTCCCTTGAAGGGGCCGTTCGCGGTGATCGACCCGGCCGACGGGTTCTTCGGCGCGGGCAGGCACGGCGCCGGGACGGGCGCGGGCGGGTTCACCCTCGGCGGCCTGGACACCACCGTGGACGGCGAGGTCCGCAACAACTCCGGCGAGCCGATCCCTGGTCTGTACGCCGCCGGGCGCACGGCCTCGGGCATTCACGGCGAGGGCTACATCAGCGGGACGTCCCTGGGCGACGGCACTTTCTTCGGCCGCCGCGCCGGGCGGTCCGCCGCTTCTAGGAAGGTCTCTGAATGAAGTACGCCGTCCTGCTCCCCGTGGCGGCGGGGGTCACCGCCGATCCCGCGTGGATCGGCGAATACGTCCGGCACGCCGAAGCCTGCGGCTTCGAGTCGGTCGGCGCGGTCGAGCACGCGGTGGTGGCGAGTTCCTATTCGAGCGTCTACCCGTACGACAAGTCCGGGAAGATGGAGCTCGCCGACGACCTCGACATCCCCGACCCGCTGGACCTGCTGGCGTTCCTCGCCGGTCAGACCTCCCGCATCGGGCTCGCCACCGGTGTGCTCGTCCTGCCGAACCACCACCCCGTGGTGCTCGCGAAGCGGCTCGCGACGATCGACGCGCTGTCCGGCGGGCGGCTGCGCCTCGTCGTCGGCATGGGCTGGATGCGCGAGGAGGTCGAGGCGTGCGGCGCGGACTTCGAGTCGCGCGGCCGGCGCGGCGACGAGCAGCTCCAGGTGCTGCGCAAGCTGTGGGCCGACACCGCCCCTTCCGGAGCCTCCCACGATGGGGAATTCTTCCGGTTCAAGGGCGCGATGAGCTACCCGAAGCCCGTCCAGGAGGGCGGTGTGCCGATCCACGTCGGCGGGCACACGAAGGCCGCCGCGCGCCGCGCCGGCCGGTACGGCGACGGCCTCCAACCGCTCGGCGTGGCGGGCGACGAGCTCGCCGCGCTCGTCGCGCTGATGCGCGAGGAGGCCGAGAAGAACGGCCGTGACCCGGACGCCCTGGAGCTGACGCTAGGCCATTCGCTGTCGGCGGTCACGCCGGAGAAGGCGGAGAAGCTCGCAGACCGGGGCGCGGCCCGGCTCGTCCTGCGCGGGAACGTGACAACGGACCTGGACGAGGCGAAGGACGAGCTGTCCGCCTGCGCCGAGCGCCTGGGCCTGGCATGACGCTCGGAGTCGTCGACCAGATCGCCCTCGGCGATCTGGTCGCCCGCTACGCGCTGTACGCCGACCGCCGCGACATCGACGCGATGGCGGGCCTGTTCACCGAGGACGCGGTCCTCGTCCTGCCGGACGCCCCCGAGAAGCTCGACCCGGTGCGGGCCTTTACCGGACGCGGCGAGATCACCAAGACCCTGTCGGTGCTGAACGACATCCCGCTGACCTTCCACGCACTCGCGGGCCAGGTGTTCGACGTCGGTGCCGAGCTGGGCAGGGCGACCGGAGAGATCGCCTGCGTCGCCCACCATATGACCTCTCGGGAGGACGGCAAGGCGTCCGACCTGGTCTGGCACTGCCGCTACACCGACACGTACCGGCTGGACGGCCGGACCTGGCGGATCGCCCGGCGCGAGCAGCGCATCGACTCGATCGAGACCCGTCCCGTCCGGAGGTGGCGCGGTGAGTGAGAATCCCCGGGTCAGCGTGGTCACGGGCGGCGCGCTGGGCATCGGCGGGGCGATCTCCCGCCGCCTGGCCGCCGGAGGCGATCTGGTGATCCTCAACGACATCGACCCGGACGCCGCCGACCGCACCCGCGTCGACATTGAGACGGCCGGAGGCCGATGCGTCACCGTCATCGGCGACATCGTCGAGGACGGGACGGTCGAGGGGGTATGTGCGGCGGCTGAGGGACGGGTGGACGTCCTGGTCAACAACGTCGGCGACTTTCGTCCGGCGGCGCCATCCTTCCAGGACAGCACGCCCGAGCAGTGGCAGCGCCTCTACGAGCTGAATCTCCTGCACGTCCTCAAGCTCACCCACGCGCTCCTGCCATCGATGATCGAGCGGTGCACGGGCAGCATCGTCAACAACTCGACGGTCGAGGCGTTCCGCGGCATCCCGCAGCACCCGGTGTACTCGGCGTACAACGCGGGCGTGTCGGCGTTCACCCGCAGCCTGGCGGTAGCGGTCGGACGCCACGGCGTGCGCGTCAACGCGATCGCCCCCGACCTCGCGAACACCGAGCAGACCCCGGTCGAGTGGATGCGGCGCGGCTACGACGAGGGACTCGAACACACCTGGGTCCCGCTGGCCCGCTTCGGCGAGCCCGACGACTACGCGGCGGTGGTCGCCTTCCTGGCCTCCGATGACGCCCGCTTCGTCACCGGCCACACGATCCCGGTGGACGGCGGCACGCTGGCCGCGTCAGGCTGGTTCGCCCGCGCCGACGACCAGGGCTGGACGAACCGCCCCCACCGCGCCTAGCCACGTCAGCTCGTCAGGTCCTCCCGCCGGCCCGGCGCTCGTACTCGTCCCACAGGCCGAGCAAGTCGATGAGCACGTTTTCGAGTTGCTCAGCTGCAGCCCGGTACGCCTGCGCCCGTCCGGCGCACAGGCCCGCGTCCCATACCCGCCCTTGCCGCGACCAGATCCGGGACCGCGCGTCCTCCATCTCCGCGAGCGTTCGCCAGGCCCGCGCCTCACCTGGGAACACCTCGAACACTTGCCGCATCTCCGGCACGGCACCGCCGAAGAGGAAGTCCACCTCCGGGTGCTCGCGGGGGAGCGGCCGGACGCTCTGCTGATCGTTCCGGCCGCTCCACCACGTCGCCCAGGCATCGCACAGCATTCGCACGGCGGTCATCGGACGACCTCGAACCATACGGTGTGGCATCCGCCCTCTCCGCGAAGGGCGCCCCATCGGTCGGCCAGCTCCCGCACCATGAGAAGCCCGCGACCGCCCTCGTCCCATGCCGACCCATGGGTGGGGATCATCGGGGCGCCCCTCCGAGTCGCCGTCGTCCTGAATCTCCACCCGCAGCCGCGCGGCCGAGACGAGCAAGGTCACCCACACCCCGCCGCCGGGCTGTCCGCTGGCGCTGTGCCGGACGGCGTTGGTGGCGACCTCGCAGACCAGCAGATCCACGTCGCCCAGGTCGAACCCGTCAGCGACCCGGGCGACCGCCCGCCGCACCCGGGCCCGAACCTCCCGGACGTCCAGAACATCGTCCGAGCACACCCGCTCGGTGTGCACCTCGTCCCAGACGATCACCGCGTCACCCCGGCGATCATCTCGGCCGCCACCCGCACCGACCCGGCCGGCGTCCGGTGGGCGGCGTCCCACAGGAACGACCACCCGCCCCGGTCTTGGACGACGAGCACCGCCATCGACCGTCGCCGTGAAACCATCGGCACCGACAACACGGGCTCCGCCCGCCCGTGCATGTACAACACCGAGCCCCGCCCGAGCCCACGCAGGCTCACCATCAGCCTGACCAGCAACTCCAGCCGCTGAACCGTAACCGGCGGTACCGGTGGCACCTCCTCACACTCCCCCGAGGGCGAACGGTTGGGTAGGTTCACCATGGGTCCGACTCCTTTCCAGTCGGTCAAGGCCCCGGGCCGGTGGTGCAAGCACCGCCCCGGGGCCGCTCCAACTCGTCCGTCTCCGCTGAACACTTAGGACGTCCAGGACCACGGCTGTTCGTCCGGACGAGGCGGCTGTGATCGCAAACGCGCGCACCCTGTTGGCTTGTTCAGCCACCCAGCGAACCTCTTCCGTGACAACTTGACTACAGCCTGCGATGTCGTTGCGACATTGGCAACCCTCCATTGGAGAACTGCCAAAAGGAGTCTGAAATGTCCGGTCGCCCTAGTCCGACTGTCCGAAGCAAGCGGCTCCGGCGCGAGCTACGGCGTCTCAGGGAAGAACGAGAGCTGACTATCGAGCAGGTCGCCGATCTCGCCGGTGGCGAGTGGAACCCCAGTACGCTCGGACGCTGGGAGAAGGGGGATCGCCGGATCCGTCCCGCAGACCTGCGCCACCTGCTTGATGTCTATGACGTCCACGGCGAGCAGCGGGAGGCGCTGATCACCCTCGCCCGCGAGGCGCGTCAGCGTGGATGGTGGCAGGTTTACGCCGACGTCCTGCCCTCCGAGTACAGCACCTACATCGGGCTTGAGACAGAAGCCCGTGAGATGCGCACATACCAGCAGCAACTCATCCCTGGCATCCTCCAGACCGCCGAGTACGCACGCGCCGTCATCCGGGCAACGCGCCCGAACGATGGTCCAGAAGCAGTCGAGCGGAGGGTTGCCGTGCGCCTAGATCGGCAGAAGGTCCTTACCGGGCCCCAACCGCTGCGACTGTGGACCGTGATCGATGAGGCCGCCATACGACGGGTCGTCGGTAGCCGACAGATCATGCGAGAACAGCTGGATCAACTCGCTGACATGGCAGAGCGTCCTGGTGTGCAACTTCAAGTGCTCCCGTTCGAGGCTGGTGCGCATGCCTCCATGGCGACATCCTTCGTCGTCCTGGGTTTTGGAGCTTCCGATCCGAATGTCGTCTACCTCGATACGGGTATGAGTGCCCTCTTCGTGGAGGCCCCGGAAGACGTCGCCGGATATACACTAGTTTTCGACCATTTGAGGGCGGCGGCGGATAGCCCGAGGGACTCAGCGCGAGTCTTCCAGGCGGCGGCCCAAGACCTCGCGTAGTGGCGATCCAGGAGGGCTGAGTGGTCGTGAACAGGCGCAGGATGGAAGCGTCTCGTGCCATGTGGCGCAGGAGCAGCCGGAGCAGCGGTAACGGTGAGTGCGTCGAGGCGGCCACCCTCGACGTGGGGATCGGTGTGCGGGACAGCAAGGCCCCGGACGTCGGGCACCTGAACTTTGCCCCCGAAGCCTGGGCCGCTTTCCTGACGCAGGTGAAGGCCGGGTCCTACGACCGGTAACGATGAGCGCGTTCCGCCTGCGGCCCTGTTGGCAGACTATGGCGCCACACTGCACCCCGTGCCACCCCCACGCTCCAGGAGGGTCACCAGAAGGGGAAACGTGGACAACCGGGTCCAGCATCCTTTTGTCGCCACTGAAATCAACGACTCTGAAACAGAGTTCTAGTAGTCGGCGACTCCGACTATCTTCACGGTGACAAAATGCAGACCGATTTACGCGGCGACGGGATGTGGGATTCGATAGTATGTTCGCATGAGTTCGGTCAGAGTTGATCTAGACGAGGCGTCCACCATGGAATTGGTGCACGGCGCGTCCGCGATCGCCGCCGAACTCGCCCGCCGCCCGGCGCCCGAGTCAGCAGCGGCATGCATGGAACTCACCGAGACTCTCGCCGTGGCCGGCGATATGACCGAAGCCGCCCTGTCCGGCCTCATCGACGTGGTGGATCGGAACCGGGAAGTGCAGCGATGGGGTTTCCCCTCCACCCGGTCGTGGCTGCGGACCCGGCTGGGGATGCGCGAGTCCCGCGCCAAGGAACGGCTGAACCTGGCCCGGCAGCGGGATCGCCTGCCCCAGGTCACCACCCGCTGGACGACCGGTGAACTGTCCCTCGGCCACGCCGCCACCATCGCCGACGCCGTCACGCGCCTCGACGATGACGACTGCACGGCAGCCGAACACATCCTGCTCGACATGGTCGACCAGGACTTCTCCGCAGGGAAGGTCGCCGCCTTCGGCCGCCGGATCCGCGACGTCATCGCCGAACGCGACGGACGCGAACGCGAGCCGGACGAAAGCAAACGCGGTTACGAACGCTCCTGGGTCGACTCCACCCGCTCGCTGGACGGCGGCTGCTACATCAAGGGCTGGCTGAACGCTGAAGACGCCGCCATCTGGGACGGCACTCTGGCCCCCCTGGCCAAACCGGCAGGCGTCGACGACAACCGCGACCTGCCCGAACGCACCGCCGCCGCCCTCACCTCAGTCCTGTCGGGCGGACACCGGGCCACCAAGGTCACCGTCATCTGCGACCTGGACGCCCTCACCGGCGGCCAGGCACCCGCCCGCCTCACCGACGGCACCCCCATCCCCGCCGCACAAGCCCGCCGCATCGCCCTGGCAGCAGGCGTCTCACCCCTGTTACTCGGGCGCGGGAACCTGCCCCTCTACCTCGGCCACCGGGTCCGGTTCGCCACCACCGCCCAACGCCAAGTCCTGGAGACCCTCTACCCCACCTGCGCCGTCCACGGCTGCGAAGTCCCCGGCACCCTGTGCGAAGTCGACCACATCAACGGCTGGGCCCTCGGCCACAGCCCCACCAACATCGACCAACTCACCCTCTGCTGCGGCTTCCACAACCGCTACAAACACGCCAACGCCCAACAAATCCACATCACCCAAGACCCCACCGGCCGCCATATCTACCGCGTCCTCCCACCCCCCAACACTCGAACCACCGACACCCGAACCACCGACCCACCAGCCGAACTCGACTGGGCCGCATAAACCCCGCTCTCTAACACTCCAGGCGAATTTAGCCTGGGAGTGTCCTGAAGATCGTGTGGGTGGGGTGGTGATCCGGAAGGCTGGGGTCGATGCCCCGGCCGGGAAGGATCGCACGTGACCAACGACGACAAAGGCACGGCCGCTGGTGGGCTGGATGTGCAGCTGGCCGCCGAGTTGATCGAGAAGGCGAAGGCCGAGGGGGTGTCGCTGGTCGGGCCGGAC
The DNA here is from genome assembly GCF_004349235.1 of Actinomadura darangshiensis. Taxonomy (GTDB): domain Bacteria; phylum Actinomycetota; class Actinomycetes; order Streptosporangiales; family Streptosporangiaceae; genus Spirillospora; species Spirillospora darangshiensis. Next base: position 74,154 of record NZ_SMKY01000006.1, on the reverse strand, counting down.
GGGCTCTTGGCCGGGGTCACCAGGACCGTGCTGCAGGCCGCGCTCGAGGCCGAGATGACCGATCATCTGGGCTATGACAAGGGCGAACGCCCGGCTCGGCCGACCGGCAATCACCGCAACGGCACGTCGGCCAAGACGGTGTCGACCGAGGTCGGGCCGGTGCGGGTCGAGGTGCCGCGTGACCGGCGGGGCGAGTTCGAGCCGCAGATCGTGCCCAAGCACGCCCGCCGGATCGAGGGGTTCGATGAGTCGATCATCTCGCTGTATGCCAAGGGCCTGACCACCGGGGAGATCCGTGCGCACCTGGCCGAGATCTACCAGGTCGAGGTGTCGCGGGACCTGATCTCCCGGGTCACCGACAAGGTCGTGGAAGAGATGGAGGCCTGGCGGGCCCGGCCGCTGGACGGCGTCTACCCGGTCGTGCTGATCGACGTGATCTACGTCAAGATCCGGGAAGGCCAGGTGGCCAACCGCCCGATCTATGTCGCCCTGGGCATCAACTGCCACGGTGAACGCGACGTGCTGGGCCTGTGGGTCGGCACCGGCGGCGAGGGCGCCAAGCACTGGATGACCGTGCTGGCCGAACTCCGCAACCGCGGCGTCGCCGATGTGTGCATCGCCTGCTGCGACGGGCTCAAGGGCCTGCCGGAGGCGATCGAGGAGATCTGGCCGCAGGCCACCGTCCAGCAATGCGTGGTGCATCTGGTGCGCTCGTCGCTGCGGTACGCCTCCAAGGCGCACTGGAGCCGGCTGACCAAGGAGTTGCGGCAGATCTACACCGCCCCGACCGAGGCCGCTGCCGAGCAGCGGTTCGCCGAGTTCGACACCGAATGGGGCCACAGATATCCGGCGATCATCCGGCTGTGGCGCGACGCCTGGCCCACGTTCGTGCCGTTCCTGGCGTTCCCGGCCGAGATCCGCGAAGTCATCTACACCACCAACGCGATCTGGGTGTTGTACTTGCCGGGCCGATCAAGGAGTTGCTCCCTTGGCCGGCGTTCCGAACGGTTGGCCCTGGCTCTGAACGCTATTGACGCCAAGTGGTTGTCTTGGATTCGAAGTGCCGGGCTGGCCGCGTGAGCGCGGACCCCGGATGCCTGGCTTGAAGAGAGCCTGCACCGACTCGACCCAGATCTGCCGGAATCACGGGGTCCGCGCTGACCACCGTAACCTGCGGACGAGGAGAACCATCGGTGAAGCCGACGCATGCGGTCGCCGGGATCGACCCCCACAAGCACACCGCGACAATCGCGATCCTGGACCTGCGCGGCGGCCTGCACGAGACCGCCTCATTCGCCATCACTCCCGACGGCCTGGGCGAACTGCTGACGTTCCTCACCGAGACCGAACTGGTCATCGACCGGATCGGCGTCGAGGGCTCGGGCGCGCTCGGCCGGCCGCTGGTCGTCGCCCTGACCGCGGTGGGCTACGACGTCCGGGAGGTGCAAGCCAACCGGACGGCCGAACGGCGGCGCCGACGGCGACGGGCCAAGACCGATATCGACGACGCCGACGCGATCGCCCGCGAGACCCTCTCCGACCCTCATCTACCGCCTGCCGGCAAGCACTCGGCACCCGACCCCGCCTGGGATCAGCTCACCGTCCTCAGCGACTGGCGCGCCTCGCTGATCCTCCAGCGAGTGCGCCTGCTGACCGAGGCCGAAGCCGTCCTGGTCTCGCTCCCTATCGCGATCAGAACCGTGCTTCCGTCCACCAGCCGGGTCCTTCCCCAGCTCAACGCGCTCGCCGACATGCTCCTGGGCCAGCTGCAACGCAGCGACCGGCTGAAAGTCGAACGGCTCCTTGCCAGCCTCGCCGACATCACCACCCTCACCAGCAGAATCAAGGACTTGGACAAGCAGATCCCGATCCTGCTGGCCGAGCTGGGCTGCACCCTCACCGACATCTGCGGCATCGGACCCGTACTGGCCATGCAGCTGCTCGTCGAGATCGGAGACCCACAGCGGTTCCGGGCTGAGGGCCAGTTCGCGCGCTGGTGCGGCATCGCACCGGTCGCCTTGTCCTCGGGAGAAGGCCACGGCCCCGCCCGCCGACACCGCCTCGACCTGGGCGGCAACCGCGCCGTCAACTCGATCCTCCACACCGTGCACGTCACGCAGGTCCGCTGCCACCAGCCCGCCAAAGACTTCATGGACCGCAAGACCAGCGCGAACAAGACCAAACGCGAAGCCCGCCGCTCCCACAAACGCCAACTCGCCAACGTGATCATCAGGCATATGTGGCGCGACGACGACCACCGCCAAGACCGCCGTCAAAGAAGACCAACAGCAGCCCTCACGGCGGCCGCTTGACAAGAGAGCTTCGAGAGCCTCAACGCCCGATTCCGCCAGGCCACCCGCCGACGCGGACACTTCCCCACCGAGCAGGCCGCGCTCAAGGTCCTCTACCTGGTCATCCGCCAACCACTAAAAGCCAGACCCAACGTCACCGGCAAAACCCCCGGCTGGAAGGCAGCGCTGAACGCACTGTCCCTGCACTACGGTGACCGCATCACCCTGAACTGAAAGCTGATCACCGCCTCACCCACAGACTTTCAGACACTCCCGATGTCGGCGGTTGGAGCCTGCTGGTGTTCGAGTTCATCGGCGGTGGGCGGAGCGCCGACCTGTCGCCCGGGTCTCCGGATGTGCCCGGCGTGAACGATGCCGTGTCGCGACTTGGAGGGCCGGGCGGCGCGCTGCCCTGCGTCTCGGTCAATCTGGATGTGCTGCAGAAGACAGCGGCCGCTCTGTTGGGCGAGAACCTGCGTGGGCGATGGTGGGGCATGTACGCGGAGGCTCTTGAAGGGTTGTCCTTAGAGTCTTTACGGGGGGAGACGCTGCTGCACTATGACTTGCACAGCGGGAATCTCCATGTCGCCGGTCAGGGGGTCTATGTCATTGACTGGTCGTTCCTGTGCCGGGGGCAGGGGTGGTCGACGCCGCGCTGCTCGTTCCTCGGCTGATCGAGGCGGGACACAGTCCCGCGCAGGCGGAGGCCCTTGTCGCCGCGCACCCTGGTTGGAGGGCGGCTCCGCCCGATGCGGTCACCGGGCTGGGGGCGCTGTGGACGATGTTCCGCGAGCACAAGGCCATGCGCGGGCCGGAGGAGGCGCGCGCCTTTCGCGCTGAAGCGGCGCAGGCGGGACGCGCCTGGGTCGCCTACCGGACGGCTTGACGGAGGGCGCGGACGTGCGAAGGCCGGACGCTCGTCAGACCATGTGGCAGGCCACGTGATGGCCGTCGGTGGTCTGGCGTAGGTTCGGCTCTTCCTTTGCGCACAGGTCGGTTGCCAGGGGGCAGCGGGTTCGGAAGCGGCAGCCGGTCGGTGGGGCCATGGGGGACGGGAGTTCGGTGTTCTCCGGTTCCGCGTCGCCCTGGGGTGCGTCTGGGACCGAGGCGAGGAGCAGGCGGGTGTAGGGGTGCAGGGCCGAACCGGCCAGGGCGCCGGACGGGACGACCTCGCAGATCTTGCCCAGGTACATGACCATGATCCGGTCACTGACGTTCTTGACCACGGCGAGGTCGTGCGCGATGAAGATCATGCTGAGGCCGAGGCGCGCGCGGGTCGACTCCAGCAGGTTGAGGATCTGCGCCTGGACCGAGACGTCCAGGCTCGACACCGGCTCGTCGCAGATCAGGACGCGCGGGTCGAGCAGGAGGGCGCGGGCGATGCAGACGCGCTGGCACTGGCCGCCGGACAGCTCGTGTGGGCGGCGGTCCCAGACGGTGGCCGGGTCGAGGCCGACCGCCTCCAAGGCCGCTTCGATACGGGACCGGTCCGGCTTGCCGCCCCACACCGCAGGTCCTTCGGCAACGAGGTCGGCGACCTTGCGGCGCGGGTTCAGGGCGGCCACCGGGTTCTGCAGGATCATCTGCATCTTGCGGCGGCTGTCGCGGAGCGCGGACCGGCCGAGGCCGGTCAGCTCGGTGCCGTTCAGCTTCACCGAGCCGGCGGTGGGCGGCGGGAGCTGCATGACGGCGCGTCCCGCGCTGGACTTCCCGCAGCCGGATTCCCCGAGGATGCCGAGCGTCTCGCCGTCGAGCAGGTCGAAGCTGATGCCGGAGACCGCGTGCACCGTCCGGCCGCGTCCCACGGGGAACTCCACGACCAGGTCCTCGACGGACAGGACGCGCTCGCCCGGACGCAGATGGGTGGTTCCGGTGCCGGCCATCAGGCGCCTCCGATGCTGCTGACGGGGTGGTGGCAGGCGTACGCGTGGCCATGGTCGGCGACCAGGGCCGGGGACGTCTCGCACGCGTCCGACGCGTACCGGCAGCGGGGCGCGAAGCGGCAGCCGGGCGGCGGCGCCGCCATGTCGGGCGGCGCGCCGTCGATGGCCTGGAGCGGGGAGTGCGGTGGGTCGGCGAGCCGCGGGACGGACGCGAGCAGCGCCTCGGTGTACGGGTGCCGGGGGCCGGCGAACAGGGCGGCCGCCGGGGCGAGTTCCGCGAGGCGTCCCGCGTACATCACCGCGACCCGGTCGGCGCGGCCCGCGACGACCGCGAGGTTGTGGCTGATCAGGACGATCGCCGTGCCCAGCTCCGCCTGGAGCCGGCCGAGCAGGTCGAGGATCTGCTTCTGCACGGTGACGTCCAGCGCTGTGGTCGGCTCGTCCGCGATGAGCAGCGACGGCTCGCCCGCCAGCGCGATCGCGATCACGACGCGCTGCCGCATGCCGCCGGACAGCTCGTGCGGGTACTGGCCGAGGCGGCGGCGCGGCTCGGGGATGCCGACGAGGCGGAGCAGCTCCTCGGCGCGGGTGCGGGCGGCGGTGCGCGACAGGCCCCGCATGCCCTCGGTGAGGTGGCGGCCGATCTTCTTGACCGGGTTGAGGGCGGTCGCCGGGTCCTGGAAGACCATGCCGACGTCCGACCGCCACAGCCTGCGGCGTCCGGCGGCGGTGAGCGCGTGCACGTCCGTCCCGTCGAGGACGACCTTGCCGGTCACCGTCATGGTCGGCCCCGACGTGTAGAGGCCCATGACCGTCCGGCCCAGCACCGACTTGCCGGAGCCGGACTCGCCGACGATGCCGAACATCTCCCCGGGGCGGACGGTGAAGGACACGCCGTCCACCGCTTTGAAGGGGCCGCGAGAGGTGTGGATCTCGGTGCTCAGGTCCTCGACGGTGAGGAGGGGGCTGTCGTCCATGCCTGCTCCTAGAGCTTCGCCTGGCGGGGGTCCCACCGCTTGCGGGCCTTCTCGCCGATGAGGTTGAACGCGAAGACGGTCAGGAAGAGCGTGATGCCGGGCACCAGCACGATGTGCGGGTACCGGGTGAAGGCGTCGTTCTCCTCGCCCTCGGCGATCATGTTCCCCCAGGACGGCGCGGGCGGCTGGACGCCGAGGCCGAGGAAGCTCAGCGACGCCTCGGCGACGATCAGCACCGACACCATGACCATGCCGTAGGACGCGAGCGGCAGCAGCACGTTCGGCAGCAGCTCCCGGGTCATGATCCGCCACCGGGACGCGCCGATCGCCTCGGCCGCCACGACGAACTCGCGCTGCGCGAACGCCATCGTGCTGGCCCGCGCCATCCGGATCATGCTGGGGATCGCGAGCAGCGACAGCGCCACCGCGATGTTGCGCAGGTTCGGCTCCAGGACGGTGCCGAGCGCGATCAGCAGGATCAGCGGCGGGACGGCCAGCAGCGCGTTGGTCAGCACGCCGACGCCCGCGTCGGCGCCGCGCCGGAAGTAGCCGGCCGCGATCCCGACCGTCCCGCCGACGACCATGCCGATGGCGACGGCGCCGAGCGACACGACGAGCGACGACCGGGCCCCGTGGACGACGCGGGCGAGCTGGTCGAGGCCGAAGTTGTTGGTGCCGAGCGGATGCGAGGTGGACAGGTCGGGGACGGCCATGCCGGGCGTGCCGAGCGTCCGCACGATGTCCTGGTGCTCGCCGAGCGGCAGTACCGGCGCCGCGACCGCCGCTCCGACGAGGAGCACGAGCCATCCGGCGCACAGCCAGAACATCAGGTCGAAGCCGCCGCCGAACAGGGCGCGTCCGGCCGCGTTCAGGCCGAGGTAGGCGGCGGCGAGGCCGGCGACGACGGCGGCGGCCTGCGTCCAGCCGTCCCCCGCGAGGATCGTCACCGACAGTCCGAAGACGGCGAGCCCGGCGACGGCGAGGGCCGCGCCCCACCAGCGTCCGGACGGCCGGGCCGCTACGAGGATGTCAGACATGCGCCCGCCTGATTCGTGGGTCGAGCCGGCCGTAGGACAGGTCGATCAGCGCGTTCACCAGCACGTAGATCAGCGCGATGACGAGGACGGCGCCCTGCACCATCGGCACGTCGCCCGCGTCCGCCGCGCCGATGATCAGCGTGCCCATGCCGGGCAGCGCGAACAGGTACTCCACGATCACCGTGCTGCCGATGAGCCGGCCCAGGCTGATGCCCATGAGCGTGATCAGCGAGAACGACGACGGGCGCAGCGCGTCCCGGAAGAGCACGTGGACCGGCGCCATCCCCTTGGCCTTCGCCGACAGGATGAAGTCCTCCTGCAGCGTCGTGATCAGGTCGCCGCGCAGCACCCGGGTGAACGTCGCGGTCTCCATCAGCGCGATCGTCAGCGCCGGCAGGAACGCGTGGTAGAGGTTGCCGCCGAGCCCTTCGCTGATCCGCGACCACTCCAGCCGCGGGAACCAGCCGAGGCGCTCGGCGAACAGCGCGATGAGCAGCATGCCCGCGAGGAAGCTCGGCACCGACAGGATGCCGAACGTCCCGGCGCTGACGATCCGGTCGACGAGGCCGCCGGACCGGTACGCCGACCACATCGCCAGCGGCACCGCGAGCAGCAGCGCCATCGCCATCGCGAGGACGGCCAGCTCGACGCTCACCGGCAGCGCCGCCGCGACCCGGTCGGCGACGTCGCTGTTCGGCGGGACGAACGAGGTGCCGAGGTCGCCGGTCAGCGCGTCGCCGAGCCAGTGCCCGTAGCGGACCGGCAGGGCGTCGGCGAGGCCCATCGCCTCCCGCTGCGCCGCGTACTCCGCCGCCGTGTGCCCTTCGCCGAGCACGACCACGGCCGGGTCGCCCGGCATCAGGCCGACCAGCGCGAACGTGCCCACGCTGACGATCAGCAGGACCAGCACCAGCTCGACCAGCCGCCGCACCAGATCGCGTGCCATGTCGTCCTCCTAGCCCTGGGCAAGCCACGCGTCGTCGAGCAGGACCATGCTGTTGACGGTGCCGGTGACGCCGTGCACGTCGTCCGTCCAGGCGGCCAGTTCGGGCTGCGGCCCGAACACCAGCGCGGGGACGTCCTCGTTCCATTGCGCCTGGACGCGGCCCATGACCTCGCGCTGCTCCTCGACCGTCCCGGCGCCCCGCAGCTCCTCGATCAGCGCGGACATCTTCGGGGTGGTCGGCATCCCGACCGTGAGGTTGCCCTTGGCGTGCAGCGTCGCGTACATGCGCCCGTACGGGCCGGCCTCGCGCCAGCTCATGCCCCAGCCCGCCACGTCGTAGCTCTTGCGGACGGCGACCTTCGTGATCTGGTCGGAGATCGAGCGGACCAGGTCCAGCTCGACGTCGAAGCCGACGTTCTCCAGCATCGCCTTGACCGCGAGCGCCGTCGTCCGGGACGCGGGGTCCTGCGAGTCCAGCCAGGTCACCTTGCCGTCGTAGCCGTCCGCCTTCGCCTGGGCGAGGAGCTCGCGGGCCTTGCCCGGGTCGTAGGGGAGCGGCTTGGCGCCGGTGTGCCAGACGGAGAACTCCGGGAACAGCGCGTTGCTCGCGAGGCCCGTCCCCGGGTAGGCGCGCCGGTAGATCACCTCGGGCTGGATCGCGTAGTGCATGGCCTTGCGGACGCGCGGGTCGGCGCCCGGATGCCCGGGGGTCGCGTTGATGACGCCGACATTGCCGAGCGCGACCATGCTGAGGTAGCCGTTGTTGCCGTCCTTCAGGGCCTTCTGCACGACGACCGGGTCGCGGAGGAACGCGGCCTGGATCCGCTTGGTGTTGAGGGTGTCCAGTGCGGCGTTCGGGTCGTCGACGTAGACCATGCGCACGCGGTCGAGGTTCGGTTTCCGGTCCCAGTAGCCGGCGCGCGCTTTCAGGACGGTCTCTTCCTTCGGCTTGTAGCGCTCGAAGGTGAACGCGCCGGCGCCGACCGGGGTGAACTTCCCCTTCGCGTCGGACGACTTGGCGACGATCATCCCGGGGCCCGTGGTGAGCATGAACGGGAACGTCGGCCATTCATGGGCGAGCTCGAACACGACCGTCAGGTCGTCGGGCGTCTCGACGGCCTTGACGCTGCTCTTCCAGAGCGCCGCCTCGTCCGCGCCCTTCTTGACGTAGCGCTCGATGCTCCATTTCACCGCCTGCGCGTTGAGCGGCGTCCCGTCGCTGAAAGTGACGCCGTCCCGCAGGGTGAGCGTGAACGCGGTGCTGTCGCCGTTCGCCTTCAGACTCTTGGCGAGCTGCGGATAGAGGTCGCCGGTCTTGCTGTCCCAGCGCATCAGGACGTCGAAGATCGCGGCCATCTCCACGCCGCCCGTCGACCCGGCGACGATGGTCTCGGCGGGGTCGAGCAGCCCGGCCTCGGCGTAGGTGGCGAACGTCAGGGTCCCGCCTTCGGCCGGCGGACCGGCGTCCGTCCCGCCGATCATGCCGACCTTGTACTCGGCCGGCCTTCCGGCGCCGTCCACCCGGCCGCCGCTCTCGCTCTGCCACGCGCACGCCGCCGCCGTCACCGCGACGACGAGGAGCCCGGCGACCCGGCGGCCTCTCCCGGAATTCTTCACGACCCTCCCGCGAACCGGCCTTTATGTCAGGCCAAAACGAGATAAACAGGGCGGTCCGGATCAGGCACGGCCGATCCCGCTCAGTGGGATGCGGATCGTCGCCCCGCGCCCCGGGTCGCCACCGTTGTCACCGGGAGGGGACGCATGCCAGAGGAGAAGACCGCCGTGCTGGGCGACGACCGCCCGGCCCGCGAGGCCGCCTTCGCGGAGCTGGTCGCCGCGCGCGGCGGCGACGACCGCACGGGCCTGTGCTTCGAGGACCGCTCGTGGACGTGGCGGGAGGTCGTCGAGGAGTCGCGGCGGCGGGCCTCGTTCGCCGGGGACCTCGGCGGCGGTCATGCCGGCCTGTTCCTGGAGAACGGGCCCGAGCACCTGTTCTGGCTGCTGGGCGCGGCCCTCGCCGGCGTCCCGGTCGTCGAGCTGAACCCCACCCGGCGCGGCGCCGAACTGGCCCGCGACATCACCCACACCGACTGCGGGCTGCTGGTCACCGAGTCGTCCCGCGCGCCTCTGGTCGACGGCCTGGTGGACGTCCCGTCGCTGATCGTCGACAGCCCCGCCTACACCGAACGCCTGGCCGGGACGCCCCCGGCGGAGGTTCCGCCGGTCAGCCCGGAAACGATCTTCTCCCTGGTGTTCACGTCGGGGACGACGTCCGCGCCCAAGGCGGTGATCTGCACGCAGCGCCGGCTGGGGCGGATCGCCGTCCAGCAGCGCGACCGGCGCGGCCTCACCCGCGACGACGTGTTCTATGTCGTCATGCCGATGTTCCACTCCAACGCCCTGATGGCCGGCATCGCCCCCGCCGTCGCCACGGGCGGCCGGATCGTCCTGCGCCGCAGGTTCTCGGCCTCGGGCTTCCTCCCGGACGTGCGCCGCCACGGCGTGACGTTCTTCAACTACGTCGGCAAGCCCCTCAACTACATCCTGGCCGTCCCCGAGAAGCCGGACGACGCCGACAACACGCTCCGCATCGCGTTCGGCAACGAGGCGAACGAGCGCGACATCGCCGAGTTCACCCGCCGCTTCGGCTGCACGGTCATCGACTCCTACGGGTCGAGCGAGGGCGAGATCCGGCTCAACCGCGTCCCCGGCACGCCGCCCGGCTCCCTCGGCGTCGCCGAGGCCGGGACCATCGTGATCGACCCCGGCACCCTGGCGGAATGCCCGCCCGCGAGGTTCGACGGCCACGGGACGCTGCTCAACGCCGACGAGGCCATCGGCGAGATCGTCGACACGATGGGCGCCGCCAAGTTCGAGGGCTACTACGGCAACCCCGAGGCGACGGCGAAACGCGTCCGCAACGGCTGGACGTGGTCGGGCGACCTCGCCTACCGCGACGCGGCCGGCTACTGGTACTTCGCCGGCCGCGACGACGACTGGCTGCGGGTGGACGGCGAGAACTTCGCGGCGGCCCCGGTGGAACGCCTCCTGTCGCGCTTCGAGCCGTTCGCGGACGTCGCCGTCTACGCCGTCCCGGACGAGCACGTCGGCGACCAGGTGATGGCGGCCGTCGCGCTCGCCCCCGGCCACGTCTTCGACCCATCGTCCTTCACGCGGTTCCTGGCCGCCCAGCCCGACCTCGGCACGAAATGGACCCCGCGCTACATCCGGCTGGTAGCCGAACTGCCGCGCACCCCGACCAACAAGGTCATCAAACGCCCGCTCCGCGCCGAGGCCCGCGCCACCTCGGACCCGGTCTACGAACACCGCGACGGCGGCTACACCAGGCGGTGAGCGCCTAGGGAGGCGGTTCCGCGCCGAACACCCACGGGGCGAGGACCACGTGCCAGCCGTCCGGGTCCCGGAACACGACGGCGCCATGATCGGGCCAGTAGGGATTCTCGGCCGGGACGGGCCGGTGCCCGTGCTCGGCGAGCCGCGCCACCGCGGCGTCCACCGCCCCGGAACCCCGCAGATACAGGACGAGCTGGTTCTCGGGATGCGGCTCGGGGATCACCGGCGGCGTCCCGCTCTGCGTGATCTCCAAGTGCACCGGGCTCCCCGGCAGCCCGAGGACCACGCCGTCGTAACCGGCGTGCGCCCGCCATTCGGCGAGCACCGGGAGACCGAGCACGTCCCGGTAGAAGGACAGGACCTCGGTGAACCGTGCGGTCGGACGGGCGAACCGCACCGCCCCGACGTCCAGGTGGCCGGGCCACGTCATTCTCCGACCTCCAGGACGACCTTGCCGCGGCCATGGCCGGTCGCGACCTCGCGATGGGCGTCGGCGGCGCGGCCCAGGGGGAACACCCCGCGCACGTGGACGCGCAGCCGTCCCTCATCGTAGAAGCGGGCGGCCTCGGCGACGCGGGACGCCGACCGCTTGTCGGGCGTCGTCCGGACGCCGAGTCCGGCGGCGCGGCCGTGGTCGACCAGGGTGATGATGCGGTCCCGGTCCTTGACCAGGTTGAGGGAGACGTCCAGGGCATGGCCGCCGGCGCCGTCGAGCGCGGCGTCGGCACCGTCCGGCGCGAGGGCGCGCACGCGCTCTTCCAGGCCGTCCCCGTACGCGACCGGGATCGCGCCGATCGACCGCAGGTAGTCGTGGTTGCGTTCGCTCGCGGTGCCGATGACCGTGGCCCCGGCGATGCGGGCGAGCTGCACGGCGACCGTGCCGACCGCGCCCGCCGCCGCATGGACGAGCAGCGTGCCGCCCGGTCCCACGCCCATCTCCTCCAGCGCGATGTGCGGGGTCATCACGGCGGCGGGGAAGCCGCCCGCCACGTCCCACGGCATGCTCGCGGGCTTGGCCGCCAGCGCCTCGGCCGGGACGACGACGTACTCGGCGTAGGCGTTGAGGCGGCAGTTGCCGAGCACCTCGTCCCCGGCCTGCACGCCGGCGGCTCCGTCACCGACCTGGTCCACCACCCCGGCGAACTCGTTGCCGGGCACGCGCGGGAAGCCCTCCGGAGTCCCGGGCGGCGACCATCCTTCCCGGACGGCCAGGTCGAAGGGCTGCACGCCCGCCGTCCGCACCCGCACCCGCACCTGCCCCGGACCCGCCTCCGGCGCCGGCACGTCCAGGATCTGCAATACGTCCGGGCCGCCCGGCTCCTCGAATCCCGCGACTCTCATGGTCGTCCCCCTTCATCGTCGATCAAGAAGGACGCTAGGACCTCAATCAACCTTGAGGTCAACCCACCCGGCTGCGGACCAGGCGCGGCCAGCTGGACGGACGTCGCAGCCCCGCCAGCAGGACGGGCAGCGGGTCGGAGAAGGAGCGGCGGGCCCGGATCGTCCCGGAGGCGAGGACGAACCGGTCGCACACCCGGAACCGGACCGGCTTGCGGCCGAGGACGGCGGTGCAGTCGGACTCGATGAACACGATGTTCCCCTGCACCGCGCTGTGCCTGACGGCGAGGGCCATATCGGGGAACAGGGTGAACAGCCGCCGGAACATCTCCTCGATCTCCGCTATGCCGTGGGCGTCGGGGAACATCGGCTGGCTGAAGACCGCCTCGCCGTGGATCAGCGGCAGGAAGCGGTCGAGGAAGGCGTCGGGCTTGGGCAGTGCCCAGCCTTCGGCGAACACCGCGGGGAATTCGTCCGGGGTCATCCGGCCACCCGCCGGCCGAGGAAGTCCGAGAGCAGTTCGGCAAGACGGCCTGGTCGGTCATGTGGGACGAACGTGCCCGAACCCTCGACCACTTCGAGGCGGCCGTCCGGAAACGCGTCCGCCAGCCGCCGCCCGAGCGCGCGCGGGAACAACCGATCCCGGTCCGCCCACACCACGAGGACGGGACGCCCGAAGCCCGCGAAGGTCCGCGCCGCGGCGAGCGTCTGGTCCTTGGACGACCCGGTCATCAGCTTGGCGATGTCGCGGCGGACCCCCGCGTCGGCGGCGAGCGGCGCCGCCCAGTGCCGCACCGACCCGGGATCGTGCTCGATGACCGCACCGAACCCCAGCCGCGAGCCGGCCAAGGCGGGGACGTTCATGGCCGCCGCCATCAGCCGCACGAACCCCGGGACGGCGGCGAGCCGGAACAGCAGCCGGTAGGCGCCCGGCGGAAACACCTCGAACGCGTCGCAGGCCACCAGTGCCAGCGCGGCGACGCGCTCGGGACGGGCGGCGGCGACCAGCTGCGCGACGACTCCGCCGCTGTCGTTGCCGACGAGCACGGCCTGGGGCTCGTCCAGGGCGTCCAGAACCTCGATGACCAGGTCGGCGATGCCCGGCGGCGACAGGTCGGCGTCCGCCCGCATGGCATTGCGGTGCGCACCGAACGGCCAGTCGACCGTGACGCACCGGTGCGCCCCGCCGAGCTCGTCGATCACCGGCGACCACACGTCCGGCCCGGCAAGGAAGCCTTGGAGGAACACGACGACGGGCCCCGGCCCGCCACCGTGCCGCCAGTAGCGGACCGTGCCGCGGCTCGTTCCGATCTCTTCATGACCGATGGTCGAAAACTGACTCACAGTCAAAGACTGTAGCCTGGTCGGCATGCCCGTCAAGAGCCGCCGTGCCGAATACAAGGAACTCACCCGGGGCGCGGTCCTCCAGGCCGCCGCCCGGCTGTTCGCCGAGCGCGGCTTCGCGGCGACCACCATCGACGACGTCGCCGAGGCGGCACGCGTCAGCAAGGGGTCGGTCTACTACCACTTCGCCGACAAGGCCCGGCTCTTCGAGGCCGTGTTCACCGACGGCCAGTCCCGGCTGGTGGAGACGGTCGCCACCGCGGCCGCCCGGCACGACGCCCCCTGGGACCAGCTCATCGCGGCCCTGGACGCCTATATGGACGGGACGGTCGCCGACCCCGCCCACCGCACCCTTCTGCAGCAGGCGCCCACGGCCCTGGGCGTCGAACGGTGCCGCGAACTCGACGCGGAAATGGGCCTCCCGGCCGTCCGCGCACTGCTGGAGAACCTGGCCGCAACCGGCGAACTCGCCGTCGACTCGATCGACATGCTCACTCTCCTGCTGTTCAGCGCCCTGTGCGAGGCCGCTTTGACCGCCGGCGCCGCACCCGACCCGCCCCGCGCCCGCGACGAGGCCACCACCGTCCTGAAGGCCATCATGACCGGCCTTCACCGCCCTCCGGCGTAGGTTCCGGGTCAGCGGCGACCGGAGTGACCAGAAGCCCGACCGAATCCGAGCTGCGCACCCAGGCGCCGACGACCCGGCGCCCGCCGGAGGGACGCCAGTCCGCGGGCGGGTCCCACATGAAGCCCGAGCCGTCCGGCTTGAAATCGCCGATCGAGAACGCCCCCGTGAGACCGCGGCGGCGCAGGTCCGCCAGTGCTTCGCCGACGGTACGGCCGGTGAGGCGGAGGCTCGCCGGACGATCGCCCCGCGCCGGCCGGGCATCGGCGTAGACCTCGCCCGGCCGGGCCGCGCGGCCGATGACGATCTCGCCGCCCTCGCGCCGGAACATCGCGCCGCCGAGCCGGACCCTGAGCGGGCAGGCGTCCTGGCCGGGCGGGCAGTCAAGGACGGTGGTGAACCTGCCGCTCACGCCCCCCGCCGGAACCGGGCCGCCGCCGGTGCCGGGCAGCGAGCCGACGCTGATGATCTTGCGTTCGCCGGACGGCGACACCGGCACGATGCTCAGCCTGACGTTGAGCCCCACCTTGGCGAACGCCTCCCGGAACTCCTCCTGGCCGGCGTAGGCGTCCTTGACCTCCACCTCGTACCCGTCGCCCTCCGCGTCGATCCGCACGGCGGCGTTGGCGTAGCTGCGCAGGGGCCCGGAGTCCTGCCCGGACAGGACGACGACGGCCGTCGCGGCGGCGCAGGCCGCCACCGCGCCGCCGATCGCGGTCCGGGAGGGCGCGGAAGACGCCGGTCACCGGAGAGGCGTCCGGCGCGGGCGCGGCCGGTCGCAGTTCGGCGCGCAGCGCGGCCGTCTTGAGCGAGTGGCGCTGGACGCCCCGCCGGTGGTTGGCGAGAACGCGGCGCGCCACCCCGTACAGCCACAGCCGGGCCTCGTCGCCCGCGGGCATGTCGGCGGCGCGCCGCCAGGCGGTCGCGAACGTCTCGGCGACGACGTCGGCGGCGTCCTCGGGGGTTTCGCAGCGGCGCAGCGCGTACGCGAGCAGCGCCTTGTAGGTGGCGGCGTAGACGGCCGCGAAGTCGTCCTCATCCGTCATCGGGGATCCTCGGCATGTGGCCTCCTGTGGTCGGTGGTCACCTGCTCATGTCGGGGCGTCCCCGAATCTTTCACCCGTCCGCTCGGCGAACGCCTGGATTCGGGACCAGACCTGGGCGGGCTGCTCTTCCTGGGAGAAGTGGCCGGCGTCCTTGAGCACCTCGGTCGTCAGGTTCTCGATGCCCGCCCTGCGGAAGCCGTCCGCGTAGGTGGTGATGTCGCCGCCTTCACCGTCTCCTCGCAGGTAGAGGACGGGTGTGGTGGTCGGCTCGGTGAGCGCCGCGTTGTCCTTCGCGTCTTGTGAGAAGGCGCGGTAGAGGTCGAAGCCCGCGGTCAGGGCCTTGTCGCTCTCGTAGGCGGCCGCGTGGGCGGCGCGCGACTCGGGGGTGATCCTGGACGGGTCCGCGGAGAGCACGTTGTAGAAGTAGTCGAAGTACTCTGCCTGGCGGCCGCGGACGAGCTTCTCCGGCAGGCCCGGGACGGCATGCAGCCCGAAATGCCAGATGTAGGGGTTCCGCAGGACGTCCTTCCACGGGTCGACCCCCGGGATCACTGTGTTCATGATGACGACGCGGCCCGCGTCGTAGCGGCGCAGGTACGCGTAGGCGACCATCCCGCCGGCGTCGTGCCCGATCAGCGTGAGGTCGGTGAGGGACAGGTGCTCGACCAGAGCGTGCACGACCGACGCCAGGGCGGCCTTCGATCCGTCCGTGCCGCCGGTCGACTCACCCACGCCGGGCAGGTCGAGAGCGATGACGCGCGCCTCGGGCGGTGCCGCGTCCATGACGGGCTTCCATGTCCGCCACGACTCCGGCCAGCCGTGGAGGAACAGGTAGGGGCGCCCGGACGGGTCTCCCGATTCCTCGACGTGCAGCGAGCGTTCGTCCACCGCGATAATAGACATGCTCCATGTCTATCAAAGCACATGGAACATGTCTATTATGGTGGCATGGACGGCCCTCGCTACGAACGTGGAACCGGGTTCCTCCTCGCCCGGATGGGGTCGCTCACGGCCCGGTCATGGACGGCCTTCCTCGCGGCGCACGATCTGACCCAAGGCCAGTACACGGTGCTCTTCACGCTGAAGGAACGCGGGTCCATCGGGCAGGGGAGGATCGCCGAGCTCGTCGCCGTGGACGCGCGGAACATCGTCACCGTGATCGACGCACTGGCCCGGCGCGGGCTGATCGAGCGGCGGGCGGACGACACCGACCGGCGGCGCCGCCTCGTCGCGCTCACCGAGGCCGGGACGGCCGTCGTCCAGGACATCGCCGCCGCCGCGGCCCAGGAGCAGGACGTTTTCCTGAACCCGCTGAGCCATGCCGAGCGCGAGGAACTGAACCGTCTACTCACCCGCCTGTACGAGACGCACGTCAGCAGCGGCTAGGACGGGTCCGGGAGCATGCGGCGCATTGCCTCGTGGGCGCCCAGGACCTTCCGGTCGCGGGGGAAGCCCGCGCGTTTCCGGGCCGCCTCGTAGTTGCCGCCGGCGACCCAGACCGGTCCGTCCTTGAGGTGGTCGAGGCCCTCGCGGGCGACGTCGCCGGGGTCGGCGACGTTCAGGCCCGGCATGTCCATGTTGAGGCCGGCGCGTTCCATCGCCGGGGTGCGGGTCACGCCGAGGACGAGCTCCAGGACGTCCACCCCGTGCTCGCGCATCTCCAGCCAGAGTCCCTCGGCGAAGACGCGGCCGAACGCCTTCACCGCCGAGTAGATGCTGATCTGCGGCTGGCCCATGTAGCCGGCGAGGGAGCCGACCAGCAGGATGCCGCCGCGTCCCCGCTCCTTCATCAGCGCGCCGAAGTGCCGCGTCAGGGCGAGCTGCGCGGTGATGTTGAGGTCGATGACGCCCTGGAAGCGGTCCAGGTCGCCGGACACGAACTCGTGGCCGTAGCTGTTCGCGCCCGCGTTGAAGACCAGCAGCCCGACGTCCAGGCCATCGGTGATCTCGCGGATCGCCTTCAGCGGGTCCGGCGCGACCAGGTCGAGTTCGAGGGTGCGCACCTCGACGCCCTTCGCCCGGACGGCCGCCGCCGTCTCGGCCAGCGGCCCCGGCTTGCGGGCGATCAGCACGAGGTTCAGGCCCGCGTCGGCGAGGCGGTGCGCGAAGGCCGAGCCGACGCCCTCCGAGCCCCCCGCGATGACGGCCCACGGGCCGTAGCTGTCGATCATTGCTCTCCGTCCAGGTCCGGGGTCCAGGCGACGCCGTTGATGTGCGAGCCGCCGTCCGCGAACAGGGTGTTGCCGGTCAGGTAGCGGGCGTCCTCGGACGCGAGGAACACCGCCACGGGTGCGATGTCGGTCTCCGGGTCGCCGAGGCGGCCCATCGGGTTGGCGCGGTCGGCGGCGGCCTCGATCTCCGGATGCTCGGCCGCCATCCGGTGGAACGCCGCGCTCTTGGCGCCCGGGCAGATCGCGTTGACGACCACGCCGGTCGGGGCCCACTCGCGGGCGGCCGTGCGGGTCAGCGTCCGGAGCGCCTCCTTGGCCGAGTTGTACTCCAGCGTCCCCATGTGGGCGTTGACCCCGTTGAGCGAGCACATGTTGATGACGCGCCCGTAGCCGCGCGCCTTCATGTGGGGGAACGCGGCCTGCATCGCCCACAGCGGGCCGTAGTAGCCCATCGCGAAACCGCGGGCGAGCTGCTCGTCGGTCTTGGCCTCCACCCGGCTCACCGTTCCGGCGCCCCAGGCGTTGTTGACCAGGATGTCGACGGCGCCCCACCTGCCGGCGGCCGCGTCCACCATCGCGTGGACCTGCGCCTTGTCGGTGACGTCCGTCCGGACGAACTCGCCGCCGATCTCGGCCGCGACCTTCGCGCCGGACTCCGGATTCAGCTCCGCCACCAGGACGCGGGCGCCCTCGGCGGCGAAGCGGCGGGCGACGCCGCGTCCGATGCCGTCGCCCGCGCCGGTCACGACCGCGACCCGGCCGGCGAGGCGTCCAGCGGTCACTCCGGCACCGTGACGGAGCCGTTCAGCGCCGCCTCCTGGACGGCCGAGCGCAGCGCCGGGCAGGTCGCGAGCGGATCCTCGTCGAGGGTCGTGCACGCGGCCCGCGCGGCGGCGTTCCACTGGATGCTCGTCTGCTCCCAGCTCGCCTTGCGCACCAGCACCTCGGCGGCGCAGCGGCGGCAGGAGACCGGCACCAGCGGGCCCTCCAGGAGGCGTTCGTCCTGGCGGGTCGTCACGCCGAGGCCCCCTGCGCCGCCCGCCGCGCGAGGTTCTCCTCGACCTCCTTCTGCCACGACTCGACCGGACGCGTCGTGTCGATCTCGAACTCGAACCGGTCGGTCATCTCCGGCCTGATGTCGGCGACGTCCACGTAGAACTGCTCGTACCAGCGGCGCAGCTGGTAGACCGGGCCGTCCTCCTCGCAGAGCAGCGGGTTGTCGATGCGGGCCTTGCGCTTCCAGATCGCGACGTCCTGCTCGAAACCGGTCAGGATGAACTCCGACAGCTTCTGCGCGCTCGCCTCGGCCGCCTCGGGCGACAGCTTGTCGCTGTGCTGGACGATGATGCCCGAGTGCAGCGAGAACGAGTTCTCGTCGATCGGGTAGTGGCAGTTGATCAGGACGGACCGCAGGTCGTACCCCTCGTAGTGGTACGTCAGCTCGTCGATCATGAAGGAGGGGCCGTGGTAGGACGCGACGGAGGAGTTGCCGAGCATCCGCGGGCCGCCGCCGCCGTTCTCCCCGCGCTCCCGGCGGGCGTCGTCCCGGCTCCGGCCCTTCATGATCTGCGTGGCGACCGTGCCCTCGAAGACGTTCTTGAAGTACGTCGGGAACGACTTGTGGATGTAGAAGAAGTGCGCCATGTCGACGACGTTGTCGATGATCTCGCGGCAGTTGGTGTGGACGACCTGCTCCGTCCAGCGCCACTCCGTCCAGTCGTCGCGGCCGGCGCCCTCGATCACCGGGATCGTCACGTCCTCGGGGGGCTTGCCGCCCTCCGGGTCGTTCCAGACGAACAGCAGCTTGTTCACTTCCATCGTCGGCCACGCGGCCGTGCGGGCGCGCAGCGGGACGCGGCGCGAGTACGGGATCTTCTTGCACCGGCCGTCGCCGCCCCAGCGCCAGTCATGGAACGGGCAGGCGATCTCGTTGCCCTTGACGGTGCCGTCGGACAGGTCGCCGCCCATGTGCCGGCAGTAGGCGTCCAGGACGTTCGTCTTGCCGTCCGCACCGGTGAAGACCACGAGCTTCTGCCCGAACGCGTCGACCGTGTGGGGCTTGCCGTCGCGGTACGTCTCGGCCAGCCCCAGGCAGTGCCATCCCCGGGCGAACCGGCGCGAAATCGTCTCGGCCTCGATGGCGCGGACGGCGTCCGACTCGGTTGCGGTCACGTGGATCATCCCTTCAGCGACGGCTGCGTGATTCGAACGTTAGGTCGCAGGTCACCGTCCCGACCCGTGAGTCCCGGTGGCCGGGACGCACGTCCCCGCGGCGCCACGGCAGCATGGTCTCCTGCAATGGCCGTACTAGGGAAGGAACGGGGATGAGCAACGAGGTCCTGGACGCCGTCCGCGAGCTGCTGCCCGGCATCGCCGAGCGGGCCCGGTCCGTGGACGAGAAGGGGCGCATCCCCGCCGAGACGATCCGCGAGCTGACCGCCGCCGGGGTCTTTCGGATGCTCCAGCCCACCCGCTACGGCGGCGCCGAGGACGACCCCGTCGCCTTCTACGAGGTGATCCGCGCCGTCTCCGGCGCCTGCGGCTCGACCGGCTGGGTCGCCGCGGTCCTCGGCGTCCACTCCTGGCACCTCGGCCTGTTCGCGGACGAGGCGCAGCGCGAGGTGTGGGGCGCCGGCCCCGACACCCTCATCGCCTCGTCCTACGCCCCGATCGGCCGCCTCACCCCGGTCGACGGCGGCTACGAGCTGACCGGCCGCTGGTCGTTCTCGTCCGGCTGCGAGTTCGCGTCCTGGGCCCTGCTCGGCGCCCTCGTCGTCGGCGCCGAGGGACGTCCCGTCGACTTCATGACCGTCCTCGTCCCGGCGAAGGACTACGAGATCGCCGAGGTCTGGGACTCGATGGGCCTGCGCGGCACCGCCAGCGACGACATCGTCGTCGAGGGCGCCTTCGTCCCGTCCCACCGCGCCATGCGCAACTTCGAGCAGGCCCAGCTCCGCAACCCCGGCCGCAAGGTCAACACCGGCCCCCTCTACCGCATGCCGTTCGGGACGATCTTCACCACCACCGTCGCCGCCAGCGTGATCGGCATGGCCGCCGGCTGCCACGACCTCTACGTCACCCGCATGCGCGACCGGATCCGCCTCAGCCTCGGCGGCGGCCGCTTCGTCGAGGACCAGTTCGCGCAGGTCGCCGTCGCCCGCGCCGCGTCCGAGATCGACGCCGCCGTCCTGCAGACCGACCGCAACGTCCGCGAGATCCACGAGTACGCCGCCCGCAACGAGAAGATCCCGATGGAGCTGCGCTTGCGCGCCCGCCGCGACCAGGTCCGCGGCACCGAACGCGCCATCGAGGCGATCGACATCCTCTTCAAGACCGCCGGCGGCAACTCCCTCCACCGCGGCAACGTCATCGAACGCGCCTGGCGCGACGCCCACGCCGGCAGCGTCCACGTCGCCAACGACGTGGAGCACGCCTTGTCCATGTACGGCCGAGGCGAATTCGGCCTAAAGGTAGAAGACAACCTCGTCTGAAGGCTTCCCGATGGTCGGACGGGTCGGGTGTGGATGTCAGCGTGCTTGGTTAGGGTGTTCCCGGTTCGGGTCCGGAGGGTGGTGGCATGGTGCGGGACGCCGACGTTGCTCGATGGCGGTTGCGCAGCCAGCACCTGGTCCGGCCCCACGTCGGGTCGGCAGGCGAGGCGGTGAGCTCACTCCTGGCCGTCCAGGCAGAAAACCCCGGTCAGGCGGCTTGGGCGGTGGCCTCGCGCACGCGGAACCCCGACCAGGCCGATTTGGGGGCCCTCCTCGACGACGGCGCCATCGTGCGTACGCACGTGCTGCGACCGACGTGGCACTTCGTGCGGGCCGAGGACATCGGCTGGCTGCTCGACCTGACAGGCCCACGTGTGCGGCGGGTCACCGGCCAGCAGCTCCGCAATGCCCACGGCCTCGACGACCGTTCCATCGACCGGGCGGTCGCCGCCATGATGGAGGCGTTGGCGAGCCGGGGACGGCTCACCCGCGCGCAGCTGGCTGAGGAGTTGCTCGGGCGCGGTGTCCCGGCCAGCGGGCAGATGGTGATGATCCTGCTGGCCCACGCCGAGTTGGACGGGCTGATCTGCAGCGGGCGGGCCGTCGACGGCGAACACGCCTACGCGCTGATGGCCGAGCGCGTGCCGGCACCACGGCGGCTCGACCGGGCCGATGCGCTGGCAGAACTCGCGTTGCGCTACTTCACCGGGCATGGCCCGGCGACCGAGCGGGACCTCGCCTACTGGGCGACGCTCACGCTCACCGACGTGCGCGCCGGCCTGCGGCGGGTGCGTGATCGGCTCGACTCGTTCGAGCACGACGGGCGCACCTTCTGGCACGCCCCCGCAGATGCTCCCGGCGAACCGCAGGATCCCGCGGGCCATCTCCTGCAGGTCCTCGACGAGACATACCGCGGCTACCAGGACTCCCGCTGGGTGCTGGACGCCGCCGGTGACGTGCCGCGCACCCGGGTGTCCGCGGTCGGGATGGCCCTGGTCGACGCACAACTCGTCGCCGACATGCGGCGCACCATCGGCCGCGACCATGTGCGGTTCGACCTGCGCCCTTACCGGGCCCTGACGCGTCCGGAGATCGAAGCCCTGGACCGGGCCGCCAGACGGTGCGGCGAGTACCTGCGCCTAGAGGCCACGATCACCCTTCCCTGACCGCACGCCGCGCCACGGGGAACCTCATGTGCGGGTTTGGCAGGATGTTCCGGTGGCCGGAGAATCGTCTTACGTGGAGCGTGCGCCGGTGGGCGCGCTTGGCCCGCTCGCCTCGTCCGTCTGGATACAGCAGGTCGGCGACCGGGGCCTGGCGCAGCGGCACGTGCCCAACGGTGGCGCCGAGATGTGGTGCGTCCTCGGTGAGTCGCCGCGGCTGCTCGGGCCCCTGACCACGTCGGTTTATCACGACATACCGGCGGGTGGCACGGTCGTCGGGATACGGCTGCGTCCAGGCGTGCTCGGTGGCCTGGTCGGTATGCCGGCCGACGAGCTCGTCGATCAGAACGTCGCGGGAAGCGACATCTGGAAGGAGCTGTCCCGCCTGACGGACGTGTTGGGGGACGCCGCCACGCCGCAGGCCGCGCTCGCGTTCCTCCAGTCGTTCGTCGCACGATCCGCCGGTGAACCGGACCCGCTGGTGAACGAGGCCGTCGCGCGTCTCATGCCCGGATCCGTCCGCGGGACCGCCGCCCTGCCGGCGCTGCTGTCGATCTCCGAGCGCCAGCTGCGCCGCCGCTGCCGGGACGCGGTCGGCGTCGGGCCCAAGGAGCTGCACCGTGTCCTGCGCTTCCAGGGCTTCATCGCTCGCGTCCAGGCCTCGGTCGACCAGCCGGAGGCCGCAGAAGTCGATCTCGCACGGTGGGCGGTCGAAAGCGGGTACCACGACCAGGCACATCTCAGCCGCGAGTGCCGCCGGCTCGCGGGGGCGCCGCCTGGCGCACTGCTGGCGCAGTACGGCGCCGCGTGCGCCTGCGGGCACGACCACGCTGCGTCCTACCTCCCGATGCTCCGCCGGGGAGATGGCCGTTTCGTACAAGAGGGGCGTCCGGTTCCGGCATAGCGTCGCGGTCATGCAGCTGATCACGTATCTTCCCTCTGCTCCCGACGCCGGCCCCGAGCCGGCGCGAAGGGTCCGGCGAGCCGGGCACGGCGGACCTCGCCGCATGGCGGGAGGGCCGGCGTGATCCTCGTCAGCGGCGGTCTGGGGTCGATCGGGTCGCACACCGCGCGGGCGCTGCTCGACCTGGGCGAATCCGTCGTGGTCACCGCGCACCGGTCGAGTGGGATGCCGGAGTTCCTCGCCGGGGAGCCCGGGATCGTGGTCGAGCCGCTGGACACCACGGACCGGGAAGCCGTCCTCGGCATCGGCGGGCGACACGAGATCACCGGTATCGTGCACCTCGCGGCCGCCCCCCACGATCTGCCCGATCCGATCGAGTACCTGCGCGCCGACGTCTCCGGCTTGCTGAACGTCCTCGAGGCGGCGCGGGAGTGGGGCGTGCGGCGGTTCGCGGTCGCGAGCACGATCGCCGCGTACGCGGCGGTGGACGAGGTCCCCTGGCGTGAGGACGCCGCGCTGCCGGTGGTGGCGCCGCACCAGATCCCGGTGTTCAAGAGGACCGCGGAACTGTTCGCCGCGCTGGCCGGCGACAGCGCCGGGTTCGAGACGGTGAGCCTGCGGATCGGCACCATCTGGGGCCCGCTGGGGCTGCCCGACAACCCGTTCTTCGCGCTGCCCCGCCTGCTCAGCGCGGCGGTCCGGGGCGAGGACGCCGACCTCACCCCGCCTCGGCCGCCCGCGTACGCCGAGGACGCCACCGACCTCTGCTACGTGAAGGACTGCGGCCGGGCGATCGCGCTGCTCATGGTCGCGGAGCATCTGAACCATCGCATCTACAACGTCTCGTCCGGGCGGCTGGTCCGGTACGGCGAGGTGGTCGACGCGATCAACGCGGCGGTGCCGGGTGCGGACATCGTCCTTCCGCAGGGGCGTAACCCCGACCGGCCCACCGACAACTACCTCGACATCACCCGGCTACGGGAGGACACCGCCTTCCGCCCGGCCTACGACGTCGAGCGCGCCGTCCCCGACTACGTCGACTGGCTGCGGAAACACCCGCGCTAGCCCATCCGGTACCACCCGGACGTCCGCGGACTGCGTGTCGCCGGGGTGGGCGGTCAGCAGGTGGTCGGCGGTGTCCGGCCGGCGCGCAGGTCCTGGACGAACTTCAGCGACGCCTCGAACGACGCGTCGATGCTGGCCCGGTGGTCGGCGCCGTCGAACGCCCGGTAGGCGATCGATCCGTACCGGCTGCACAGGTCCTTCACGAGGTTCTGCGTTGCGGCGGGGGAGACCTCGCGGTCGGCGGTGCCCTGGGCGACCAGCGTCGGGACCTTCAGGTTCAGGCCCAGCGCCTCTTGCGAGTCGTAGTAGTTCTCGAACCGCGTGAGGTCGGCGTCCGCCCGGAACACCTTGTCCAGCGGCAGGTTCGCGCTGAGCTGCTTGAGTTGCAGCAGGCAGGCGTTCGTCCGCCCGGCCTTGGCGGCCGCTCCTGCCCGGGGGGTCAGTAGGTCCTCGGGAACGAAGGACGGGTCGGCCGCCTTCGCCCCGTTGAGCAGGACGAACAGGAACGGCAGCGCCGTCTCCGCCCCCGGGTGCTGCGCCTTGACGTACTCGGCCGCCTGGCTCATCTGGGAGCCCGGCGCGATTGCCACGGCGCCCCTGAGCCGGATGTCCCGCGACCTGGACGCGGCCGTGTAGAGCGTCGCCTGGCCGCCCTGGCTGTGACCGGCGACGAACCAGTCGCGTCCGATGCGGTGGTCGGCGCGGCGGGCCGCGCGCACGATGTCGGTGACGGCATTCGCCTCGCTGGCGCCGTTCATGTACGGGTGCCCGCCGGGCGTGCCGAGGCCCTCGTAGTCGGTCTGGACGACGGCGAAGCCGCGCGCGACCCACTTGTCCAGGTACTTCTCCGTGATCGACAGGTAGTCGTGGGCCGGGCCGTTCGCCGTGTCGGCGGACGGTGCGCAGGCGTCGGCGGTGCCGGTCGTGCCGTGCGCCCAGCTCAGCACCGGCCAGCCGCCGCGCGGGGGCGTCCCCTTCGGCACGGCGACCGTGCCCGTCACGCGGATGCGCTGCCCGCGCGCCCCCTCGGAGACATAGGTGACGAACCGGTTCTTCGCCGCGCTCGGGAGTGCCGCCGCGTTCGTCAGCGGGGCACTGCTGATCAGCTTGCCGCGCTGCCCGGGGGCGGCCTGCGCTGGAACGGCGGTGATTCCGGCCGTCGCCGCGCACATGACCGCGGCGGTGGCCAGTCCGGCCGCACGCCTGATGGTGGTCGTCACGGGTGGTTCCTCCTCATGTCCTGGACGGCGCGGTAGGCGAACGCCATCGCCGATCCGATCGGGATGCCCGGCCCCGGATAGACCGGTCCGGTGAACGAGGCGCTGGTGTTGCCGGCCGCGTAGAGCCCGGCGATGGGACGGTCCGCGCCGTCCAGGACGCGGCCGTCGGGGTCGGTGCGCAGCCCGCCCTTCGTCCCGAGGTCGCTCAGGACGATCTTCGCCGCGACGTACGGCGGCTCGTCGACGGCGACGACGGCCGGTTCGCCGCCGGTGAAGTACAGGTCGTAGGGGTCCTCGCCGCGGTGGAAGTCCTCGTCGGTGCCCTTCCCGGCGAACCCGTTGAAGCGGGCGACGGTGCCGGCCAGTACGTCGCCCGGCAGGCCGATCCTCGCCGCCAGTTCGGGCAGCGTGGCCGCCTCGACCCACGCGCCCGACGCCAGCTGCTCGTCCGGCATCAGCGGCGGGACGGAGATCGCCGGCAGCCCCCGCGACCGCGCGTCGAAGATCAGGTGGAAGGGGCCCTCGGCCGCCGCCATCCGCCGCCCCATCTGGTCGTACGGCAGCGACTCGTTGGCGAAGCGGCGCCCCGAACCGTCCACGATCAGGCCGCCGCGGAAGCCGAGCGTGAACGCGGCCCGGCCGTCCGGCATCAGCGAGCCGGGGCAGAACCAGGCCTGGTCGAGCAGGCCGGTGGACGCGCCTGCGCGGACGGCCGCCGCGATCGCGTCGCCGGTGTTCGCGCCGGCCGGGGCCATCGTCCAGGCCGCGCCGCCCGGCACGCCCCGTTCCGACCGCAGTGCGGCCGACGACTCGAACCCGCCCGCCGCGAGCAGCACCCCGCGCTTCGCCCGCAGCCGGAGCCCGCCCGCCTCGACGCCGGCGACCCGGCCGTCCTCGACGATCAGGTCCGTCAGCGGGGTCTCGGTGCGGACGGCCCCGTTGCCCGTCGCGGTGATCGCCAGCAGCAGCCGCCCGATCAGCGCCCGGCCCTGCATCATCGGCTTGGACGCCGAGTGCCCCCGCCCGGCCCGGTCCCGGTCGACCGGCGGGCGGACGAGCCCGGCCAGCTCCCCGAGCCGCTCGGCGGGCAGGTCCAGCGGAACGAACGAACGTCCCAGGTCCAGGCGTCCCGGCGCGGCGAAGTAGTCGGGGAACGGGCGCCACTCGAACTCGATCGCCGGATCCTTCTCCAGGAACTCGACCAGCTCCGGCGCGGTCGCCAGGAACGCCTCCCGGTGCGCGGCGGACCCGTCCCCGAGCAGCGCGCGCAGATAGGTGCGCGCCCCCTCGGACGAGTCGCCGATCCCCGCCCGCTCCTGCACCTGCGTGCCGGGCAGCCAGATCGCCGATCCCGAGTACGCGGACGTCCCGCCCAGCAGCGCCGTCTTCTCCAGGACGGCGGTCCGGAGCCCGTTCGAGGCGGCGGTCAGCGCACCCGCCATCGCCCCGGCCCCCGACCCGGCGACCACCGCGTCGTATTCGTCGTCCCACCCGGCTTTTCCCACGTGACGTCCCCTCCGGCCTCGCGTTCTCGGCGCGCCGACAACGTAGACGCGCGCCGCACCGCCGGGACGCCGCGTCCCACTGACTGGTATCGGGCATCGCGGGGACGGTCTGGACTCTGGATATTGTTCCTGGCAGTACAGGGCATGGTCGGCACAGGACCGGGGGGAGGACCGTGGCGAGGATCGCAGCGGGCAGGCTGTCCGCCGAGCCCAGCTCGCCGGAGCAGCACGACCGGCGCGAGCGCATTCTCCGCGCGGCGGCGCGCATCGGCGCCGAGAAGTCCCTCGAACGCGTCCAGATGCACGACGTCGCGAAGGCGGCCGGGGTCGCGATCGGCACCCTGTACCGGTACTTCCCGTCCAAGATCCACCTGTTCACCGGCGTCATGGCGGCGCAGGTCGACCGGCTCCGCGAGCAGGTCACCGAGCCCGATCCCGGCACCGCCCCCGAGGACGCGGTCGCCGACCTGCTGGTGCAGGCCAGCCGGCATCTGATGGCCCAGCCCGTCCTGTCGACGTCGATGCTGCACGCGTCCAACACCGCCCATGTCGCGACCGTCGCCGACACCGCCCACATCGACGCCACGTTCCGGGACATCCTGCTGCGCGCCGTGGGCATCGAGGTGCCGACCGCGCAGGACGTCACGCTCTGCCGCCTGCTGATGCAGTGCTGGTACGGGGTGCTGCAGTCGAGCCTGAACGGGCGCGCGTCCATGGCGGACGTGGAGACCGACGTCCGGCTGGCCTGCAAGCTGCTGCTGGCGCCCCGCTCGAACGCGCAGGACGCGCCGAACGCCTCCCAGTGATCGGGATCGTCCGGGCGGACGGCCCGGATCCGCGGTTAGCGTGCCGCCATGAATCGCTTTGACGGCGTGAAAGTGCTGCTCACCGGCGCCGCGTCCGGTATCGGACGGGCCACCGCGCAGCGGCTCGCCACCGAGGGCGCCGCGGTCTACGCGGTGGACGTCTCCGAGCAGGGCCTGGCCGAGACGGCCGCCGCGATCGAGGGCACCGTCACCACCCGCCTGGCCGACGTGACCGACGAGCCCGCCGTGATCGCCACCGTGGCGGCCGCGGCCGAGGCGCTCGGCGGCATCGACGTCCTCGTCAACGTCGCGGGCGTCCACAAGACCACCCCGATCGAGACGCTGACCGTGGACGACCTGAACCGGCTGTTCTCCGTCAACCTCGTCGGGACCGCCCTGTTCTGCCGCGAGGCGCTCAAGCACCTGCCCGACCGGACCGGCGTGATCGTCAACACCGCCTCGCTGGCGGCGACGCAGGGCAATCCGTTCATGACGGCGTACGCGGCGTCCAAGGGCGCGGTGCTGGCGTTCTCGCTGAGCCTCGCCGCGGAGCTGGCCGGCCGCCGCATCCGCGTCGTGCCGATCTCGCCGGGCGCCGTCGACACGCCGCTGACCAGGGCGCCGGACATGTTCCCGGACGGCCTGGACCTCGGCTACTTCTCGAAGATCCGCTCCTACTACGGCGCGGCCCGGCCCGAGCAGATCGCGTCCGCCATCGCGTTCGCGGCCTCGCCCGACGGCGCCTACTTCACCGGAGCCGACCTGCGCGTCGACGGCGGCGCCCACACCTAGGAGAGTGGAACATGGCACGAACGATCGCCGTCAGCGGGACGGCGTCCGGCATCGGCAAGGCCCTCGCCGGGATGCTCCGGGACGCCGGCGACACCGTCATCGGCATCGACCTGCGGGACGCCGACGTCTGCGCCGACCTCAGCGTCCCCGAGGGCCGGGCGGGCGCGGTCGCGCAGACGCTGGAGAAGGCGGGCGGGCGGCTCGACGCCGTCGTGGCCTGCGCCGGCGTCTCCGACTTCACCGTCATGCCGGTCAAGGTGAACTTCTTCGGCGTGGTCGGGCTCCTGGAGGGGCTGCGTCCCGCGCTCGCGGCGGCCGAGGCGCCGCGCGCCGCCGTGGTCGGCTCGATCTCCGGCACCCATCCGGTGGACGACGACGTCGTCCGCGCCTGCCTTGAGGGCGACGAGCCGGCGGCGCTCGCGGCGGCGGCCAAGGTCGAGGAGAGCGGCGCCGGCGGCCGGCTGTACCCGTCGTCGAAGTCGTCGCTCGCCCAGTGGATGCGCCGCGTCTGCGTGACGCCCGAGTGGGCGGGAGCGGGCATCCCCCTGAACGCGATCGCGCCGGGCGTCGTCAAGACGCCGATGACCACGCCGCTGTTCGAGGACGAGGCCATGTTCAAGGTGATGAACGAGGCCGTCCCGATGCCGCTGAACGGCTACGCCGACCCGGAGGTGATCGCGGAGGCGCTGCGCTGGCTGGTCTCCCCGTCCAACACCCACATGACCGGCCAGGTCATCTACGTCGACGGCGGCGCCGAGCCCACCCTCCGCGGCCCCGCCACCTTCTGACCACGCAGGTGGCCGCCCGGTCATGCCGGGCGGCCATCGACGGGTTCAGCCTGTTTTCCAGCGACTACTTGCTGGTCTTCGTGTCGTCGAGGGCGGCGACGCTGTAGGCGGCGTAGGTCTTGTGGGCGTCACGTCCCTCGAAGTACGGCGTGATCTGCGCGCCGAACTCCTCGACGGTGAAGACGCCCTGGGCCGCGGTGAACTTCTCCTCCACGGCGGGCGCGGCCATCAGCGCGACCATGTTGCCGTAGACGACGAACACCTGCCCGGTGATCTGCGCGGCCGCGGGGGAGGCCAGGTAGCCGACGAACGTCCCGACCCGCTCGGGCGCCATGGCGTCGAGCCCGCCGGGGGAGGTTCCCTCGGCGAACGTCGCCTCGGTCATCGCGGTCCGGGCGCGCGGGCAGATCGCGTTGGCGCGCACCCCGTACCGGCCGAGGCCCGCGGACGTCGACAGCGTGAGGGCCACGATGCCGGCCTTGGCCGCCGAGTAGTTCGGCTGGCCCGCCGACCCGAACAGGAACGCCTCCGACGCCGTGTTGACCACCCGTCCGTAGACGGGGCCGCCGGCCGCCTTGCTCGCGGCGCGCCAATGCACGGCGGCGGCGCGCGACACCGACGCGTGCCCCTTCAGATGGACGTGGATCACGTCGTCCCAGTCGGACTCGGACAGGTTGAACAGCATCTTGTCGCGCAGCACGCCCGCGTTGTTGACCAGCACGTCCAGGGAGCCGAACGTGTCCACGGCCGCCGACACCAGTGTGTCGCCCATCGACCAGTCGCCGACGTCCCCCTTCACCGCGACGGCCTGCCCGCCCGCCTTCTTGATCTCGGCGACGACGTCATCGGCGGCAGGGCCCATGTCGTTGACGACCACGCCAGCGCCCTGCGCGGCCAGTGCGAGGGCTTCGGCGCGGCCCAGCCCGGCGCCCGCGCCGGTGACGATGGCGGTGCGGCCCGCCAAGGAGAGGTCAGCGTTCATCGGGAGCCTCCGGGTCGATGCTTCATCGTTGCCCGACGGAGGCTAGTACCAATTCTACTGGGGGCCGCGGCCGCGTCCCGCTGAGCGGTCGGCCGGACGCCGTCCGAACGGGGAAGACCGCTGAGCGGGACGGCGCTTGCCGTGAATGAGAACGAATTCTAGTCTCGCGGCCATGGCGCTGAACTCGGCGACCCGCCCCACCCCCGCAAGCGCGCGGGCCGGGGAGCGCTGGTCCGGAGACGTGCGGAGTTCAGGCGTGCGGCATGCGCGCGGTGGGCGTTCCGGTCGGCCGGCGGGGAGTCGTCCGGGTGGGGCGCGCTAGGCCGGCGCGGAGTCGTGCGCTGATCGCGTTGGTTGCGTAGAAGGAGAGAGACCATGGCTGAGGCCGTCATCGTCGATGCCGTCCGGACGCCGGTCGGCAAGCGCTACGGCGCCTTGTCGGGGCTGCATCCGGCGCAGTTGCTCGGGGTGACGCAGCGCGGGCTGCTCGAACGTGCAGGTGTCGACGCGGGGACGGTCGGGCAAGTCGTCGGCGGATGCGTGACGCAGGCCGGCGAGCAGTCCAACAACGTGACCCGCAACGCGTGGTTCTACGCCGGACTGCCCTACACGACGGCGTGCACGACGATCGACTGCGCGTGCGGGTCGTCCCAGCAGGCGGTGCACATGATCGCCGGGCTGATCGCATCGGGGGCGATCGACACCGGCGTCGGCTGCGGCGTCGAGGCGATGAGCCGGGTGTTCCTCGGGCAGGCCCTCGCCCCCGGGACGGGCAGCCCGGCCCCCGAAGGCTGGGAGATCGACTACCCCGACCAGTTCACCGCCGCCGAGCGCATCGCGAAAAAGCGCGGCATCACCCGGGAGGACGCGGACGCGTTCGGCCTGGCGTCGCAGGCCAAGGCCAAGGCGGCGTGGGCGGACGACCGGTTCGCCGGGCAGATCCTTGAGGTCGAGGCACCGGTCATGACCAAGGACGGCCCGACGGGGGAGACCGCCGTGGTCGCCCGCGACCAGGGGCTGCGCGACACGACCGCCGAGGCGCTCGCCGGGCTTAAGCCGGTCATCCCGGACGGTGTTCACACCGCCGGGAACTCGTCCCAGATCAGCGACGGGGCCGCGGCGGTGCTGCTGATGTCCGCCGACCGGGCCGCCGAGCTGGGGCTGCGGCCGCGTGCCCGGATCGTCGCGTCCGGCATGATCGGCTCCGACCCGTACTACCACCTGGACGGCCCGGTCGAGGCGACGCGGCACGTCCTGGACCGGGCCGGGATGAAGCTGTCCGACATCGACCTCGTCGAGATCAACGAGGCGTTCGCCTCGGTCGTCCTGTCGTGGGCGTCGGTGCACGAGCCCGACATGGACAAGGTCAACGTCAACGGCGGCGCCATCGCGCTCGGCCACGCGGTCGGCTCCACCGGCGCCCGGCTCATCACCCAGGCCGTGCACGAGCTGGAGCGGTCCGACGGGTCGACCGCCCTCGTCACGATGTGCGCCGGCGGCGCGCACTCCACGGCCACCATCATCGAACGGATCTGAGGAACCACATGACCATCGGGCTGACCGAGGAGCACCGCGACCTGCGTGACGCCGTGCGGGCGTTCACGTCCCGGCAGGTGACCCCGGCGGTGGTCCGCGCCGCCGTGGACGCCGACCGGGAGAAGGCGCCGGTGTTCTGGGACGACCTCGCCGCGCAGGGCCTGCTCGGCCTGCACCTTCCCGAGAGCGCGGGCGGCGCGGGCTACGGCCTGGTCGAGCTGGCCGTCGTCCTGGAGGAGCTGGGGCGCGCCATGGTTCCCGGGCCGTTCCTGCCCACGGTGCTGGCGAGTGCCGTGCTGCACCGTTCCGGGCATGCCGAGCATCTGCCGTCCTTGGCCGGCGGCGGCGCGCTCGGCGCGGTCGGGCTGGACGCCGGAAGCCTCTCGATCTCCCGGGCCGGTGACTCGGTAACTCTGACCGGCACATCGGGCCCGGTCATGGGTGCTCCACTGGCGGACGTCCTCGTCCTCCCGGCGAAGGACGGGGACCGGACGGCCTGGCTCGTCCTGCCGCGGGACGCCGTCCACGTCGACGAACTGCCCAGCCACGACCTGACCCGCCGCCTGGCCAGGGTCGAGTTGGAAAACGGGACTATACCCGCGCGTTCAGTCCTGAACTTGGACTCACAGGCCGTCCGCGACCTCGCGGCGGTGCTGTTCGCCGCCGAGGCGTCCGGCCTGGCCGACTGGGCGACGACGACCGCAGCCGAATACGCCAAGGTCCGCGAGCAGTTCGGCCGCCCGATCGGACAGTTCCAGGGCGTCAAGCACCGCTGCGCCCGCATGCTCGCCCACGCCGAACAGGCCCGCGCCTGCGCCTGGGACGCCGCCCGCGCCCAAGCCGAGGCCCGCGCCCGGGGCGCGACCCGCGTCGAGGACGAGGACCACACCCAGCACTTGGGTGGTGCGACCGAGGCGTCCTTGGCGGCGGCGGTTGCCGGGGCCGTCAGCGTTCAGGCTGCGTTTCAGGTGGCCAAGGACTGTATTCAAACGCTCGGAGGGATCGGCTTCACTTGGGAGCATGACGCGAGCCTCTACTTGCGCCGGGCTCAGACGCTCCGTGTCCTGCTCGGGCCGACTGCGTCCTGGCGGCGGCGGGTTGCGCGCCTGACCCTGGGAGGCGTCCGCCGCGACCTGCGTGTCGAGCTGCCGCCCGAGGCCGAGCGGATCCGCGGCGAGGTGCGCGGCGAGCTCGAACCCGCCAAGGCCCTGGACGGCGAGGAGCGCCTCGCCTACCTCGCCGGCCGCGGCTACACGTCCCCGCACCTGCCCGCCCCCTGGGGCAAGGGCGCCGACGCCGTCACCCAGCTCGTCATCGCCGAGGAGATGCGCGCCGCCGGCCTCCGCGCGCACGACATGATCATCGGCAACTGGGTGGTGCCGACGCTGATCGCGCACGGGTCGTCCGGGCAGCACGAGCGCTTCCTGCCCGGGTCGCTGCGCGGCGACATCCGCTGGTGCCAGCTGTTCTCCGAGCCGGGCGCCGGGTCCGACCTCGCCGGGCTCGGCACCCGCGCCGAGAAGGTCGAGGGCGGCTGGAAGATCAGCGGGCAGAAGGTGTGGACGTCCATGGCCCGCGAGGCCGACTGGGGCATCCTGCTCGCGCGCACCGACCCGTCCGTCCCGAAGCACAAGGGCCTGTCGTACTTCCTGCTGGACATGAAGTCGCCCGGCATCGACATCCGCCCGCTGCGCGAACTGACCGGCGACACCCTCTTCAACGAGGTCTTCCTGGACGGCGTCTTCATCCCGGACGACCTCCTCGTCGCCGCCCCCGGCGACGGCTGGAAACTCGCCCGCACCACCCTCGCGAACGAGCGGGTCTCGCTCTCCAACGACTCGTCCCTCGGCAGCGGCGGCGAGGCCCTGCTGGAACTGGCCGGGGACGGCGCGGACGACGAGCGCCTCACCACCCTCGGCGGCATCCTGTGCGACGCCCAGTCCAGCAGCCTGTTCGGCCTGCGGACCACGCTGCGCTCCCTCGCGGGCGGCCAGCCGGGCGCCGAGTCCAGCATCGGCAAGCTCATCGGCGTCGAGCACATCCAGCAGGTGTGGGAGACGGCCATGGACTGGATCGGCCCCGAAGCCCTCTCCGGCCTGGGCGGAGGCGGCAGGACGGACCCGGCCTGGATGTTCCTCAACTCCCGCAACATGTCGATCGCGGGCGGCACCACGGACGTCCAGCTCAACATCATCGGCGAGCGCCTCCTCGGCCTGCCGCGCGACGCGTCATGACGATCGACCTGCAGTCCGGCACCCGGACCGGCGGCGTCGACGCGGCGGCCGCGGCGGCCCGCCGGGTCCTCGCCGGCCTGGTCCGCGCCGGTGACCTCTCGGATGCCGACATGTCCGGCATCGCCGATCGGCTGAACTCCGTCGCCGACGACCTGGAGGCGGCGGCCCCACCCCTGCACGACCGCCTGGTCCACATGTGGCGCGGCGACGGCAACACCCGGCACGATCCGGTCACCGGCCCCGAGAACCCGATCGCCCCGCCCCTCGAATACGCGGCCGCCGACGCGCGCACGATCGAGGCGACCACGACTCTGGGGCTGCCGTACCAGGGCCCGCCGTCCAGCGTCCACGGCGGCGTGTCGGCCCTGCTCCTCGACCACACCCTCGGTGTGGCGAACGGCTGGGCCGGCTCGTCGGGGATGACCGCCGAACTGACCCTGCGCTACCACCGCCTGACGCCGCTCTTCGAGCCCCTGACGATCAGCGCCGCCCAGACGTCCGTGGACGGCCGCAAGATCCGCACAGTCGGCGCCATAGAAGCGCGCGGCGAAACCTGCGTCACCGCCGAGGGCCTCTTCATAGCCAAACACGCCCCCCGCCCCCGCTGACCGGACGCCTGCGCTCGATGAGTTATGTAGACTCAATCTATGTAGATGGAATCTACGTAGATCGGAGGCTGGGGTGTTCATTGGCAGGAGGGCGGAGTTGGCGCTTCTGGCCAAGCGGCTGGAGCGGGTCGCCGCGAGTGGAGCAGGGACGGCGGTTGCTCTGCGCGGGCGCCGGCAGGTGGGCAAGTCCCGGCTCGTCCAGGAATTCTGCGACCGCGCCGCCGTGCCCTACGTCTTTTCCACGGCTACCAAAGGCGCTTCCCCCATCGAGGCCGTGGCCGCGTTTCTGCGCGACCTCAAGGAGTCGCCCCTGCCGGGCGACCCGGAGCTCGTCCCGCAAATCGCCAACGGCAATTGGCCTGACGCGTTTCGCATTCTGGCCACGGCTCTTCCCGACGCGCCGTCCATCGTCGTCTTGGACGAGCTCCCGTGGCTGGCCGAACAGGACCCGGTGTTCGACGGCGCCCTGCAAACCGGCTGGGACCGCCTTCTCTCGTCCAAGCCCGTCCTCCTGCTGCTCCTGGGCAGCGACCTCCACATGATGGAGCGGCTGACCGCCTACGACCGCCCTTTCTACGGCCGCGCCGACAATCTCGTCCTCGGCCCGCTCAACCCGGCGGACACCGGCGAGGCCCTCGGACTGGACGCGGCGGACGCCATCGACGCGCACCTCGTGTCGGGTGGCCTTCCCGGCATCATCCGGACCTGGCCCCACGCCACCCCCGCACTCGACTTCATGAGAGCCGAGTGCGCCGACCCGGCCGCCGCGCTGTTCAGC
Organism: Actinomadura darangshiensis; assembly: GCF_004349235.1. GTDB lineage: Bacteria > Actinomycetota > Actinomycetes > Streptosporangiales > Streptosporangiaceae > Spirillospora > Spirillospora darangshiensis. Next base: position 39,270 of record NZ_SMKY01000006.1, on the reverse strand, counting down.
GTCCCTGAAGCGTCCCTCTTGGCCGAGTTCCCCAACCCCGACATCTCCCGCCGCGTCCTGGAGGCGATCGGTTCCGGCGACCGCACCCACGCCAACATCGCCGCGACCGCCGGCAACCGCGACGCCGCCCTCCCCTCGGGCACGCTTTCCCCGTTGCTCCGCCGCCTGACCGGCGAGAAGAACGTCCTCGCGATGGACGAGCCGCTGTCCACCCGTCCGGGCAAACCCGCCCTCTACCGGATTGCCGACAGCAACCTGCGCCTTTATCTGGCCGTTCTCCGGGCGGCCCACCAACAGGCCCGCCGGGGCCGTCCCGAAGCGGGCTACCGCCTCGTCGAACGCCGCTGGACGACCTGGCGCGGCCGAGCCGTCGAACCGCTCATCCGGCAGTCGCTGGAACGGCCGGAACTGCCCTGGCCGGACGTCGAAACGGTCGGCGGCTGGTGGAACCGCCAATTCAACCCGGAAATCGACCTGGTCGGAGCCGACCGCGCCCCCGTCGCGAACCGCATCTGTTTCGTCGGCTCGATCAAATGGCTGAACGGCCCCTTCGACGCCCACGACCTGGTCGACCTCCGCCGCGCCGCAGCCCAACTCCCCGGCCTCGACCCGGCGACGACCGGCATGGCCGCCGTCTCCCTCTCCGGCGCGGAGACCAAGGGCCTGGACCTCCTCTGGACCCCACAAGACGTGGTCGCCGCCTGGCGTCCCTAGCCGGCGGGAGAGCCGAGTGCGGGTCCCGGCGGCCGGGTTCTTCACCGGCCGGAGCAAAAACCGTGTAGTGCTTGTCTCATGAGTCGCGAATCGTCTCTGATCGAGGTCAGCGGCGCCGAGTTGGAGGAGTTGCGGTCACGGCTGCGCTCTGCGCGGTGGCCGGTCGGCTGGCCCACGCTTGGATGGGAGGCCGGCACCGACGCCGGGGAACTGCGGCGCCTGACCGCCTACTGGGCCGACGGCTATGACTGGCGTGTTCATGAAGCCACCATCAATGCGTTGCCGTCCCGGTTCGCGGACATCGATGGGACGCCTGTGCACTATCTGCGCTTTGAGGGCGAGCGCCCTGGTGCACTGCCGATCGTGCTGACGCATGGGTGGCCCAGTTCATTTCTCGAACTGGTCGGACTCGCGCGTCGGCTGGCAACCCCGTCGCGGCACGGGGGCGACCCGGCCGACGCGTTCACCGTCATTGTTCCGTCGCTGCCCGGCTTCGCGTTCTCGCCGCAGCGGCCCTCGCTCGGCGGAACCGAGCAGACACACGAGCTGTGGCACCGCCTCATGCACGACGAGCTCGGTTTCGAGCGGTATGGCGCGCATGGCGGCGACTTCGGTGCCGGAATCAGTTCTCGCCTCGGCGAAGCACACCCCGACGCTCTGGTCGGCATCCATGTGCTGGCGGTCGCCAACCCGGTCACGTACGACGCCGCCGCTCTCACCCCGGACGAAAAGGCATATGTCGATTCCGTCGCGGCTTGGACGGCCGAGGAGGGCGGATACCAGCATGAACAGAGCACGAGACCGGTCACGTTGAGCTATGGCATGGAGGACTCGCCGACCGGGCTGCTCGCCTGGATCGGGGAGAAGTACCGCGCGTGGAGCGACTGCGGAGGCGACCTGTCATCGCGGTTCAGCGACGAGTTCGTCCTGACGCAGGCGTCCCTCTACTGGTTCACCCGCAGCATCGGGACGTCCTTCCGGCCGTATTACGAGTTCAACCGGGGGCTGACCCGGCGGGTAGAAAGGGTCACCGTGCCCACCGCTCTCGCCCTGTTCCCGGCCGACCTTGCCCAGCCGCCGCGCAGTTGGGCCGAACGCACCCACAACATCATCCGGTACACGCTCATGCCCCGCGGCGGGCACTTCGCCGCCCACGAGGAACCCGACCTGCTCGCACACGACCTCACGGAGTTCTTCCGCCCGCTCCGGTGAAGTGCCGAGCCGTGCGAACGGCCCGGCATCCGTGATCACCAGGTGGACGGGAACATCCGGTGCTTGAGGAGCAGATCGACCTGTCCGGCCGCCGCCTTGACGTCCCCGCAAGGAAAGAAGTAGCCGAACCGGCCCCGCTGCGCCTGGTAGTACGCCCATCCGCCACCGGGGACGGCCCGCACGCTCACCACGACACCGACGTCTTCGGCGACCCCGCTAGCGTAAACCCACAGAAGCGGCACCGGCATGGGGAACTGCTCGGGCTCGTACAGCTTGACGCACCGCCAGCCGTGCGCCTTGACCGCGACGGCCAGCACTTCCAGAAAGCGCACCGCCGTCCTGCGCCCCCGGTATGTGCGCCATCGCAGCAGGTACGGCTGCATTAGAAGGCCACCTTCGCCCAGACCCACTTTCCGCACGGCGGGGTCTCGGTGACGCCGCAATCCACGGAGAGCGCCTGGACGATCGGCAGGCCGCGCCCGCGCGTCCCTTCGTCGTGCCCGGGGTCGAGCGCCCACTCGTCCGGGACGATGTCGTCCAGCGTCAGTTCGACGACCGGACGCACCACCGGCATGGCGCCGGACGAGTCCCACACCGCGAGCACGACGACCCCCGCCTCCCGCGTGAACCTGACCCGGATCTCCTGGTCCGGCGCGTACTTCACGGCATTCGCGACCAATTCACCAGCGACCAGAAGAACGTCACCGGCAATCCACGCGAGCCCCCACTCCTGAAGTCGGAACTCCACCAGACTCCGCGCCATCCCTGGCCCAGTTCGTGACGCCTGAAATGTTATGTCCAGGTCGCCCGGATTCACGGCATTGATCCCCACGTTCTCATCCCTTCTTCTCGGAATTCCCGAGACAAGAGTGAGGCGGCGGAACTATCTTGTCCCAGTTGCCGAATACATTGGCAACTCTGCTGTGGAGTACAAGGGAGTGCCGATCATGGTCAACCCGTCCCCGAACCCAGACATCTCGCTCTACGCGCTCATGGCCTACTATCTGCGTTTCCTGCGCCTCAAGCGCAACATGACCCAGACCCAGGTGGGCAGGATCATCAACTGCACGAAGAGTCAAGTTTCCAAGTACGAGGTCGGCACCCGCCAGCTGGACGAACTTGAGTGCGCCGCGCTCGACAAGGCCTGGGACACCGGCGGCCTCTTCACGATCCTGCTCCGCTACGCAAGGCTCGGCTTCGACCCGAACTGGCCCGAAGGGCTCCGCCGCTACCAGCGGGAAGCCTCGGTGATGCGCCTCTTCTACAACAACGTCATCCCGATGCCCTTCCAAAACGAGAGCTACGCGCGGTCACTTTTGACGGCGGGGCACGAAGCCCAGTTGGTCGGAGACGTCGAACGCGCGGTCGCAAAGCGGATGGCGCACCAGGAGATGATGCTCGCCGACGACCCGATGATCTGGGCCATCCTGGATGAGGTAGCGCTCCGCCCCATGGCGGACACCGGGCTCATGGAGGAGCAGCGTGACCGGCTGCTCAAGCTCATGGACCTCCGCAACATTTCGATCCGCGTGATCCCGGAGGCGGCCCTCCCGCATATCGGAGTCGACGGTTCATTCAGCTATTTCGAACTACAGAATGGGCAGCGAGCGGCATTCGCAGGTACGAATTTCAATATCGGTCGGATCATAGATGATCAGGCGGAGGCGGCTCGCGTGGCTGTACGATTCGAACGGATCGCTGCACGATCCTGGAGTGAAGACCAGTCTCGCGAGTGGATAGCAGGGATGCGCACATGACGATCTGGCGAAAGAGCAGCTACAGCGGTGCAGGCGGGACCGAGGAGTGCATTGAACTGGCCGCTCTGCCTCATGCGATCGGTGTTCGAGACAGCAAGGCTCCCGAGGTTGGCCACCTCACCTTGAGCTCCAGAGCGTTCGCCGCGCTGCTCGCGCGTGCGAAGCAGCACGAGCCGACCCTCCGAAACGGGCGACAGTACTAGGTCAAGCCGCGCCGATGGGGACGCGCCGCAGGACCGATGCGAGTGTGGACGGTGCGCGGATGCCGCGAACAGCTTGTCCATTCCGCCGTGCGGCAGGACGTCCAGATCGTCGATGCTGTCCGGCCCCGGTCAGCATCCCGCCCACCGGCGAGGCGATGACGAGCACGAACCGAATCTTTCCGCAGCTGAGCAAGAGCCCCCCGGCCGCGGAAGCCCGCGAGTAGGCAGAACACGAGCGCGAGGTGCGCGCCAAGGCGGCCATCAAAGGGCGGCGACCTTGTCATCGAACATCGGGCCGTCTTCGATGAGATCACCGAGCCACGGCGCTGCTGGCAGGCGATTTCTGGACCGTGAATTGCCTTCTCGAACCTTCGTCTCCAGCCCCCACCCTCAGCGGAGTCCTCGACTTCGACCGAACTATCTGGGGCGACCCGGCAGCGGACTGGACCATCCGCATGGCGACGGCGAAACAGGACGAACGGACCGCCTTCTGGGAAACCTACGGAACCCCCAGCACAACGCCGCGCGCCGTGCTGCGGTCTCGCATCTACGAGGCCCGGCACCTGGGCGCGATCCGCCTCGAACGGCATCGCCGCGGCAACACCGCCGGCATCCGCGAAAGCTACACAGCGATGGCCGCGATACTCACCGAGCTGAACTGATCAAAAGAGTCTGGCCGACATGCCAGAACCTGCCCGGAAGTGATTCTGCTGGCATCGCCCCAGTGGTGAGGTCGGTGCTTCAGGTGGCCGGTTCGGGGACGGCCTTTTCGAGTTCGAGGAACTCGATATCGCCGTTGGCGTCGATGTGGGCGTTGAAACTGAGGATCACCCGGTGGCTGCCTTCGGCCTCGTACATGTAGTCGTTGATGAGTGAGACCGAGTAGCCGCCGTCTTCGTGGTCGTATTCGGAGATGTGGATGTAGCCCTCGATCGCGGCGTCGGCCGCGACAGTGACGGTGGCCATGAGCAGGTCAGGCTCGTAGGTGGGGTCGATGCCGTGCACGACGGTGCGCAGGGTGTCGGGAACGAGGTCAAGCCAGTTGAGGCGGGGCGATTCGAGGCCGAGGTGGAGTTCGTCGAAGTCGAGGCCACTGCTGTAGCGATCGTCGTCGCGACGGTCGTTGATGAACTGGTCGGCCAGGCTCTCGCATTTCTCGCCGAGGTCAGCGAGGAGACCGTCACGCACCGGATCGCCGTCCCGGTTCAGGGCGGCCTGGATCTCCAGCGCCGCTGGGTCCCCGGTGGTCGTGGGCAGGACTTTCGCGAGGTCCGCCAATCCACCGAGGCGGTGGATCGCGGGGATGGAGCCGATGAGCGTGTCGGGTGCTGCAACTGCGGCCTTCCGGGCTTCGGGCGCGATGCTGATCAGGTCGGCCCGCAGCGCCAGGGCGACGGTGTCGGTGTCGCCGGGATCGCAGAAGTCGTTGTGGTTTCCGGTGACGAAGTACAGCGTGTCGGCCGGTTCCAGCGTTGCGGCCCGCTCGGCGATGCTCGCCCAGATGAGCATGTCGCGATACCCGTCGGGGCCGCGCTTTTTGTCGTCACCCTTGATCCGGAAGGGGCGTTCCTCGGCAAGCATACGGCGGACGATCTCGTCGTGGCCCATCTGAGGGAGCGGCAGGATGACGGCGCCCAGTCGGCCGAGGAGTTGACGCAGCCACAGCTCGTATCCGTCCTTGAGGGACTCGACTTGGTCGTGGCGGGGGTCGTCGACCGGTTGGGGGTCGCGTTCCCAGTTCAGTGCCCGAAGCGCCCTGTCGACGCCCTTCAGTTTGGTGTACTGCTGGTCGACCTGCGTGCAGTACCTTCGGCCTGCTTCGCGGATCACGACTTCGGGGACCCACAGCTGCGCCTCCTCATGCAGTGCCCACAACCGCACCTGCATCCACGCGCTCTTGGACAGGGTCAGATCGTCGAAGAACTCCGTGGTGTCCACGGCTACCACCAGGCGACGGGTGTCGGTCATGCGGGTGATCCTGCCTCATCGCGATCTTCCACGTCTGCGAAGTCGATGCTTCTGACGATCAGGTGCACGTGCCGAGGGCCCGGTAGCTGGTCAGCGGACCGGCGTGGTGGCCAGCGGCGCGGCTTAGCTCGGCGCCGTTGGGCTGACGTTGGCCATTGCTTCCTGGATGGTGTAGCCGCCTCCGAACCCGACTTGTTCTCCCGCAGGGTTCAGCACGGTCACGATGAATCCCTTGGGGTCACCGGGTACTCCCGGGACGTTGTCGTCCGTAGTTCCGGGGGAGAACTCCAGGATCGCGCGACCTCCGGTGCGCAGAAGCTTGGCGAGGTCGAGACGGTCCTCTCCCATGGGGCGGCCCAGGATGTAGCGGACACTGACCACAGCGGCGGCGGGCTTGCGATGGATCGTGATCAGTTGCGGCCCGCTGTCGGGACTGTAACCGGCCGCCGCGCGAACGACATCGCCGAGTTTCGGGCGGGCTTCAGACGATCCCCACGCATGTAGTTCATCGAGTGGCTCGATGACCTCAGTGACCGGAATGACCGCAGCCCATCCTGTGCCGGCACGGTCCCTGGCGATGAGGGTGATTTCCCCGGCTTTCAGGATGCGATCGAGTATCCGGAACCAGTCGCGGCGTGCGTTCTCAACGTTCAGGGGTTCGCCCCAGCGGCGCACCGCCTCCGGCCAAGCCACCAGGCTCTCGATAAACTCCCGTAGTCCCTGCTGGGTCTCGTCGTCCCCGGTGTATTCGTCGATCATGATGCCCACCCTCCCAACATGTAAGGTGCCCTTACAAGAAACTCGTAAGGGCACCTTACAGATTGCCTGGGTTCGCGTCCATCGGATTCGACAGGAGCGGCTCCAAGCGTGACGAGTGCGGTCTCTGCATAGATTGCGCGCTCCAGAGCGAAGTGGTGGATTCGGAGAGGGTGGCGTGCAGTTTGGGTTCGGCGACGAGCTTGATCACCCTGCGGCCAGCATGCTCGGCCATCAGGCCGACAGTGCGTAATCCGACACCCGGGTTGCGCAGTGAACCGTCCACAAGTCTCCGGTGAGCAGCCGGGGCCGGGTGACCTCGTCCAGGACGGTACGGCGGTCAGCGGCGACCGCAGCGACCTTGCGCAGGTCGGCCGAGTCCAAGCCCACGCCCTCCACGTCGGAGGCGATCTCCTCCGGCGACGCCAGCACCGCCTGCGACTACGCCGCGTACCCCGGCCCCGCGATCGGCCCGAAGCGCGGGCCACGCACCCCGTGCACCGCGGCGGTGATCTCGCCGAGCCGCCGGAAGTAACCGCTCCAGGTCTCACGCGGATAGGCCGACAGCCGCTCCGGCGCCGGCACCCCCTCCAGCAGGCTCTGCACCATGTAATCCCGGCCGATCACCTCATGGGACCAATCCGCAGCGATAACGCGCGGCATTAAAGGCGCGATCACCGACAGCCAGGGCACCGAGGCGTGCTCGTTGCGCATCAGCTCGGTTTCGCTGCGGAACTGGCGGCCCGGCTCCGGCGCCACCCGCAAGATCACCGGCTCGGTTCCCGCGATCTCGACCCGGTACGTGGAGTTGTACATGCCCGCCCCCAGCTCGACGGCGGACATCACCTGGCAGCCAGGCCCGAAGACCCGCCATATGACCGCGCGGACCTCGTCTACGGTCAGCGGCCGCTGGAACGCCCCCTCGTCCCTGGCCAGCGGGCGGTAGTCCAGCGGCATGCTCTGCGCGGGCGCGGTGCGGGCACGCTGGTCCGCAACCTCAATCCCACGGGAGCGCAGATCGGCGTAGACGGTATCGCGGCCGACGTCAGCTGCGCGTGCCAGAGCGGCGACGTTGCGATTGCCCGCCCACCAGGCGGCGGCGAGCAGGTCAGCGCGGTCCCGCGGGCGCCGGTTCCGGCGGGTGACCCACCTGCCGAGCAGGGCCAGAGCCTGCGACGAGGCAGCATCATCGATGTCCACCCATCCACCCTATGTCGACCCATTCGACATGCCGGACGGATCGACAGCTCCTTACGTCCAGGCAACGGGCCGCGCGCTGTCACGTCGCAGTCACGCCGAGGATAGATGCACTGAAGCCGCAAGCCGGCCGCGCCGTAGAACAGTTTCAAAGGGTGAGCCCCCGGCCGAGGTCGGGGCGTCTGTGTCTCTGCGGTCCGGATGCCGCGGAGCCGGGCGCCGGTGGAGGTGCGCTGACGGCGGCTGGGCGTCAGTCCAGCCAGCCGGTGGGGTTTGTGCAGGACTCGCGGGAGATGCCTGAGCCGGTGTCGGGGAACGTGCCGAAGCGTTCGTGGTGCAGGTGGGCGAAGAAGTAGCACATCGGCTCGCAGTCGGCGTCCAGCACGGCGAGGCGCGGGTCGGCGGCGACCGCGGTGTAGAAGTCCCGGCCCATGGCGACGATGAAGCCGCGCGCGTAGAGGAAGCCGTCGTCGGAGCCGTCCGTCACCTCGTGGATGTCGGCGCGGTCGATGTCGTAGAGCAGGCGCTCGCACACCCGGTCGAGGTCGGTCAGTTCGCCGGAGGTCAGCTCCCGGGCGGCGGCGGTGAGGTTGCGGAGGAACCCGTCCAACGCCTTCTCGACCACGGAGATCTCGGGCATTTCCCACGGGTCGCTGTCGGGGGCCCGGGTGGCGAGCGCTTGGCGCGCCGCGTTGGCGTCGGTGGCCAGCGGGGCCCAGGCCGCCTCGATCGTGTCCCAGAAGCGTTCCTCGTCGGTCATGGGAGGAGCCAACCAGGAGCCTCCGACAATCAGAGCCGGGCGGCCGGTGCGGGCACGTTCAGGAGGAGTCGGCGGACCGCGTCCCAGGCGGCGAAGAACGCGGCACCGACCTCGGGTGATCGGTCGCCTAGGACTCGGGCCCAGGCGCCGCGGTCGTCCGGGAGGACGCTCGCGCCGCCGAGCAGGCCCGACCGGGCGAGTGCCTCGTGCATCGCGTCGGCGACCTGCTGCGCTGATGCCGTACTCGTGACGACGTACAGGGAGGCCATCACCCCGTATCCGGCCATCACCGCCGGGCCGGTCGCCTCGTGCTCGTCCGGGACTAGACGGAGCGGGTCGGCGAACAGTAGTCGTCCGCTGGGGTCTAGGACCTCCAGGTCCGTGCAGTAGGCGGTGTAGGCGTGCCGTTCCCCGCGCGCGAGCCGTCCCGCCATGAGTTTCTCGCCCACGACCACCGTCGACGCGGGGTCGGCGGTGATCGTGGTCCGCTGGTAGAAGCGCGAGTCGGCGAACGGGATCGTCGTGTCGGGCAGGTACTCGACGTAGCTGCCCGGCCCGGCCGTGATGCCGACGAGTTGGGTCGCGTAGTCGCGCTCCATCCGGTAGAGGCGGGTGGCGGTCTGCGTCGTGACGTGCACGGACGTCCCGGCCACGCAGGTCAGGTCAGTGCGGTACCGGTCGCCTTGGAGGACGCCGCCGCCGGACGACATGAGCATCACGTACGGCATCCCGGGCAGCTCGGGATCGAGGTAGAACGGGCGCGCGATGTGCAGCGGCGCCCGCTGGAAATGCCCGGTCAGCTCCGTACGCCCGGCGACCGCGTCGAACCGCAGGTCGAGGACGCCGACCTTTCCCGGTGAGCCGACCGGCAGTGTCCCGGGCACGGCGGCGTGCCGTGCCACCGAGTCGGGCACCCACCCCGCCGAGACATCCTCCACGGCCCCCCGCACCGCCGTTTGCGCGGCGCGTGACGGCGTCGACCGTGGTGCCGCCATGGGTGGCCGGCCGGTCATCGTGCCGGCGAATACATTCGCCCGAGGACGAAGTCGGCGACGTCGGGGACGCCCGTTCCGGTGAGGCAGTCGGTCAGGACGACGGGACGGTTCTCGCGTACCGCCCAGGCGTCGCGCTCCATCACCGCCAGGTCGGTGCGCACGTACTTCGCGATGTCGATCTTGTTGATGACCAGGAGGTCGGAGTCGGTGGTGCCGGGGCCGCGTTTGCGGGGCATCTTCTCGCCCTCGGCGGTGTCCAGGACGAACACGTAGACGTCCGCCAGGAGGGGGCTGAAGGTCAGGGTGAGGTTGTCGCCGCCGCTCTCGAACAGCAGCAGGTCGGTGTCGGGGAAGCGGCCGAGCAGCTCGGACGCCGCCGCCAGGTTCATCGTGGGATCGTCCCGGACGGCCGTGTGCGGGCACGACCCGGTCTCGACCCCGACGACGCGTTCGCCGTCCAGGATGCCCGCGAGCGTCCGGCGGACGTGGTCGGCGTCCTCCAGCGTGTAGATGTCGTTGGTGATGACGCCGGGACTGTGCCCGCGTTCGACCAGGAGCGGGACCAGCGCCTCGATGAGCGCCGTCTTGCCCGACCCCACCGGCCCGCCGATGCCGATCTTGAACACCTGCTCCGGTTCCATGCCCGTGTCCTCTCGTCAGGTGAAGAACAGGCGGGCCTCGGCCCGCTCGTGCGCGGTCGACACGGCGTCCGCTACCGGCGCCGAGGAGTGCAGGTCGCGCGGGTCCTGGGCGGCGAGCGCGACCGAGGCCGCGCGTGCCACGTCCGGGCGGACGTCGCGCAGCAGGCGCTGGGCCTGCCGGAAGTCGATCCGGCCCAACCGGACGGCCGCGGCGGCGCAGCCCGCCGCGAACGCGAACAGGTCGCTCGCGACGGCGTGCTCGACGGGGACCCCGAGGCCCGCGTGGATCGTGCCGACGACGACCGCGTGGTTGCCGGGCGCGGACCCGCGTGCCACCAGGTCCGCGAGGTGTGCAGCCGGGCCTGGACCGAACGCCTCCCCAGCGGTGTTCAGGACTTGCCGCCCCGTTCGGACGGACGCCGTCCGCTGCTCCCTGTTGAGCTTCACGGCGTGCAGTCTGCGGTCGGTCTCTGCGACCAGGTCCCAATCGCCCGCCGACACGGCCCGGTGCGTCAGCGCCAGTGCCGCCGCGTCGGCCGTCCCGGCGGCGTGCACGAGATCGGCGACCAGGCCGTCCGGTATCGCCCCCAGCTGGGCGAATCCCTCCAGGCCGTGCGACAGCGTGTAGAGCCCGCCGGGGAAGCCGGAGTCGGTGAGCTGCAACTGCGCGAGCAGCACCTCCAGCGACCCGTGCCGGGTCATGCGATGAAGAACAGCCGGTTCAGCGGCAGTTCCCTCGCCGGGGCGATCGTGGCCGGCTCGCCGTCCACGGTGACCTGGTACGTCTCCGGGTCGACGGCGACCTCGGCAAGCGTCGAATTGTGCAGCATGTGGCGCTTGTCGACGGTCCGGCACTGCCGGACGGGACGGATGATCCGCTCCAGGCCGAGCCGCCCCGGGACGCCGTCCGCGATCGCCGCGTCCGACATGAACGTCACGCACGTCTCCCGCAGCGCCCGCCCGCTGCACCCGTACATCGGACGCAGGTAGACCGGCTGCGGGATGGGCAGCGACGCGTTCGGGTCGCCCATCTGCGCCCAGCTGATCAGCCCGCCCTTGACGACCAGGAACGGCTTCGCCGCGAACGAGTTCGGCTGCCACAGGACGATGTCGGCGAGCTTGCCGTCCTCCAGCGAGCCGATCGTGTCGGCCATCCCGCTGGTGCGGGCCGGGTTGATGGTGAGCTTCGCCAGGTATCGCAGGACGCGGTTGTTGTCGCTGCGCGCGGAGTCCCCGGGCAGTGGGCCGCGCTGGTCCTTGCAGTGGTGGGCGACCTGGAACGCGCGGGTGAACGACTCGCCGATTCGTCCCATCGCCTGCGAGTCCGAGCCGATCATGCTGATGACGCCGAGGTCGTGCAGGACGGTCTCGGCGGCGATCGTCTCGGCCCGGACCCGGCTCTCGGCGAACGCCAGGTCCTCGGGGACGTCGTAGCTCAGGTGGTGGCAGACCATGGTCATGTCGAGCAGCTCGTCGACCGAGTTCACCGTGTAGGGCAGCGTCGGGTTCGTGGACGCGGGCAGCGCGTTCGGCTCGGAGGTGATCCGCAGGATGTCGGGCGCGTGGCCGCCGCCGGCCCCCTCGGAGTGGTAGGTGTGGATCGCCCGGCCGTCGATCGCGCTGATCGTGTCCTCGACGAACCCGGCCTCGTTCAGCGTGTCGGTGTGGATGGTGATCTGCACGTCGTGGTCGTCGGCGACGCGGAGCGCGCAGTCGATGGCCGCCGGGGTCGCCCCCCAGTCCTCGTGCACCTTCAGCCCGCAGGCGCCCGCCCGCAACTGCTCCTCCAGCGGGCCGGGCAGGCTGTTGTTGCCCTTGCCGTAGACGGCGATGTTGATCGGGATGTCCTCGTAGGCCTGGAGGATCCGCGCGATGTTCCACGGGCCGGGCGTGCAGGTGGTGCCGCGCGAGCCGTCCGCCGGGCCGGTGCCGCCGCCGACCAGCGTGGTGACCCCGTTGCTGAGCGCGTGGTACGCCTGCTCGGGGGCGATGAAGTGGACGTGGGTGTCGATCGCGCCGGCGGTGGCGACCAGGTTCTCCCCGGAGATCACCTCGGTCCCGGCCCCGATGATCAGCCGCCGGTCGACCCCGTTCTGGGTGTGCGGGTTGCCGGACTTGCCCACCCCGGCGATCCTGCCGTCCTTGATCCCGATGTCGCCCTTGACGACGCCCAGCACGGGATCGATGACCACCACGTTGGTGATCACGGTGTCGAGCGCGGCGGTGGCGTTGCGCGAGGCCGGGTCGGACGACATCCCGTCCCGCGCCGTCTTCCCGCCGCCGTACTGGGACTCGTCGCCGTAGTGGCCCTCCGTGTGGTCCTTCTCCACCTCCACGACCAGGTTGGTGTCGCCGAGGCGGAGACGGTCGCCCACCGTGGGGCCGTACATGCTCGCGTACCGCTCGCGGGAGATCGTCGTCATCGCCGTCAGCCCTTCCTCGACCGGGACGTGCCCGTCTTCGCGCCGCCCGGGCCCTTCGGCGCCTTGCCCTTGGCCGCCTTGCCCTTAGTCGCCTTGCCCTTGCCCGCGGCCCCTGACCGCCCGGTGTCCTCCGGCTCGTCGAGATAGCCCCGGGCGCGCATCCTGGCGAGTGCCTCGCTCTTGGCGGCCCCGGAACGGATGCTCCCGTCGAGCAGGCCCCCGAACCCGACGACCCGCATGCCGCCCCCGTACTCGACGAGCCGCACCTGCCGGGTGTCGCCGGCCTCGAACCGGACGGCGGTCCCGGCCGGGATGTCCAGCCGCATTCCGAACGCCTTCTCCCGGTCGAAGCTCAGCGCTCGGTTGACCTCGAAGAAATGGAAATGCGAGCCGATCTGGACGGCCCGGTCACCAGTGTTGTGCACGGTCAGGGAAATTCTGCGCTGCCCGGCGTTGAGTTCGATCGAACCTCGTCCGAACATGTAGACGTCGTCTGCCATGGAAGGCCCCTTCGGTTTCGTCCCGGTGATGTCGGAGAAGGGCGGTCATTTGCCGCCGACGGGGTCGTGGCAGGAGACGAGTTTCGTCCCGTCGTCGAAAGCGGCCTCGACCTGGATCAGTTTCAGCATTCCGCGCACGCCGGGGAGCACGTCGTCCGGCCCGACCACCTGCTTGCCGAGTTCCATGCAGTCGGCGACGGACCGCCCGTCCCGGGCCGCCTCCACGATCGCGGCGCTGATCAACGCGACCGTCTCGCCGTAGTTGAGCTTCAGGCCGCGCCGCCGGCGCCGCTCGGCCATCTCCGAGACGACGAAGATGTGCAGCTTGTCCATCTCTCGTGGTGTCAGGTTCATCGGGTCCTCTCTGGAACGCGCGGGCTCAACCGGCCCGCCGGAGCCTGGACAGGGTCGGGACGGCCGCCAGGAACACCCAGGTGACGAGCACGAAAGGCCAGGTCAGGGTGTGGCCGCCGACCACGTCGAACACGGTGGTGATGCCGGCGGTCAGGGCGGCGGCCGTGGCCGCCCCGATCACCGCGTAGACCACGCCGGCCGCGCTCAGCGCGACGAACGTGCCGGTCAGCGCGATCCCGGTCAGCACCGCGTTGTAGCCGTAGAGCCCGGCGCCGATGTCGGCGGTCTGCGCCCCGAAGCTCCAGGCGACCAGCAGCCCGATGAGGCTCGCCAGCCCGGCGGCCGCCGCCACGCGCCGGCTCGCCACCGCCAGCCCCACCAGGAAGATCAGGCCCACGTACCAGGTGTCCTGGAAGAACACCTGGCCGATGCCGTTGAACAGGCCGTGCCAGAAGGCGGTCCACGTCATCGCCGTGCCGGGGTCGGTGGCGGACGGCGGGGCGTTGGCCGGATGGCCGGCCCACACCCGCTCGAACGAGGGGGCTCCGATCACCATCACCGATACGACCACGCAGAACGGCGCGGTGAGGGCCGGCAGGTCGTAGGGCGTGAGGACGGTGCGCATCGCCGAGGCGAGCACACTGCCCGCGACGGCCGACCCGGCGACCAGGGCCGCCGTCGTCCAGCTCGTACCCAGGTAGAGGACGAGGGCGACGCCGATGAGCGTCCCGCAGAACCCTTCGAGTCCCGTGCTGACCCGGCCGGGCCGGACGCCCAGCAGGTAGGCGGTCACGGTGGCCACGATCGTGCCGAGCAGGCCGAACACGCCGAACTGCCAGCCGCCGGCGAAGAGCGCGATGATGAAGATGAGCCCGGTCGGGGAGCCGGGCTGGAAGTCGACCTGGGCGACGCCGCGCGGGATGCTCAGCAGCGCGTCCAGCGGACGTGGCCGCGGGGACGGATGCTCGGCCTCCGCGGTGTCCACGGCCGCCGGTGCCGCCGCCATCACGCTCTCCCGTCGGGGCGATGAGAGGCCGTCATGTCCGGCCGTCCGCATGGATTGCCACGCCTTCACATTTCCCACCGCGAACCGCAGCAAAATGGCGCTCAGGCAAATGCGGGTCAAGGTTGCCAAGTGCGGCGTTTGCCCTGTCTCCGGCGGGCGTACATAGACCGGGAGTACTCCGCCGGGAGGCGGCTCCCGGGGACGGAGAGAGAAACGACCGAGAGGTCTGAAATGTCCACGGGGCTGAATACGGGCGATTCCGCATGGCTGATGGTGAGCACCGCGATGGTGCTCCTCATGACGCCCGGACTCGCCTTCTTCTACGGCGGCATGGTCCGCTCCAAGAACATGCTGACGATGCTCTACATGAGCTTCATCTGCATCAGCCTGGTGACGGTCCTGTGGTTCCTCTACGGGTACGGCATGGCGTTCGGCAATGACGCCGGCGGCGGGTTCATCGGCTGGGGCGACTGGCGCCTCGGCCACGTCCCGCCGAACGCGCTGCAGGGCCGCATCCCCGAGCAGATCTACGCCTGCTTCCAGCTCACCTTCGCGATCATCACCGTCGCCCTGATCAGCGGTTCGATCGCGGGCCGCGCCCGGTTCGGCCCCTGGATGCTGTTCGCCGCGGTGTGGGTGACGCTCGTCTACCTGCCCATCGCGCACTGGGTCTTCGCGCCGTCCGGGTGGCTCAACTCCTGGGGCGTGCTGGACTTCGCCGGCGGGCTCGTCGTCGAGCTGAACTCGGGCATCTCCGGGCTGGCTCTCGCGCTGGTGCTCGGCCCCGGCGTCGCGTTCCGGCGCGGGGAGGGGCCCCGGCCGGACAACGTCCCGTTCGTCCTGCTCGGCCTCGGGCTGCTGTGGTTCGGCTGGTTCGGCTTCAACGCGGGGTCGGCGCTGAGCGACGGCGGCCTGGCCACCCGCGCCTTCGTCAGCACCATGATCGCGGGGTGCGCGGGCATGCTGGCCTGGCGGCTGCTGGAATGGCTCCGCTTCCGGCGGATGAGCAGGCTCGGATCGGCCAGCGGCGCGCTGGCGGGGCTGGTGGCCATCACGCCGTCCTGCGCCTTCGTCGGCGTCGAGGGCGCCTTCGCGATCGGCGTCGTGGCGGCGCTCGTGTGCACCTACGCGGTCGAGCTGAAGCTGGTGGCCGGATACGACGACACCCTCGACGTCACCGGCATCCACGGTGCCGGCGGCATCGTCGGGGTCGTCGCGCTCGGATTCCTCGCCACCGGCTGGGACCAGGGCGCGCCCGGCCTCTTCTACGGCGGCTCGGCCGCCCTGCTGGGCAAGCAGGTCGTCGCCGTGCTCGCCGTCGGCCTCTACGCCTTCACCGTCACCTACCTCATCGGCAGGGTCGTCGACCGCCTCACCCGGATGCGCATGACCGACGAGGAGCAGGCCAGGGGGACCGATTCCGCCTTCGCCGAGGGCTAGCGGCGTCCCGGGCGCCGATGTCACGTTCTCGGAGGCCGGTCCCGTCGTGAGGGGTGAAAGCGAGATCAGCTGAGACGGAGGAACAATGGCGGCGCGGATTCTGGTCACCGGGGGTACGGGGACGCTTGGACGGCACGTCGTCCCGCTTCTGCGGGACGCGGGACGGGACGTGCGGGTGCTCAGCCGGAGCAGGCGCGAGCCCGCGGCGGGCGTCGAGTACGTGACCGGTGACCTGCTCAAGGACGAGGGGGTCGACGCCGCGATGGACGGCGTCGAGACCGTCCTGCACCTCGCGGGCGCCAACAAGGGCGACGACGAGGTCGCGCGGAACCTGATGCGGGCGGTGCAGAAGGCGGGCGTGCGGCATGTGGTGCTGATCTCGGTCATCGGGGCCGACCGGGTGCCGCTCGCCTGGCTCAGGACGCAGGTGGCGGCGGAGCAGGCCCTGATCGACTCGGGGGTCCCGTACACGATCCTGCGCGCCGCCCAGTTCCATGACCTGGTGCTGAAGACGGTGCAGGCCATGGCGAAGATGCCGGTCGTGCCGATCCCGGGCGGGCTCCGGTTCCAGCCGGTCGACGCCCGCGAGGTCGCCGAGCGGCTCGTGCAGCTGGCGCTCGGGGAGCCGGCCGGACGCGTCCCCGACCTGGCCGGGCCCAAGGTCTACGGGATGCGCGAACTCGCCGGCGGCTACCTGGAGGCGCGCGGCAAGCGCCGCCCGAAGATGCCGGTCCGCATCCCCGGGAAGGCCGGCCGGGCCTACCGCGCCGGCGACAACATGACTCTGGAGGGCGCCGACCACGGCACCCGAACCTGGGAGGACTTCCTGGCCGAGCGCCTGGGCAAGACCGACCCGTCCCCGCGGCTGGCGGCCCGCTGACCGGGTCAGCCGGATCGGCCGGCGCGGCGGATCTCGGCGTCGTAGTCGGCCATGGGCTGGAGGCCGGCTTCGGCGCGGCGGGCGTCCAGGGTGTCCGGGTCTTCGATGGGCTGGGGGCCGTAGGCCGCGCCGAACCCCCCGTACTGCGTTCCGTACAGTTGCGGGCGGCCGGCGTTGACCCGGACGCGGTCCTCCAGGTAGGCGAGGTCCTTGCGCGCGGCGTCCCCGGACTCGACCGCCTCGCGCAGCAGCGCCAGGAAGGCGCGCTGGACGTCCGGCCGCCGGTCGGCGTGCTGGGCGAGCAGCCAGGCCGCGTGCGCCGCCTCCGGTCCGACCGCGGCGATGCCGGGCCAGCCGTGCCGGCGGACGACGCGGGCGAGCCACGTCGTGTTGCGGCGGTCGATCCACAGAGCGTGCAGGCCCTGCCGCAGTGTCAGCCGGCCGGTCTCCGCGGCCGCCGTGCGGATCCGCTGGTCGCGTTCCAGTCGCCGTAACAGCTCGGCCCGCAGTTCCTCCATGGCATCACTATCGCTCAGTGGTGGCCGAGGACGGTGAGCGCGAGGAGGGAGACGGTGCCGACCAGGAGGGTCGAGAGGGCGCCGAGGAGGAGGCCGCGCCGTCCCGTCCGCAGGAGCGACCGGATGCGGACGGACGTCCCCAGCCCGAACATCGCCGCCGCCAGCAGCACCGTCGAGAGCTCCTTCGCGCCGGTCAGGACGGGGCCGGGCACGACGTCCGCGCTGCGCAGCAGGAGCATCACGAGGAAGCCGGCGACGAAGAGCGGCACGATCGGCGGGCGCTTCCCGCCGGCGGCGCCGCCCGCCTTCCGTTCGACGACGCCCATCCCGGCCACCATGGGCGCGAGCAGCACCACCCGGGTCAGCTTCACGATCACGGCCGTGCCGACGGCCGCCGCACCGGCGGGGGAGGCGGCCGCGACGACCTGCGCGACCTCGTGGACGCTCAGCCCGGCCCACATGCCGAGCGTCTCGGGATCCAGCCCGAACACGCGGGTGCCGAGGAACGGGACGACGGCGATGGCGGCGCCGCCGTAGATCGTCACCAGGGTCACGGCGGTCGCGACGTCCTCCTTCTTGCTGCGGGCGACGCTGTCCATCGCGACGATCGCGGACGCCCCGCAGATCGAGAACCCGGTGGCGACCATGAGCCCGAGGCCGCGCGAGACGCCGAGCAGCCGGGCGAGGGCGAGCGTCCCGGTGAAACCGGTGAGGACGGTGACCGTCACGACGGCGAGCATGCCGGGGCCGAGGTGCAGCACCTCGCCCAGGCTGAGCTGGAGGCCGAGCAGCACCACGCCCGCGCGCAGGAACGCGCGGGTCGCCCACTGGAGGCCGTGCGACGCCGCCGCGGGCAGCGCCCCGCCGACCAGGACGCCGAGGAGCACCGCGACGGTCAGGGCGCTCAGCGCGGGGACGAGCCGGTTGGTCCCCATCGCCACGGCCGCGCCGCCCGCCGCCACCGCGATGCCGGGCCAGATGTGCGGCCCGGACTGCGGTGATCTTGTTCGAGGCGGGCGGACCTTCTCCAGCGTGCTCATGCGTACGAGGCTTCCGCGTGGCGCTCGGTCCCGGTACCAGCCGTTTTGGCCTCACGTCATAGCCTGGGGGAATGACCGCCCCACCCGATGTCGACTCGCTGCGGCTGCTCGTCCTGGTCGCCGAGCGGGGCAGCCTGACGGCCGCCGCCGGGGAGCTGCGGATCAGCCAGCCGTCGGCGAGCAAGCGGCTGTCCCGGCTGGAACGGCGGCTCGGGGTCCGCCTCGTCGAACGCACCCGCCGCGGCTCGTCCCTCACCCCGGCCGGGACGCTGGTGACCGGGTGGGCGCAGCGGGTCCTGGACGCCCTGAACGCGCTGTCCGACGGCGTCGAGGCGCTCCGCCGCGAGCGCACCGGCAACCTCACCGTCGCCGCCAGCCTCACCATCGCCGAGTACCTGCTGCCCGCCTGGATCGGGGAACTGCGCCGCGGCGACCCCGACCTGCACGTCGGCATGCAGGTGCGGAACTCGGCGCACGTCTGCGACCTCGCGCGGGACGGCGAGGTCGACATCGGCTTCATCGAGTCGCCGGGCCGCCCGCCCGGCCTGCGGTCGCGGACCGTCGCGCGGGACCGCCTCGTCCTGGTCGCGCCGCCCGGCCACCGCTGGGCGCGCCGCAAGCGTCCCGTCCCGCCCGCCGAGGTCGCCGCCACCCCGCTGATCAGCCGGGAGGCGGGGTCGGGCACCCGGGAGGCCGCCGCGCAGGCGATGGCCGCGCACGGCGTGGACCTCGTCCCGCCGCTGCTGGAGCTCGGCTCCAGCACGGCCGTGCGCAGCGCGGTCGTCGCGGGCGCGGGCCCGGCGCTGATCAGCGAGCTCGTCGTGGCCGCCGACCTGGCGACCGGGACGCTCGCCGAGATCCCCGTCGGCGGCGTGACGCTGGAGCGGTCGCTGCGCGCCGTCTGGCGGACCGGCACGACGCCGTCCGGCCCCGCCGCCGCCCTCCTGACCTGCGCCAGCCGCACCGACCGCCAGAAGTAGGTCAGGCGATGTCGGTTTCGATCTGTTTGCGGAGGACCTTGCCGGTGGCGTTGCGGGGGAGGGGGTCGGTCGTGATGTGCCAGCGGGACGGGACCTTGAAGTAGGCGAGCCGCTCGCGCGCGAAGGCCGCCAGGTCGTCGGTGGAGGGCGTGGAGCCGGCGAAGACCGTCACCGCCGCGACCTCCTGGCCGAGGTCGGGGTGCGGGACGCCGATGACGATGCACTCGCGCAGCCCCGGGAACTCGGCGAGGACGTTCTCGATCTCCGCCGGGTAGACGTTCTCGCCGCCGCGGATGATCAGGTCGGAGCGGCGGGTGGTGAGCCGCAGCCGGCCGTCCTCGACCATGCCGATGTCGCCGGTGTGCATCCAGCGGTCCGCGTCGAAGGTGCGGGCGGTGGCCTCCGGGTCGCGCCAGTAGCCGGTCATGTTGTAGGCGCTGCGGACGCAGACCTCGCCCTCGACTCCGTCCGCGACCGCCCGGTTGTCCGGGTCGCGGATCTCCAGCTGGACGCCGATCGTCGGGCGGCCGAGCGTCCCGGGCGCCTCCGCGAGGTCGGCAGGGGTGGCGGTGGAGATGCCGGTGCACGACTCGGTGAGCCCGTAGCTGTCGACGACGCCGCCCTTCGCCGGCGGGAACACCGCCTGGAGCCGCGCCTTGAACGCGGGCGAGGACGGCGCCGTGGCCAGCGAGAACGCCGACAGCGAGGAGACGTCGTACTTCGACAGGTCGCCGTGCTCGATCATCCGGTTCGCCATCGTCGGGACGGCGCCCCAGTTCGTCACCCGCTCCTTCTCGATCAGCCCGAGGACCCGGTCCACGTCGAAGCCGCCCTCGTGCATGATCACGGCGGTGCCGGTCGCGAGCCGCGGCACGGCCAGGTTGTGCAGGCAGGCGATGTGGAACAGCGGCAGCGCCAGCAGGTAGCGGCGCGCGGACGGGTCGTCGCCGAACTCGCGCATCAGCGCGTCGTTGAACCGGTGGTACTCGACCACCGAGGTCAGGTTCCGGTGCGAGTGCACGGCCCCCTTGGGACGGCCGGACGTGCCGCTCGTGTAGAGGATGACCGCCGGGTCGTCCTCGGCGGCGTCCGGGACGTCGAGGACGGCGTCCGGGTAGCGGGCCATCAGCGACGGGACGTCCTTCTCGACCGTCAGCACGTCCTCGGAGATCAGCGCGGCCCGCTTCTCGTCGGCGATGACGACCTTCGGGTCGGTGTGCCCGAGCGCGTACTCGATCTCGCGGGGCGCCCACCAGGCGTTGTAGCCGACCGCGACGCCGCCGGCGGCGATCGTGGCCCAGAACGAGACGATCCACTCGGGGCCGTTCGCGGCGTCGATCGCGATGCGGTCGCCGGGTTGCACGCCGAGGTCGTCGCGCAGCGCCCTCGCCATCGACGCGACCGCGGCGGCGTGCTCGGCGAAGCTCACCCGGCGGGACGCGGTGACGAGGTAGTCCCGGTCGCCGAAGGACGCCGACCGGGTGAGCACCTCACCGAGGTTGCGGGCGCGGTTCGCGAACACGGGCAGCCGCGCGCCGAGCACGTCCTCCTCGCGCAGCTCGAACTCGCCGCCGGGACCGGTCAGCTTCCGGACGATCTCCATGGGACCCCTTCTCCTCGCCGCAGGGCTCATTGTCGGCCGCCGCTTACGGGCTTCACCAGGGCATTCCGCTGAGCGGGACGGCGCGAAGCGGCCCGTCCCGAGGTCATTCCCAGTGAGCGGGACTGGGCGTATCACGTGTGCCGGGTCACCTCACGATGACCTGCACCAGGACTGACGGACCCGGAACGACCAGGCGTGAGCCCGGCCGGCCGGGCCCGGCGCGAAGCAGGACTGAGCGGGAGTGGCAATGGGAAGCCTCAGCGGCAAGGTCGCGATCGTGACCGGAGCGGGACAGGGCGTCGGGCAGGGCATTGCGCTCGCCCTGGCGTCGGAGGGCGCGGCGGTCGCCGTGCTCGGCCGGACGGAGGCCAAGCTCGAGGCGACGTGCGAGCTGATCCGGGCGCGCGGCGCGAAGGCGGAGCCCTTCGTCTGCGACGTGGCCGACACCGAGGCGATCCCCGCCCTGGTGGACCGGGTCGCCGAGACGTTCGGCGGCATCGACGTCCTCGTCAACAACGCCTACTCGGGCTCCTACGGCCCGCTGCTGGAGATGAGCGACGCCAAGTTCCAGAAGGGGTTCGTGAGCGGCCCGTTCGCGGCGTTCGCGTTCATGAGGGCGTGCCATCCGCACATGAAGGCGCGCGGCGGCGGCAGCATCGTCAACCTCGTCACGTCCGCGATGGTGCGCTGGGACCCGGCCACCTACGGCGCCTACGCGGCCGCCAAGCAGGCCCTCCGGTCGCTGACCCGGACGGCCGCCGCCGAGTGGGGCCCGGACGGCATCCGCGCCAACAACATCGCCCCGCACGCCCTCTCACCCGGGCTGAAGTGGTGGGCGGAGAACAACCCCGAGGCGGCCGAGGAGTTCCGCCGGACGATCCCGCTCGGCTACATCGGCGACTGCGAGGACGACATCGGCAGGGCCGTGGCGGCGCTCGTCCAGCCCGCCATGCGCTACCTCACCGGGGCGACGATCCCGCTGGACGGCGGCCAGGCCAACTTCGGCTGACCGGCCCGCCCGTCCGCCCGCACACGCGCTCCCCGCCGCTTCACCCACCCCACCTGCCGCATGCGCGGCGGGTGAAAGGAGTACGTCCGCAATGAAGGTCGACAAGATCGGACGCCTCGCAGCGGGCGCCTTGGCGGTCGCGCTCGCGACCGCGTCCTGTGCCAGCGACCGTTCCGGCACCGACGGGCTGTCCGCAGGGGGCGGCTCGGGCGGCAGCGGTTCGAGCACGGGCGCCAAGACGTTCGGGACGCTGCCGTCCCCGTGCGGCCCCGGCGACGCCAAGGGCAAGACCGACCAGGGCGTCACCGACGGCGCCGTCACCATCGGCTACGGCGACGACCGCGGCTTCACCTCCGCGCCCGGCCTGTCCAAGGAGATGGGCGACGCCGTCGGCGCCATGATCGACTGGTGCAACGGGCAGGGCGGCATCAACGGGCGCAAGATCAAGGGCAACCAGTACGACGCCGCCTACATGCAGGCCGCGAAGGTCGTGCAGGAGTCCTGCAAGCAGGACTTCATGCTCGTCGGGCAGGGCTTCGCGATGGACGAGGCCGCCGAGCAGTACCGGGTGGGCTGCAAGCTGCCGACCGTCGCCGGCTTCACCGTCGGCCCGAACGCGGCGATGGGCCCGATGAAGTACGAGGCCGTCCCGTACCCGGTGGACATGCTGAACATCGGCGGGCTCCGCATCGCCGAGAAGCTGTTCCCCGACTTCAAGGACAGGACGGACCTGCTGCTGTCCACGTCCCCGGCCGTCAGCACCGGCACCAGCAAGGTCGCGGGCGCCATGAAGGAGATCGGGATCAAGCCGCTGGACTGCGGCGTCCGGCTGAACGACAAGGGCGAGAGCAGCTACATGCCGTTCGCCGAGAAGATCAAGAAGTGCGGGGCGGGCTACCTGTGGTCGTCCGACTCGCCCGACCCCGGGCAGTTCAGCCTGCTGGAGTCGATCGAACGCGCCGGCGCGCACCCCAAATACGTCTTCGAGGCGACCTGGTACAGCACGCTCGTCTCCAAGTGGAACACCTCGGGGGCCGGTGACGGCCTGCACGTCGGCATGATCTTCCAGCCGTTCGAGAACGCCGGCGAGGTCCCCGCGGTGAAGCAGTACATGGACCTCGTCAACGCCAAGAAGGGCAAGGTCGCACTGCTCGGCATGCAGGCCGCCTCGTCGTTCCTGCTGTGGGCGCAGTCCGCGCAGAAGTGCGGTTCGGACCTGACCCGCCAGTGCGTCGTGAACGAGCTTTCCAAGGTGCACGAGTGGACGGGCGGCGGCCTGCACGCGCCGACCGACCCGGGCGGCAACAAGCCGGCGTCGTGCTCGCTCATGGTCAAGCTGAACAAGACCGAGTACCAGCAGGTCTACCCGAAGGACACGGGCGAGTTCGAGTGCGGCGGCGACTTCGTCGTCAAGACCGATCCGAAGACGTGGGGGGCGGAGCTCAACGGCGACCGGATCTCGACGAAGTTCCTGACCGGCGACGTGATCAAGCCCCAGTCCTCATGAGCACGTTCCTCACATACACGATCCTGGGGCTGGTCCTGGGCTCGGTGTACTCCATCGCGGCCTCCGGGCTCGTGCTGACCTACAACACCTCGGGCATCTTCAACTTCGCCCACGGCGCCCAGGCCATGTTCGGAACGTTCCTGTACTGGCACGTCACCGAGCGGTGGGGCTGGCCGGTGTGGCTCGCGCTGATCGTCGTGGTGGGGCTCGCCGGCCCGGCGATGGGCGCCGCCCTGCACGCCGTCATCATGCGGGGCCTGCGCGGCACCGCCGACGTCACGAAGATCATCGTGACGGTGGCGGTGCTGCTCGGGACCGTCTACCTGGCGCAGTGGATCTGGAACCCGGACGAGGCCCACACCGTCGGCATGTTCTTCGGTGCCGGCGCGAAGATCACGGTGGGCGGCGTGGTCGTCCGGTACCACGAGATCGTCTGCCTGGCCGCCGCCGTCGCGATCGCCGCCGGGCTGCGGGTGCTGTTCACCCGCAGCCGGACGGGCGTGGTGATGCGCGGCTCCGTCGACGACCCCGACCTGCTGCGGCGCAACGGCCACGACCCCGAGCGCGCCGCGATGCTGTCGTGGGCGCTCGGCTCGACGCTCGCCGTCCTCGCCGGGGTGCTGATCGTGCCGATCAGCGGCGGCGGGCTGGACGCGAACGCGCTGACCCTGCTGGTGATCGACGCGTTCGCGGCGGCGATGTTCGGCCGGCTGCGCAGCATACCCCGCACCTTCGCCGGCGCGATGGTGCTCGGCCTGGCCGCCAACTACGTGCTCGCCTACCTGCCGTCGGCGGGCACGTTCACCGGCAACCTGCGCGTCTCGCTGCCGATGATCATCCTGTTCACGGTCCTGGTGGTGCTGCCCCAGGACCGGCTGCGCGGGGCCGCGGTCCGGACCCGCGAGCGGTACCGGGTGCCGGCCGTCCGGGCCGCGGCGGTGTGGGCGGCCGCGCTGGTCGCGGCCGTCTACCTCTACAGCCTGCTGCTGCCGGAGTCGGGCGTCACCACGTTCGCGCTCGGCATGACGTTCGCGATCATCGCGCTGTCGCTGACGGTCCTGACCGGCTACGCGGGCGAGCTGAACCTCGCGCCGCTGGCGTTCGGGGCGGTCGCGACCGTCGTGGCGTTCCACTTCGGCGTGGAGGGCACCGGGCTCGCCGCCCGGATGAACATCCAGGGGGTGCTGCTGGCGGTGGTCGCGGCGGCACTGGTCGGCGGCCTGGTCGCGCTGCCCGCGCTGCGGCTCCGCGGCCTCTACCTGGCACTCGCGACGATGGCGTTCGGCGAGTTCCTGTCGAACATGGTGCTGCGCGACACCACCGAGCACCACCTGTTCGGGACGACGTTCACCCTGTTCCCGGATGGCTCGCTCGTCGTCCCGCCGCTCAAGGTCGGCCCCCTCGATCTGCGGGACGGGACCACGTTCCTGATGACCGCCACCGTCCTGTTCGCGCTGATCGCGGTCGGGCTGGCCGCGCTCCGCAACGGCGGGTACGGGCGGCGGCTCGCGGCGATGAAGGACAGCCCGGCTGCGTCGGCGATGCTCGGGCAGAACCTCGTCCGGCTGAAGCTGAGCGTCTTCATGATCTCCGCGGCGATCGCCGGGCTCGGCGGCGTGCTGATGTCGTCCGCGACCGGGACCGTCGCGCAGGAGAACTTCTCGTTCACCGGCAGCCTCGCGCTGCTGATGCTCGTCGTGGTCGCCGGCATCGGGTACCTCAGCGGCGCCCTGGTCGGCGGGCTGATGGCGGGCGTCGGCTCGGCCGTCCTCGTCTCGACGTTCGGCGACCTGGCGCTGGCGAACGAGGGCATGGCCACGATCTACACGGCGCTCGGCCACCTCGTCCTCGTCGGGACGGCGCTGGTCGGCATGGGCGTCGGCCGGAACCCGAGCGGATTCGTGCACGACATCATCGACGGCTACCGGGCCATGCGGGACGCCAAGCCCGTCCTGTACGGGGCGGGCGCGCTCGGCGCGGTCCTTTACGTCCTCGCGCTCACCGATGTGATCGGCACCTGGACGTTCGCGCTCATCGCCCTGTGCGCGGCGATGCTGCTGCCCGTCGTCGGCCGCAGCTACCTGGCGGAACGGCGGACCCGTCCGGTGCCGCTGGAACTGGCCGGCGTGGACGAGCCCTACACCGACGAGCTGCGCGCGCGCCTCGACCGCGAACTCGGCCTGACCGCCGCCTTGGAGAAGGGAGGGGCCCGTGTCACTGCTTGAGACGAAGGCCATCACCGTCCGGTTCGGCGGCAACACCGCCGTCGACGACGTCGGCCTCACCGTCGACGAAGGGCGGATCACCGGGCTGATCGGCCCGAACGGCGCCGGCAAGACCACGATGTTCAACACCATCACCGGCCTGCAGAAGCCCGCGTCGGGCCAGGTGCTGCTGGACGGGGACGACATCACCAAACTGTCCCCGGCCAAGCGCGCGCGGCGCGGCATGGCGCGGACGTTCCAGCGCCTGGAGCTGTTCCTGTCGCTGTCAGTGCGCGACAACGTCCGCGTCGCCGGCGACATCCTCCGCAGCGGCACCCGCAAGCGGTTCGACCTGGACGAGGAGACCGACAAGGTCCTCGAACGCACCGGGCTCACCGACATCGCCGGCCGCGACGTGTCCGACATCCCGATCGGGCGGGCCCGCGTCGTGGAGGTGGCACGCGCGCTGATGACCTCACCGCGCGTCCTGCTGCTGGACGAGCCCGCGTCCGGCCAGACCGAGCGCGAGACGGAGGCGTTCGCCGGGATGCTCACCGGCCTGGCCGCCGAGGGCCTCGCGGTCTGCCTCGTCGAGCACGACCTGCCGCTGGTCATGCGGCTGTGCGCCACGATCCACGTCCTCGACTACGGCGCGCTCATCGCGTCCGGCACCCCGCGGGAGATCAAGGAGTCGCCGGAGGTCATCGCCGCCTACATCGGCACCGAGGAGGCGTCCCATGGCTGAGGAGGCCGCCCCGCTCCTGGAACTGGAGGGGGTCCGCGCGGGCTACGGCGCCATCGAGGTCCTGCACGGCGTCGACCTGGCGCTGCGGCCGGGGTCGCTGCTGGCGCTGCTCGGCCCGAACGGCGGCGGGAAGTCGACCGCGATGCGGGTCTGCGCGGGCCTGCACCCGCTGGCCGGCGGCGAGCTGCGCTACGCCGGACGCAAGGTGAACGGCGTCTCCGCGCAGGACGCGGCCCGCCTCGGCGTGTGCTCCATCCCCGAGGGCCGCGGGATCTTCCCCAACCTGACGGTGCGGGAGAACCTGTGGGCCGCCACCGGGACCGGCGCCCGCCTCGCCGACCTGGAGGAGAAGGCGTACGCCCGCTTCCCCGTCCTCGGCGAACGCCGCCACCAGCTCGCCGGATCGATGTCCGGCGGCGAGCAGCAGATGCTCGCGCTGTCGCGCGCGCTCGGCACGGACCCGGCGGTGCTGCTGCTCGACGAGCTGTCCATGGGCCTCGCGCCCATGATCGTCACCAAGATGTACGAGACGGTCGCCGAGCTGGTCCAGGGCGGCCTGTCGGTGCTGGTCGCGGAGCAGTTCGCCCGCGCCGTCCTGCCGATCGCCGACACCGCCGCGCTGATGCTGAACGGGCGCGTGGTGGCGGCCGGCCCGCCCGCCGAGATCGAAGACCGGCTGTCCAGCGACTACCTGGGAGGTTGACCCGACATGCTCACTGAGGAACGGCGCCGGCGGTTCAAGGACGACGTGGCGCGGCAGAAGCTCAGGACCGGCCAGTCCCGCTTCGACGGCGTGTTCCGCATCGCCGGGGCCCTGGCCATGGTCGTCGGCGTCGTCGGCACCTTCATCGCCTACAACATCTCGCTCACCAAGGACGACATGCGGGACGTCGGCTCGCTCCAGACCCTCGCCGTCGGCTTCCTGGCGGTGACGGTCCTAGGCGCGGCGGTGTACCTGACGGCCGCGATAACGAGAGTCCTCCGCCTATGGCTCCTACGCCAGCTGATGGAGCACCAGTCGCAGGCAGACCAGTTGGCCGAAGCCCTGAAGTCCCGTTGACTCCCGGTCAGCGGGATGTCCGGAGTGTTCGGGCGTCCCGCTGATTAGCGTTCGTCCGGATGGAGGATTTCTCATGAACGACCCGACGCCCGACGTGTTCGCCCCGGGGAAGCTGGGGCCGGTCACGCTGCGGAACCGCATCGTCAAGGCGGCGACCTACGAGGGGCTGACGAAGGACGGCCAGGTCACCGACGCGCTGATCGACTTCCATGTCCGCCACGCCCGCGGCGGTGTCGGGATGACGACCGTCGCGTACTGCGCGGTCGCGCCGGAGGGGCGCACCGACCGCAGGCAGATCTACTGGCGGGACGAGGCGATGCCCGGCCTGCGGAAGCTGACCGACGCCGTGCACGCCGAGGGAGCCGCCGCCCAGGCGCAGATCGGGCACGCCGGACCGGTCGCCAACCCCAAGAGCAACAAGCTGCCCGCGCTCGCGCCCAGCCGCCACTTCCACCTGACCACGCAGACCTTCACCAAGGCCGTCACGCAGGCGGACCTGGCGCGCGTCGTCGAGGAGCACGCCCGCGCGGGCAGGATGGCGATCGACGCCGGTTTCGACTCGATCGAGATCCACATGGGGCACAACTACCTGACCAGCTCGTTCCTCAGCCCCAAGGTCAACCACCGCAAGGACGAGTACGGCGGGTCGCTGGAGAACCGTGCCCGGCTGGCGCGCGACATCGGCCGCGCCGTCCGCGACGCCGTCGGCGACCGCATCGCGGTCACCGCGAAGCTCAACATGGACGACGGCGTGCCCGGCGGCTTCTGGGTCGATGAGGCCATCCAGGTCGCCCGCTGGCTGGAGGCCGACGGCTCGGTCGACGCCCTCCAGATGACCGCCGGCAGCTCCCTGCTCAACCCCATGTACCTGTTCAAGGGCGACGCGCCGCTGCGGGAGTTCGCGGCCGTCATGAAGCAGCCGACCAAGCTCGGGATCAAGCTCGTCGGCAAGCACTTCCTGAAGTCCTACCCCTACGAGGACCTCTACCTGCTGAAGGACGCCCGGCAGATCCGCGCCGCGGTGAAGCTGCCGATGATCCTGCTCGGCGGCGTCACCGACAAGGCCGGCATGGACACCGCCATGGCGGAGGGCTTCCAGTTCGTCGCGATGGCCCGCGCCCTGCTGCGCGAGCCCGACCTGATCAACCGGATCAAGGACGAGCCCGCCACCGAGTCG
This sequence comes from Actinomadura darangshiensis, assembly GCF_004349235.1. Lineage (GTDB taxonomy): Bacteria > Actinomycetota > Actinomycetes > Streptosporangiales > Streptosporangiaceae > Spirillospora > Spirillospora darangshiensis. The sequence goes on along the minus strand of NZ_SMKY01000006.1, from coordinate 10,621 downwards.
CTGTGCATCCACTGCAACAAGTGCATGACCGCGATCTACGGCGGCACCCACTGCGTCCTGTCCACCGAGCCGGCCTGGGGTGCCGCGCGTGCGTGACGAGACGATCGCGGCGCTGCTGCTGGCGCGGCTGGGCGACGACCGGCCGGGCCTGCGCAGCCGCGAGCGCACGTGGACGTGGGACGAGGTCGTCCGGGAGAGCGCGGCGCGGGCTTCGCTGGCCCGCGACCTGCGGCGGGACGGGCCGTTCCACATCGGCGTACTGCTGGAGAACGTCCCCGAGTACATCCTGTGGCTCGGGGCGGCGGCGCTCAGCGGCGCGACGATCGTCGGCATCAACGCGACCCGGACCGGTACCTACCTGGAGCAGGAGGTCCGGCACACCGACCTCCAGCTTCTCGTCACCGACCGGGACGGGCTGAAGCTGCTGGACGGCCTCGACATCGGCGTCCCGCGCGACCGCTTCCTCCTGATCGACGACGACGGCTACGAGGCGAGAGTCGCGGCCCACGCCTGCGAGCCCGCGCCAGACGAGTCGGTCACCCCGCTGACGCAGATCCTGCTGCTGTTCACGTCCGGGACGACCGGGGCGTCGAAGGCGGCGCGCTGCTCGCAGGGCCGCCTCGCCGAGCTGGGCCGCAACAACAGCGCCAAGTACGACATCAAGCGCGACGACATCAGCTACTGCTCGATGCCGCTGTTCCACGGCAACGCGCTGATGGCGCTGTGGGCGCCGTCGCTCGCGGCCGGCGCGGCCGTCGTCCTCGGGCGGAGGTTCTCCGCGTCCGGGTTCCTGCCGGACGTCCGGTACTACGGCGCGACGTTCTTCACCTACGTCGGGAAGGCGATCGGCTACGTCCTCGCCACACCCGAGCTGCCGGACGACGGCGACAACACCCTCACGCACGGATTCGGGACGGAGGCGTCCCCCGAGGACAAGGCCGAATTCCTGCGCCGCTTCGGCGCGAAGCTCGTCGAGGGCTACGGGTCCAGCGAGAGCGCCGGGATGATCAAGCGGGTGCCGGAGACGCCGCCGACCGCGTTCGGTCGCCCCGCCCACGACGGCGTCCGGATCGTCCACCCGGAGACGCGCGAGACCTGCGCGCCCGCGGTCCTGGACGAGCACGGCCGCGTCACCAACGCCGAGGCCGCCGTCGGCGAGATCGTCGACGTGCACGGCGCCGCCAAGTTCGAGGGCTACTACAACAACCCCGAGGCGGACGCGGAGCGCGTCCGGCACGGCTGGTACTGGACGGGCGACCTCGGCTACATCGACGGCGACGGCTTCCTGTACTTCGGCGGGCGGTCCGGCGACTGGATCCGGGTCGACTCGGAGAACATCTCCGCGCTGCTCACCCAGAACGTCGTCCGGCGGCACCCGAAGATCGTGGACGCGGTCGCGTTCGGCGTCCCCGACCCGCGCTCCGGCGACCAGGTGATGGCGGCGGTCGAGGTCCCGCCCGGCGTCGGGTTCGAGGACCTGGACCTCCCGGCGTTCCTCGCCGGCCAGGACGACCTCGGCACCAAGGGCGCGCCGCGGTTCGTGCGCGTCTCGCACGCGTTGCCGACCACCGGCTCGGGGAAGCTCAAGAAGAAGGAACTGCAGCTCGACGGCTGGCGCACCGACGACCCGGTCTTCCGGTGGACCGGCCGGGGCGCGCCCGACTACGTCCCGATGACCGAGGCGGACAAGGCGGCGCTCCGGGAGGAGTTCGTCGCCGCGGGCCGCCGGCGCTTCCTCCCGTAACCGAGAAAGGGCAGGTATGGATCTGCGTGAGTCCGAGGCGCACCGCGAACTGCGCGCGGAACTGAGGGCGTACTTCGCGGGCCTGCTGCCCGCGGACGTGCGGCGCCGCGCCGGCGAGCAGGGCGTCGGCGGCGACCGCTTCCGCGAGATCGTCAAGATGCTCGGCAACGACGGCTGGCTCGGCTACGGCTGGCCGGCGGAGTTCGGCGGGCAGGGCAAGTCCGTCGCCGAGCAGTACGTGTTCTTCGACGAGGTGCAGCGGGCCGGGCTGCCGTTCCCGTTCGTCACGGTCAACACGGTCGGCCCGACGCTGATGCGGTTCGGGACGGACGAGCAGAAGAAGCGCTTCCTGCCCGGAATCCTGTCGGGCGACATCGTCTTCGCGATCGGGTACACCGAGCCCGACGCCGGCACCGACCTCGCCTCGCTGCGCACCAAGGCCGTCCGCGACGGGGACCACTTCGTCGTCGACGGCAGCAAGGTCTTCACCAGCGGCGCCAACACCGCCGACCACATCTGGCTCGCCGCCCGGACGGACCCGGATGCCCCCAAGCACAACGGCATCTCGATCCTGACCGTCCCGACCGACGCGGACGGGTTCTCCTGGAGCCCGATCCAGACCGTCGGCGGGATGATCGTCACGGCGACGTACTACAACGGCGTCCGGGTGCCCGCGTCCTCGGTCGTCGGGGACGTCGACGGCGGCTGGCGCCTGATCACCACGCAGCTCAACCACGAGCGCATCGGGCTCGCCGCGCTCGGCGGCCGGATGATCCGGCTCTGGGAGGACGTCCGCGACTGGGCCCGCGAGAACGGCGCCATCGACCTGCCCTGGGTGCGCGCGGACCTCGCCCGCACGCACGCCAAGCTCGAAGCGATGCGGCTGATGAACTGGAAGATGACGATGGCCGTCGAGGCGGGCACGCTGACCGGCGCGCAGGCCGGAGCCGCCAAGTCCTACGGGACGGAGACGCACATCGACGTCCAGCGGACGCTGACCGGCGTGCTGGGGGCGGCCGGGCGGATCCGCCCCGAATCGCCGGGTGCGGTGCTGTACGGGCAGATCGAGCAGCTGTCCCGGCAGGGCATCGTCAACACGTTCGGCGGCGGCGTCAACGAGGTGCTGCGCGACATGGTCGCCGTCCAGGGACTGGGTCTGCCGAGGTCGAGGCGGTCATGAGCGAATACGAGGAGCGGCTCCAGGCCTGGGTCGGGCGGCCGGTCGGCACGGTGCGCACCGGGCAGGACCCCGTGAACGTCCCCATGATCCGGCACTGGGTCGAGGCGATGGAGGACGGCAACCCCGTCTACCTGGACGAGGCCGCCGCCCGCGCCACCGGACGCGAAGGCGTCGTGGCGCCCGCGTCGATGATCCAGGCGTGGACGATGCGCGGCTACGCGGCGTCCGTCCGAGAAGACCCGGCGGGCCCGGACGAGCTGACCGACCTGCTCGCCGAGGGCGGCTACACCTCCGTCGTCGCCACCGACTCCGAGTTCGAGTTCCACCGCGAGCTGGTGCCCGGCGACCGCGTCAGCGTCGAGGAGACCGTCGACTCGATCTCCCCGGAGAAGAACACCGCGCTCGGCGCAGGACGCTTCGTCAGCACGGTCAAGACGTACCGGGACGCGTCCGGCGAGGTCGTCGCCACGCAGCGCTGGCGCCTCCTGCGCTTCCGCCCGGAGGACAAGGCCGAGCCGAAGCCGCTGCGCCCGCGGCCCGCGATCAACTCCGACAACGCCTTCTGGTTCGAGGCGGCGCGCGAGCACAAGCTGGTCATCCAGCGCTGCGCCGACTGCAAGTCGCTGCGGCACCCGCCCGGCCCGTGCTGCCCGCAGTGCGGCTCGTTCGACTGGGACACCGTCGAGGCGCAGGGCGAGGGCCACGTCTACAGCTACGTCGTCAACCACCACCCGCGCCACCCGGCCTTCGACTATCCGCTGGTCGTCGCGGTGGTCGAGCTGACCGAGGGCACCCGGCTGATCACGAACATGACCGGGGTCGCGCCGCAGGACGTCGAGATCGGCATGGCCGTCGTCGTCGACTGGATCGACCCGGACCCCGACCTCTCCCTACCGGTCTTCCGCCCGGCCGAGAACAAGGAGCGCTGATGGACTTCACGCTTGGCGAAGAGCTTGAGGCGGTCAGGGACCTCGCGCGGCAGATCTTCACCGACCGGGCCACGCAGGAGCGGATCAAGGCCGCCGAGGAATCCGGGCAGGGCTTCGACGAGGCCCTGTGGGCGGAGCTGGGCGACACGGGCCTGCTCGGCGTCGCGCTGCCCGAGGCGGTCGGCGGAGCCGGACTGGGCGTCGCCGGACTGGCCGTCCTGCTGGAGAAGCAGGGGCGGGTCGTCGCGCCGGTCCCGATCTGGCCGTCGGTCGTCGCCGCTCTCACGCTCGCCTCACACGGTTCGACAGAGGTACTGCCTTCCGTTGTGGACGGTTCTACCCGGCTGACGGTCGCGCTTGAGGAGTTCGGGCCGTCCGACCCGGCGTCGCCGCGTTGCGCCGCCGTCCGCGACGGGGACACGTGGCTGCTGACCGGCACGAAGGCCGCCGTCCCCACGCCGTTCGGCACTCGTCATGTCCTGGTCTCGGCCTCCTCGCCGGAAGGCGCGGGCCTGTTCCTGGTCGAGACGTCCGCCGGATCCTGGGAGCGTGCCGAGACCACGAGCCGGGACGTCGCCGGGCACCTCACGCTCGACGGCGCACCGGCCCAGGCCCTCGATCCGGGTGCGTTGGAGACGGTCCTGGAGCTGGCCCGGGTCTCGCTGGCCGCCGTCCAGGTCGGCGTGGCCGACGGCGCGCTGCGCCTGGCCGCCGACTACCTGACGGGACGCGAGCAGTTCGGCCGTCCGCTCGCCACCTTCCAGGCCGTGCAGCACAACCTCGCCGACTGCTACATCGAGATCGACGCGCTCCGCGTCTGCCTCTGGCACGCGGTCTCGCTGGTCGCCGCCGGGGAGGACGCCGAAACCGCCGTCCTGGTCGCCAAGTGGTGGTCGGACGAGGGCGGGCTGAACGTCGTCCACCGCGTCCAGCACCTGCACGGCGGCATCGGCGTGGACGTCGACTACCCGGTGCACCGCCACTTCCTGTGGGGCAAGCAGATCTCCGGGACGCTCGGCGGCGCGTCCGCCGACCTCGACCTGCTGGGAGCCGCCCTGTGAGCAGGAGCTTCGAGGACGTCTCGGTGGGGGAGGAGCTCCCCGAGCTGAGCATCCCGCTGACCCGCACGATGATCGTCGCGACCGCGCTCGCGAGCCGCGACTACCAGGACGTCCACCACGACCCGTCGCTCGCGGTCGAGCGCGGTTCCAAGGACGTCTTCATGAACATCCTCACGACGAACGGGCTCGTCGACCGGTACGTGACGCAGTGGGCCGGGCCCGCCGCCGTGGTGAAGGCCATCAGGATCCGCCTCGGCGCGCCGAACTACCCCGGCGACACGATGCTGCTGACCGGCACGGTCTCGGCCAAGGACGACGGGGGCCGCGTCGAGATCAAGGTGCGCGGCACGAACGCCATAGGCCCGCACGTGACCGGCACCGTCGTCGTCCAACTGCAAGGGAGCGGTGCATGAGCGTCCTGCCAGGGGCGGCCGCGATCGCCGGGATCGGCGCCACCGAGTTCTCCAAGGAGTCGGGCCGCAGCGAGCTGCGGCTCGCCTGCGAGGCGGTCCTCGCCGCGATCACCGACGCGGGGCTCCAGCCGTCCGACGTGGACGGCATGGTGACGTTCACCGCCGACACCAACTCCGAGATCCACATCGCCCGGAACCTCGGCATCGGCGAGCTGAAGTTCTTCTCCCGGATCGGCTACGGCGGCGGCGCCGCGTGCGGCACCGTCCAGCAGGCGGCGATGGCCGTCGCGACCGGCGTCGCCGACGTCGTCGTCTGCTACCGCGCGTTCAACGAGCGGTCCGGCACCCGGTACGGCCTCGGCCAGGCCGACCGGCCGGCGGACGTCAGCGCCGACGGCGCCGCCTACGCGTGGATGAACCCGTTCGGGCTGTCGACCCCAGCCCAGTGGGTCGCGATGTTCGCGCAGCGCTACATGTACGAGTACGGCGCGACCAGCGAGGACTTCGGCCGCGTCGCCGTCGTCGACCGCAAGCACGCCGCCAAGAACCCGGCCGCGTGGTTCTACGAACGGCCGATCACCCTGGCCGACCACCAGGCGTCCCGCTGGATCGCCGAGCCGCTCCGCCTCCTCGACTGCTGCCAGGAGAGCGACGGCGGCCAGGCCCTCGTCGTCGTCTCCGCGGAGCGTGCCCGCGACCTTCCGCACCGGCCGGCCCTGGTCTGGGGGGCCGCCCAGGGCTCGGGCAACGACCAGCACATGATGACGAGCTACTACCGCTCCGAGATCACCGGCATCCCGGAGATGGGCCTCGTGGGACGGCAGCTCTACGCCCAGTCGCGCCTCACCCCGTCCGACGTCCAGGCCGCGATCCTCTACGACCACTTCACCCCGCTCGTCCTGCCGCAGCTCGAAGAGCTGGGCTTCTGCGCCAAGGGCGAGGCCAAGGACTTCGTCGCGGAAGGCAACCTGGAGGCCGGCGGGCGGCTGCCGTTCAACACCCATGGCGGCCAGCTCGGCGAGGCGTACATCCATGGCATGAACGGCATCGCGGAGGGCGTCCGGCTCGTCCGGGGCACGTCCGCGAACCAGCCGGGCGACGTCCACAACGTGCTGGTCACCGCCGGGACCGGCGTCCCGACCAGCGGCCTGGTCCTGGGGGCGGACGCGTGAGCGAATGGCGTGGCCGGGACCTCGGCACCAAGACCGTCACCTACGAAGACACCCAACCCATCCTGTACGCGCTGGCGGTGGGTGCGGGCGCCTCCGACCTGGACCTGGTCTTCGAGGAGCGCCTCCGCGTCCTCCCGACCTTCGCCCTGACCCTCGCGCAATGGGCCCCGGACGCTCTCGCCTCGGCGGGCGCGTTCGACGCGCGAACCACCCTCCACGGCATGCAGCGGCTGCGCGCCCTGAAACCGCTACCGCGCTCAGGCTCCGTAGAGATGAAGGCCCACGTGGCAGAGGTCTGGGACAAGGGCTCGGCCGCCGTCTTCGAGGTGGCCGTGGAAAGCGACTACTTCGAGGCCACCTGGTCGTTGTTCGCCCCAGGGCGCGGCGGCTTCGGCGGCGACCGGGGCCCGTCCGCCCGCCGCCATCCCGATCGGGAGCCGGACGGTTCCCTGACCGTCCAGACGTCCCCCGACCAGGCGGCCCTCTACCGCCTGCTGGGCGACCGCCACCACCTGCACATCGACCCGGAGGCGGCGAAGACGGCCGGAATGCCGCGCCCCATCATGCACGGCCTGTGCACCCTGGCCGCGATCACACTGCCCCTGGCGTCGTCCCAAGGCGCCCACCCGGCCGACCTAACCGAACTGGAAGGCCGCTTCGCCGCCCCGGTCTTCCCAGGCGACGAACTGCGCGTCGACACCTGGAAGGACGCCCCCGCGACCCTGTTCGAGGCCGCAGTGGACGACCGCACGGTCATCTCCGCCGCCCGCGCCCGCTTCGCCTGAGCCGGTCCGCCGGCCGCCCGCACCGGTCCCGCAGCCGTGGGACCGGTGCGTTAAGGGAGTCTTCACCGGCCGTACCGCCCTCGTACCGGATGCGGCACCGACCGCGATCTCGCAGGTCACGGGCATGAGCCGGAGGAGTTGACGGCAGCTTCCGACCAAGGGGGCGGCCGCGGCTGGGCAATGCGTGACGTTTTCCCGCATTTGCCGAGAATGTCACCGTCGCAGTGTCGCCGTTCCCGATCCCCCTCGGGACGCCCCCCGCCCCGGCCGGGAACGGCTGCGGAAGGGCTCCCCCCATGCGACGTGTTCTGTCGTTCCTGCTTCCGGCCGCCCTGGGCGCGGCGCTCATCGGGGTGATGGACGCTCCCGCGTCCGCGACCCCGCCCAACATCCCGTCCGCCGCCACGGCGACGACCCGCCTGGGCGAACTCACCGTCGCCGCCGAATCGCACGGCGACACCTACGACCGCGACCTGTTCCCGCACTGGATCACGATCGACGGCGCCTGCAACACCCGCGAGACCGTGCTCAAGCGGGACGGCACGAACATCACCACCGACTCGTCCTGCTACCCGACGTCCGGCAACTGGACCTCGCCCTACGATGGCGGCACCTGGACCCAGGCGTCCGACCTCGACATCGACCACATGGTGCCGCTCGCCGAGGCGTGGGCGTCCGGTGCCTGGTCGTGGACGACGGCCCACCGCCAGGACTTCGCCAACGAGCTCGACCAGCCCCAGCTGTGGGCCGTGACCGACAACGTCAACCAGTCCAAGAGCGACCAGGACCCCGCGGAGTGGTCACCGCCGACCAGCTCCTTCCGCTGCACCTACGCGCGCGCGTGGATCCAGGTGAAGTGGTCCTACGACCTCACCGTCGACAGCGCCGAGAAGAGCGCGCTCACCACGTGGCTCGGCACGTGCTGAGCTGATCACCTCGTCGCGCGGCACGGGTCGACCCGTGCCGCGCGACGCTTGTTAGGGTGCGGTGGCGTGAGTGAACGCTTGAGGGTCGTCGTCACCGGCGGGAACCGCGGTGTGGGCCGGGAGGTCGCCGCGGAGGCCGTCCGGCGCGGGCACCGGGTGACGATCGTGGCGCGGCGGCCGGACGCGGGCGCGGCGGCCGCGGCGGAGATCGGCGCCGATCTGGTGGTGGGCGACCTGTCGTCCGTCCGGACGGTGCGGGCCCTGGCGGGCGAGATCCCGGAGACCGACGTGCTCGTCCACAACGCGGCGCTCTGGCCCGGCCGGCTCGCGCTCAACGAGGACGGATACGAGCAGGCGTTCTTCACCAACCATCTCGCGCCGTTCCTGCTGAACCGGCTGCTGGAGGCGCGGCTGCGGCGGGTGGTGCAGGTCAGCGCCGCCCTCTACGTCCGGGGACGGGTCGACCCCGGCCGCACGCCCACGGGCCGCGACTTCCACAACGTGCGGACGTACGCCGACACCAAGCTGGCGAACCTGCTGATGGTCCCGCTGTTCGCCGAGCGATGGCGGGACACCGGCGTGACGATCGACGCGGTGCATCCGGGCGTGCTGCGGACCGACCTCACCGTCGGGGACGGGCTGTTCGGGCGCGTGATGAAGGCCGCCAAGTGGACGCTGAAGCCCGCGGGGAAGGCCGCCCGCCCCGTCGCCGACCTGCTGACGGCGGACGGGACGGGCCGGTACTTCCACGTCTCCAAGGAGAGGCCCCTCAAGCGCAAGGCCCTGGACGCGACGCTCGCACGCACGCTCTGGGACGACGCGGCGAGACTGCTCAAAGAGGGCTAGTCCGCCTCGGTGCGCCCCCACATCTCCAGGTAGGCCTCGGCGCCGCGGGCCATGTCGTCGATGATCTCCTGGCCGCCGAAGTTGCGCATGTCGGTGATCCAGTCGGGAACGAGACCGTAGTTGGCGACGCCGTCGGTGTTGAGGTCCCAGGTGCGCTCGCCGGTGCGCAGCCGGTCGAGCGTCACCCCGTTGATCGGGGACGTGTACGGGTAGCGCAGTGGGGTCTTGGAGGCGTCCGCGCGCGGTGGCGGCAGCGCGCCCATGCCGTTGACGTCCAGCCCGTAGCCGTAGCCGAAGGTGTAGCGGGGGTCGCGGGATTCCTTCTTGCGCTTCCATTCCGCCGCGAACTGGTCGGCGGCGTTGCCGTAACCGGTGGCCATTCCGCCGAGCCCGTAGATGCGGCCCATGTAGTGCTCGTCGGTCCAGCTGTGGGACGAGATGACGCCCGAGTAGCGGGCGCCTTCCAGGACGTCCAGCGTCTCGCCGGCGGCCTTGGCGCTCATGTGGTCGATCTCGACGATCATGTGCCGCTTCATCATGCCCTGCAGCATGTACTTCCCGAGGTCGGTCAGGCCGTTGATGTTGCAGTGCGGTGCCGCCGGATACAGCGGCAGCGTGATGCCCGCCTTTCCGAGGTAGCGCAGGATCTCCTGCACGTCGTCGTTGACGGTGCCCGCCGACGCGATGGTGTTGTCGTGGATCGGGCCGGTGCACGTCTCGGCCTGCCAGAAGCGGCCGGTGGCGAGGAAGTTGCCCACGTTGACGATGGCCCCGGTGGTGCCGCCGTCGTACCGGACGCCGCACAGCGCGTTGTCGAACTTGTGGCACAGGAACATGGAGGAGACGCCGAGGTCCTTCGCCTCGTCCAGGCCCCGGTCGATGTCCGCGCGGGTGCACTGCGGGACGCCGCCGATGATCCGGCAGCCGAACGGCTCGGACGTCTCGATGCCGAGGACGACGGCGAGCTTCCCGTCCTGGATGACCTGGCGCGCCTGGTCCGGGCCGCGCACGATGCGGAACCAGCCCTTGCCCTGGCCGCCGTTCTGCGCGTCGATGTAGGACTCCAGCTCGCGCATGCGCTGCGCCTCAAGCCGGATGACGGCCATCTCGTCGCACTTGTTGCGCTTGAGCGGATACAGGTCGCAGAGCTGGCGGTTGGCGACCAGGTGGTTGACGAGGACGCGCTGACCCGCCCGCCAGGAGCGTTCCAGCCACGTGTAGTACGCCTGCTGGTGGGTGCGGGAGTCCCAGGCGGGCCAGTCCTTGAACGTCGGCCAGCCGGTGGGGTCGTGCGTGCCGAACGGCGTGCCGTGCCTGGTGAAGTTCTCGAACCAGGCGAACGCCCCGTTCCCGGCGTGGTCGGGGCAGTCGCGCAGCGCCTCCTGGATGCCGCGCGGGTCGAACGGCTTGCCGCACATCAGCGCGCCGCCGAACGCCTCGTACGACATCAGGTGGCTGTGGGCGTCGATGTAACCGCGCACCTCGCCGCCGGCGGCGCGTGCGGGAGCGGCGGCGTGCGCGGGCGGGGCGGGATGGAAGGCGAGGAGCAGCGCGGCGATCAGCGT
>NZ_SMKY01000069.1 GCF_004349235.1 Actinomadura darangshiensis | reverse complement strand
CCGGCCGCCTGGCCCCCGCCCTGTCGGCCCTGCGCGACTACTTCGCGGGCGACCTGAAGCGCTTCGAGGTCCCGATCGACTGGCGGCTGACGTCCGACGTCCAGCGGCAGGTCCTCGAAACGCTGTACGAGTCCGTCCCGTACGGGGAGGTCATCACCTACGGCGCGCTGGGCGACCGCAGCGACACCGGCGTCCACGCCCAGGTCATCGGCCAGGTGATGGGCGGCAATCCGATCCCGCTGATCGTCCCGTGCCACCGCGTCGTCGCCTCCAACGGCCTGGGCGGCTACAGCGGCGGCTCCGGCGTCGAGGTCAAGCGCTGGCTCCTCACCCTGGAGGGCTCCATCCCCGCCACCCTCGACTGGGACATCACCCGCGCCCCGTAGGACTGGACCGGCGGCACATGCCTACCCATCGTCGGGAACCTAGAATGGGCGGGTGCCGAAGATCAGTGAGGCGACCGTTGCGGAGCATCGGGCGCGGCAGTTGCGGAACCTGCTGGACGCGGCGCGGGCACTGGTCGCCGAGGAGGGGATCGAGGCGCTGTCGCTCGCCGCGCTGGCGCGGCGCGTGGGGCTGTCGCGGCCGAGCCTCTACGAGTACTTCCGGTCGAAGGACGATCTGGTCGCCGCGGTCGTCGGGGACGAGCTGCCGCGCTGGGCGGCGGTCGTCGAGGGGGCGCTGAACGGCGCGGAGGGGCTGGACGGCAAGGTCGAGGCCTACGTCCGGGCCCAGCTGGAGGTCATGACGGACGGGCGCCACGCCGCCGCCGTGGCGCTCGTCGAGCACGCCCTCGCGGAGCCCGCGCTGGAGCGGATCAGGGTGGGCCACGCGCAGTTGCTGCGGCCGCTGGTCGCGGCGCTGGCGGAGGCCGGTGTCCCCGAGCCCGCGCTGCGCGCCGAGCTGATCCAAGGGCTGGTGGACGCCGCCGCCCGGATCGTGCAGCGCGACCCGGCCGATGCCGACGCCGTCGTCGGGGGGACGCTGGCCCAGGCGATCAGGGGGCTGGGTCGGGAGCCTCGGCGTAGCTGACGCCGGTGAGCGTTTCGGAGACCTCCCAGAGGCGTTCGCCCAGGCCCGGGCGGTCCGCCTGCGGAGGCGTGACCACCTTCGCCGGTGCGCCGCGGTACTGGAGCAGGCGGGGGCCGTAGCAGGCGCCGCCCTCCACGTCCGCCGTCGCCGCGTAGAGGGACGGCAGGGCGCCCGCGGCGGCCGACTGGGCCATCACCACGTTGCCCATGCCGGTGACCTTCTCCATGAGCGAGTTGCCCTGCATCCTCGGGCCGGTCTGCTGCAGGTTCGTCGCGGCGTAGCCGGGGTGGGCGGCGACGCTGGTCAGGTCGGTGCGGCGGTCCAGCTCCTTGGCGAAGACCAGGTTGGCGAGCTTGGCCTGGCTGTAGGCCGTCCACTTGCCGTACCGGCGCTCGTTCTGCAGGTCGTCGAAGCGCAGGCGTCCCGTCCAGGCGAAGCCCGAGGTCACCGTGACGACGCGGGCGGACGGGGCGGCGCGCAGCGCGGGCAGCAGGAGGCCGGTCAGCGCGAAGTGGCCGAGGTGGTTGGTGCCGAACTGCATCTCGAAGCCGTCGGCGGTGGAGCGGTGCGGGATGGCCATGACCCCGGCGTTGTTGACGAGGATGCCGAGGGGGTCGTCGCCGAAGCGGGCCGCGAACGCGCGGACGGACGCCAGGTCGGCGAGGTCCAGTGAGCCGAGGACGAGGTCGGCGCCCGGCGCGGCGGCCTTGATCCGGTCGAAGGCGGCCTGGCCGCGTTCGGCGCTGCGGCAGGCCAGCACGACGGAGGCGCCGTGCCGGGCGAGCTGGAGCGCGGTGTGGTAGCCGATGCCGCTGTTGGCACCGGTGACGATCGCCCGCCGCCCGCGCAGCTCGGGGATGTCGCCGGCCGTCCATCCGCCCATGGGGCACCTCCACGTCATAGCGCGACACACAAGTTAGACGCGCCCTCGAATAGAGGGCAACCGGTTGCCGGTGTGGCGCAATTCACAGCGGCGGACGCGCCCTCCGGCCGGGGAAGGCGCGTCCGGACGCTCAGGCCGGCAGGTTCTTCTCGATGGCGGCGACGACCTCGTCCGCCTCCGGCTCGGCCTGGGGCGCGAACCGCGCCGCGACCGTGCCGTCGGGGGCGATCAGGAACTTCTCGAAGTTCCACCGGATGTCGCCGGTGTGGCCCTCGGCGTCCGGCGTGCCGACGAGCCCCTGGTAGAGCGGGTGCCGGCCGTCGCCGTTGACCTCGACCTTCTCGGTCATCGGGAACGTGACGCCGTAGGTCGCCGAGCAGAACTCGGCGATGTCGTCCGCGGTGCCGGGCTCCTGCCCCATGAACTGGTTGCAGGGGACGCCGAGGACGGTGAAGCCGCGCCCCGCGTACGTCTCCTGCAGCCGCTCCAGGCCGGAGTACTGCGGGGTGAGGCCGCACTTGGAGGCCACATTGACGATGAGCACGGCCTTGCCCTGGTACTGGCCGAGGTCCGCGGTTCCGCCCCGCAGACCGTCGATCTCTACGTCGAAGACAGACATGGTGCCGATCCTAGGAGATCATCCCCCGGGACCGGCCCCGCCGCCCCCGCCGATCGCGCCGCCGGCGCCGCCCCGGGGACCGCGCCGCCGGCGCCTCAGCCGTTCCCGCCGAGGGCGTTCACGAAGGCGGCGAGCTGGTTGCCCGCGTTCCCGAGCTGGTCGAAGGCGTTGTTGACCACTCCTGCCGCATCCGTCGGTGAGCTCAGCAAGTAGAAGATGACGAAGGCGATCGCCACGTAGCGGAGGTTCTTCTTCATCCGTAACGCCGTCCCTGGTTGTAGCGCGCGACACAATTGACCCGATCCAATTGTGCCCAGCCGCGTGTGCCCGCAAAGCGCGATTTTACTGTGACGCGGGCGCCACCGCTTGCTGGCCCCGGACGGCGGCCGGACGTCAGTTCGGGATTGCGCTCATGAACTGCGACAACGACTCCGCGGCGTTGCCGAGCCCGCTCAGGGCGTTGTTGACGAGGTGGGCCGCCCCCTGCGGCCTGCTGATGACGTACCACGCGACGAAGGCGATGGCGCCGATCTTCATATGCTTCTTGTTCACTACAACCACCCTCTGCGGTCAATTGCCTACGGAGAGTGATTCCCAGGGGCGGCCGAAGGGAGATCAAGGGAGGGTAAAGAGCAGGTCAGGTCCCCTTGGGGTGCGCGGTGAGGTACTCGATGTAGAAGGGCCGCAGCGCGTCCGCCATCTCGCCCTCCCCCGCGTGCGTGAACTCCTCCAGCAGCGACAGGCCGTGGAGCAGGTCGAACTCGGCGCGGCCGACCTCCCCGGTGGCCGCCGCCGCGGCCGGGATCGCCCGCAGCAGGTCCCACAGGAAGCCGACGTCTCGCCGGTCCCTGGCGAGGTCGATCGCGCGGTCGTGCAGCTCCTTGGACGTCAGCCCGTCCAGCTTCGTACCCTCTGGCGTCACATCGGACATGGTCCGACTCTAAACGAGCCGCCGCCCCGTCACTTCGTGATGACGTCCTCGGGGATCTTCTGGTCCTGCTTCAGCGCCCCGAACAGCTTGCCCGCCTGCGACCTGTCCCACGTGATGTAGGAGCCGGCGGCGGCCGAGCTGCCGTTGCCCCCGATCGGGACGGTGGTCGTCACGCCGTCGCCGCCGCTGACGCCCTTCATCGCCCACATCATGCGGACCAGGTCGTAGAGGTGGTCGCCGTCGTCCACCAGGAAGTTGCTGGTGGCGTTCATCGCCAGCGGGACGCTGCGGAACGGGTTGAGCAGGGTTCCCGGGCTCGTCGACTTCTTCATCAGCGCGCCGAAGAACTGCCGCTGGTGCTCGACGCGCTCGAGGTCGGCGCGGGCGAACTTGCGGGTCCGGACGTAGCCGAGCGCCTGGCCGCCGCTCAGGTCCTGGCAGCCCGCCTTGAGGTCGAGGCCCGCCTTCTTGTCCTTGATGGGTTCCTTGACGCAGATGTTCACGCCGCCGACGGCGTCGACCACGCCCACGAAGCCGTTGAAGCCGATCTCGGCGTAGTGGTCGATGTGGACGTCGGTGGCCTTCTCCACGGTCTGGACGAGCAGCTTGGGCCCGCCGAAGGAGAACGCCGCATTCAGCTTGTTCGACCCGTGCCCCGGGATCGGGAGGTAGGAGTCGCGGGGCAGGCTGATGAGGGACGTCCCGCCCGAGCCGTAGTGCAGCAGCATCATCGAGTCGGTGCGGCGGCCCCCGGCGAACCCGGTCGCGAGCCGCTTCTGGTCGTCCTTCGACAGCCCCTCGCGGCTGTCGGACCCGACGATCAGCCAGTTCGTCCCCGGGGTGTCGGCGACCCGGCCGGGATAGTCGACCAGGACCGACTCGCGCTTCAGCCGCGAGTCCAGGTAGAAGTAGCCGCCGACGATGATCAGCAGGATCACGGCGAGGATGCCGCCGAGCACCTTGGGCCAGCGCCGCCGGCGGCGCCGGTAGGGCGTCCTGCCCCGCGGGCCGTCGTCGTCGTAGCGGCCCCCGGCGAGCTGGTCACCGGCGTACGGGTCACCGTAGGGGTCGCCGTGCGCCTCCCGCCCGTAGGCGGCGTGCTGGTGCTCCGCACGAACGGAGTTGTCCCTGCTGCGCGCCACGCGGTCGTCCTCCTTGCGTGTCCAGCCTTCTGGCCAGCCGTCGGTCATGCGTAGCCACCTTAGACAACCCGGGGCGTGCGCCGCGTCCGTCCACCGCATGATTGTCGACAGCCACAAATCACCACGCTATGTGACGTACGAAGCGGACGCCGTCCCCCTCAAGGCGCACACTGCTCCTTGGCCGACAGTACGCGCGGAGGGCGGCGCATGGGCAGAAGACGGCGTTTAACCCAACGATTCACCCATCACCGGACACGCCGGAACCGCCGGGAGGCGACCGCCGGGCCCCGGCTGCCGGAGCTGACCGCCCACACCTGGCACGCGAAGGACCGGGAACTCGCCGAGACCGGCCTCAGCACGGTCGCGCGGCGGCTGCCGGCCGTCATCGCCCAGGCCGCCAGGCTGGCGTGGCGCGCGAGCCCCGCCGACACGATCGCGACGATCTCCCTCAACCTCGTCGCGGGGATCTTCACGGCGTTCTGGCTGCTGGCGACGACGGGGGTGCTCACCGCGCTGTTCAGCGGCCGCCCGACGCCCGACCGCGTCCGCGAGGCGCTCCCCTCGCTGCTGCTGGTCGCGGCCGCGGTGGCGCTGCGCGCCGGGCTGCAGGCGTGCGCGGGCTGGTCCCAGTCGCGACTGAACCCGCAGGTCCGGCGGCTCGCCGAGCTGCGGCTGTACGAGGCCACGACGGCGGTGCACCTGGCCGCGCTCGACGACTCCGACTTCCTGGACGAACTGCAACGCGCGCAGACCCGCGGCATGACGTCGGCGCCGCGCGTCGTCCAGGAGGCGGTGGACGTCCTCACCGGCATCGTCGGGCTGGCCGCCGCCGCGGGGACGCTCGGCGTCCTGCATCCGCTGCTGCTGCCGCTGCTCCTGCTGACCGCCGTGCCGGAAGGCTGGGCGTCCGTCCGCAGCGCCCGGATGCAGTACCTCACCATGCTGTCCCTGGTCGAGGTGTACCGCCGGAAATGGATCCTGTCGGACCTGATGATCCAGCGGGAGCACGCCGCGGAGGTGCGCTCGTTCACGATGCGGCCGTTCCTGCTGGACGAGTACGACCGTTCGGCGGCGCACCAGCGCGCCGTGGAGCTGGATCTCGCCCGGCGGCAGACCATGGCCAAAGTCACCGGGGACATGCTGAAGGGCGTCGCCACGGCCGCGGTGTACATCGCGCTGGGACTCATGCTGTGGAAGGGCTCAGTGCCGCTGGCGGTCGCCGGAACGGCGGTCCTCGCGATCCGGTCGGGGCAGTCCTCCCTGGTGAACCTGGTGTTCGCGGTCAACCAGTGCTACGAGGAGGGCCTGTACTTCGGCGACTACCTGCGCTTCTGCACCGCCGCCGAGGACCGGATCCCCCGCCGCGCCCTTGATGTCGCCGCCGCGGAGGAGCGGGAGCGGCTCCCGGACGACTTCGCGGCCATCCGCGTCCGGGACGTCGTGTTCACCTACCCGGGCGCGGAGTCCCCGTCCCTGCGCGGGGTGTCGCTCGACCTGCGCAAGGGCGAGGTGGTCGCGCTGGTCGGCGAGAACGGCTCCGGCAAGACGACCCTCGCCAAGATCATGGCCGGGCTGTACGACCCGGACTCCGGCGACGTCCGGTGGGACGGCGTGCCGCTGGCGGAGGTCCCCCCGCAGGAGGTGTGGGAGCGGGTCGCCGTCATCGCGCAGCAGTACACGCACTGGCCGATGACCGCGCGGCAGAACATCACGATGGGCGCCGGGCGCGGGCAGGTCCAAGACGAGGACGGGGACGAGGATCCCGCGATGCTCGCCGCCGCCCGCGCCTCCGGCGCCGACGAGGTCGTCGCGGGCCTCTCCCACGGGTACGGGACGCTGCTCGACCGCCGGTTCCGGGACGGCGCCGAGCTGTCGGGCGGGCAGTGGCAGCGGCTCGCCGTGGCGCGCGGCTTCTTCCGGGACGCGCCCCTGCTGATCTGCGACGAGCCGAGCGCCGCCCTGGACGCCCGCGCCGAGCACCAGCTGTTCGAGCGGATCCGCACGCACGCCGACGGCCGCACCGTCCTGCTGATCACGCACCGGCTCGCCAGCGTCCGCTACGCCGACCGGATATACGTCCTGGAGCACGGCGAGGTGACGGAGGAGGGCGACCACGCCTCGCTGATGGGCCGAGGCGGCCTCTACGCCGACCTGTACTCCCTCCAGGCCGCCGCCTACGGGGCGGGCGGCCCGCAGGCGCAGGCGGGCTAGCTGGAGAGCCCCTAGATGTAGAGCCCGTAGCCTCCGTCCTGCCCGCGGGCGGGGGCCTCGGGGAGGTCCTCGGGGCGCAACCGCCCGGCCTCGGCCGCCGCCACCCCGCCGGGCGCCTCGTCGTCCTTGGCGGTGATGCGCTGCGCCTGCCGGGAGATCGCCGCCTCCAGCAGGTTGCGGACGAGCCGGGCGTTGCCGAACGAGGAGCCCCGCGGCTGGGCCGCGACGAGCCCGCGCAGGTCCTCCAGGATCCCGGGCGCGAGCTCGAAGCCGTCCGCCGCCGCCATCGACTCGAAGATCGTCACCAGCTCGTCGTCGGAGTAGTCCGGGAACCGCAGCCGCTTCGGGAACCGCGACTCGAGACCGGGGTTCGCCTCCAGGAACCGCTCCATCTCGGCGTCGTAGCCGGCGACGATGACGACGAGGTCGCCGCGGTGCTCCTCCATCAGCCGCAGCAGCTCGGCGATCGCCTCGTGGCCGAAGTCGCGCCGGTCGCCGCCCGCCGACGACAGCGCGTACGCCTCGTCCACGAACAGGACGCCGCCGAGGGCGCGGCCGACCGCGTCCCTGACCCGCGGCGCGGTCTGCCCGACGAACTCGGCGACGAGGTCGGCGCGGGTGACCTCGACCAGATGGCCGGACGACAGCAGGCCGAGCCGGGCGAACACGGCGGCGATCAGCCGCGCGATCGTCGTCTTGGCCGTGCCCGGGTTGCCCATGAACACCATGTGCCGGGCCGGCGGCGCCGGGGACACCTTGGCGTCCCGCCGCAGCTGCTCGGCGCGGACCTCGGCGACCAGCGCGGCCACCTCCCGCTTGATGTCGGCGAGGCCGATCAGCCGCTCGATCTCGGCGAGCGGGTCGCCGGGGACGTCGTCGCGGCCGCGGGTGAGCGTGTCCGGGACGTCCGCCAGCAGGATCTCGTCGAGCGACTCGGTCTCGTCGACGATCCCGTCGGCGAGGACGCGGCGGCCCTGCATCGCGACCGCCCGGTCGAGCAGGTTCGTCATGATGCGGACGTTGCCGACCCCGCGCTCGCGCGGCGCCGCCTCGACGAGCCCGCGCACCTTGTCCAGCACGCCGCCGGCGAGCGCGAACCCGGAGTCGGCGGCCTTGGCGGCGAACACCTCGACCAGCTCGTCGTCGGTGAGGTCGGGGAACCGGATCGTGCGGGGGAAGAAGGCGGCGAGGTCGGGATGGGACTTCAGCAGCCCGTTCATCTCCGCCTCCGGGCCGGTCAGCACGACGACGAGGTCCTCGGTGTGCGGCTGGACGCTCGTCAGCAGCACGTCCAGGACCTCGCGGCCGCGCGCGGCGTCCCCGGCGGCCGACACCAGGGCGTGCGCGTCGCGGACGACGAGGACGCCGCCGTGGGCCTGCTCCACCGCCCGGCGGACCCGCAGGACGCTCTCGCTGGCGTACTCGCCGAGCAGGTCGGCGCGCTCCACCTCGATCAGGTGGCCGGACGACAGCACGCCGATGTCGGCGTAGATGCGGCCGAGGATCCGCGCGACCTTGCCCTTGCCCGTGCCGGGGCTCCCGGTGAAGACCAGGTGGCGCAGCCGCGTCCGGGCCGTCATGCCCGCCTCGCGGCGCAGCCGGGCGGCCTCGGCCTCGGCGGTCAGCGCGTCGATCTCACGCTTGACCGGCTCGATGCCGACGCAGGCGGCCAGCTCGGCGAGCGGGTCGGCCTCGGCGGGGCGGCCCGCGATGAGCCGCTGCGGCAGGTCCGCGGCGGTGACCTCCAGCGGCTCCTTCGCGTCCTCGCCCTCGCGGGCGCGCTCGTCCGCCGCGGCGACGGCCTGGCCCGCCATGTGCTCCACCAGCCGGGCGCCGCGCAGGTTCAGCAGCGGCGGGGTGCGGCGCAGCATGCCGCCGGCGGCCGCCGCGACCTCCGCGGCGGCGTGCGCGCCGCGGCGGCCGACGGCCAGCGTGAACAGCTCGGCGAACTCGTCCTCGGCGAAGTCGCGGGTGCGGGCGACGTCGAACGCGCGGACGAGCGCCGGGTTGGCGTCGAACAGCCGCCGGTCGCCGCCGGGCCGGCACAGCGCGACGACGTTCAGCGACGGCGACCGCGCCATCAGCCGGCGCAGCTCCTCGGCCGCGGCGGCGCCGCACCGCTCGTGCGCGGCGAGCTTCTCCAGGTCGTCCACGACCAGGAGCATCCGCCCCTCCTGGCAGTCCCGGACGCGGGCCTGCAGCCACAGGACGGCGTCGCTCACCCCGAGCGAGGCGAACACCTGGTCGGAGATCCACTGGGCCTCGCGGACCGCGCCGCCCTCGGCGAGCATCGCCTCGGCGAACTCGGCGGCGGTGCCCTTGCCGGTGCCCTCGGGGCCGGCGACGAGCAGCCGGAGGGGCCGCTCGCCGGCCAGCCGCGCCGCCACCGCGTCGCGCAGCACCCGGGACAGCTCCGGCTGCCCGACCAGCTCCGGCCCGGCGACCTCCGCGGGCTCGCGCTCCGGCGCCGTCCCCGCGTCGTCCCCGGTCGCGGCGGTGCCGAACGCCAGCGTGTTGAAGACCCGGCGGACGGTGAACAGCCGCCGCAGGTCGGCCTGGAACTGGCGCACCGGCACCCGGCAGCGCGGGCTGACCGGCGCCTCCGGGAGGCCCTGCACGGCGCCGGTCGCGCGGACGGCCATGTCCAGCCAGGCGCGGGACGCGTCCGCCTCCCCCGCGACCAGGCCCCGGGCCAGCCAGGACCGCACGTCGAACTGCCACGCCTCGGCGGAGAAGCCCTCGCGAGCCGCGCGGAGCCGCTCCTCCACGTTCTCGTAGCGGTGCTTGCCGAGCACGACCGCCAGCTCGGCCGGGACGACCGCGGCCTCGGCGGCCAGCAGCAGCCTCGCGAGCGAGACGTCCGGGTCGTCCCCGTCGGCGACGGCCCCGGCGAGCCGCTCGTGCGCGGCGTCCAGGCCCCCGCACACCCAGCCCAGATACCCGACGGGGCCGGACAGCTCGGGCAGGACGGCCAGCTCCTCGTCGGTCAGGCCGGAGACCCAGGCGTCCTCCAGCCGCCGGTTGGGGACGGTCAGGTCCGCCTCGTGCAGCGCGGGGTCGGCGGCGCGCCGGTCGAACAGGTCCATGAGCGTCCGCCGGCGGCGCTCGATCGGCTCCAGGCCGTCGAACACGTCCAGGCCGTCCCGCGCCAGGGAGAGCATCACGGCGCGGCGCTCGCGGTCGTCACCGGACGGCTCGGGCAGCCACAGGCCCGGCGGGCGCCACCGCCCGCCCTGGGTGAACCACGCGGCCGGGTCGCGGACGGCCGACTCGGGCGTCGCGAGGAAGGCCGACAGCAGCTCGTAGTCGACGTCGCCGCGCGATCCGCCGCGCACCGCGGACGCGCCCAGCAGGAAGGTCAGCAGCGACCACTGCTCCGCCCCGGCCGCGCTGGTGTCGCCGCCGTAGAAGTCGCTGAGCTGGCGGGTCAGCACGACGGCGCGCTGGTCGGTGTTGTAGGCGACGGCGCGCTCGCGCATCTCCTCGTACAGCCCGTCGGGCACGCGCCAGGGGCCGTACGCGAACACGTCGAGCACGGGCTCCTCGGTGAGCAGCACTTCGAGATGGTCCGGCAGCCGGGGGGAACTCACCTGGGGTCGTCTCCTACACAGCGGATCGGGGCAATCACATCCGACAGCACCCTACGGCCCGTCTCGATCACGCACACCCCTTTGCGCGCCGGGTTGGCAGGCGGCCGATCGTCAGCGATAGTTGTCGGACGGAAAGTATCGCCGGGACGCGTCCCGGCGGGTGCCGCACATACAAGAGGGGAACCCCCCGTGCCACCTTTGGAAGTGACCACGCGGCCGGACGGCGGCAGAGCCGTGCTCCGGCTGTGCGGAGAACTCGATATCGCCTGCTCGGACGACCTGCGCAGGCACCTGAACGAGGCCCGTCGCGAGCACGGCGACCACCTCGTCCTGGACATGACCGACCTGGAGTTCATGGACTCCCACGGACTCTCGGTCATCGTCGCCTACTACAAGTCCGCGACGGCCGCGGGCGGCAGCCTCGTGCTCGCGGGCCCCCGGCCCATCGTCCGCCGCGCCCTGGAGATCACCGGCCTGCACCGGCGCATCCCGGTGACCGGCACCCTGGAGGAGGCCCTCGCCGCCGAGCCGGACCCCGCCTAGAGCGGGAGGGGCGTCGGGCGCTTCGGCCCCCGGCCGTCGCCGGAGGAGCGCCCGGTGGCCCGCCGGCCGATCCACGGGAGGAGGTAGGCGCGGGCCCAGTGGACGTCCTCGCGGCGCATGGTGAGCCAGTCGGCGCGGTCCAGCGGCGGCCAGGGCTCGCGCCAGTCGCCCTTGACCGGGATGCCGATGGCCTCGGCCACGAACAGGGCCATGCGCCGGTGCCCCTCGGGCGACAGGTGCAGGCGGTCCTCGTACCAGGCGCGCGGGTCGTTGAAGACGCGCAGCGACCACAGGTCGACGACGCTGCAGGCGCGCCGGTCGGCGATGGCGCGCAGGTGCATGTTGTAGGTGGCCGCCTTGCCCCGGATGCGGGAGCCGCTGCGCAGGCCGCGCGGGTCGAACCCGGTGAAGACCACCACGCGCGAGCCGGTGCCGCGCAGCCGGCGGACCGCGTCGTCGAAGACCACCGCGGCCGCGTCCGGGTCGGCGCCCGGGCGGATCATGTCGTTGCCGCCGGCGCAGAGCGTGACCAGGTCGGGACCGAGCCCGACGGCCACTGGCACCTGGTCGTCCACGATCTGCCGGACGAGCTTGCCGCGGACGGCGAGGTTGGCGTAGCGCAGGCCGGGGCTCAGTTCGGCGATGTGCTCGGCGAGCCGGTCCGCCCAGCCGCGGAACACGTCGTCCTGGCCGGGGTAGGGGTCGTTCAGGCCCTCGGTGAAGCTGTCGCCGATGGCCACGTACGTCCGGATCCGCTCCATTTCAACCCCATCGTAGCCCGGCTGGCGCTACGTCCAGCTCGGGGACGTGCTGCCGAGCTGGCCGCCCGCGGTACCGGGGGCGCCGGGCTGAGGCGCGGGCGCACCGGCGGGCGCGCCGGTCGCGTGCACCGTCATGGCGTGCTTGACCAGCGTGATCAGCACCTGCTTGGTGGACTCGCGGCTCCGCGCGTCGCACTGCACGATCGGCACGTGCCCGCTGATCGACAGCGCGTCGCGGATGTCCTCGACGGCGTACTGGAACTCGCCGTGGAACCCGTTGACGCCCACCACGAACGGCAGGCCGAGCTCCTCGAAGTAGTCCACCGCGGCGAAGCAGTCCTCCAGCCGGCGGGTGTCGACCAGCACGACGGCGCCGATCGCGCCGCGGACGAGGTCGTCCCACATGAACCAGAACCGGTGCTGGCCGGGCGTCCCGAACAGGTAGAGGATCAGCTCGCTGTCCAGCGACACGCGGCCGAAGTCCATCGCGACCGTGGTGGTCGTCTTGTCCGGGACGGCCGACAGGTCGTCCACGTCGGCGCTGGCCGCGGTCATCACCGCCTCGGTGGTGAGCGGCATGATCTCCGATACCGAGCCGACGAACGTGGTCTTGCCGACGCCGAAGCCGCCGCCGACGACGATCTTGACCGAGGTCAGCTCGGCCTCCCCGCCGTGCGGCCCCGGGACCTGGTCAGAGCTTCCGAAGGCCACTGAGCACCCTTTCTAGCAAGCGGAGGTCCGGCTGTCCGCCGGCGGTGGTGGGGGGCTGCGACTGGTGCAGCCGCAGCAGCCCCTCGACGGCCATGTCGGCGACGAGCACCCGCGCGACCCCGAGCGGCAGGCGCAGCAGCGCGGACACCTCGGCGACCGAGCGGGCCGACCGGCACAGGTCCATGATCGCCCGGTACTCCGGGGTCAGCACGGCCACGTCCCGCGGCGGATACGGCGCCGCGGTGACCAGGGCCTCGATGGCCAGGTCGTAGCGCGGCTTCGTCCGCCCGCCGGTCACCGCGTAGGGGCGCACCAGCGAGCTGCTGCCCTCGCCCTCCTCCCGCGCGGGGAGCCGCCCCTGCGCCGGGACCCGTCCCTGATCACCCGGCCAGCGGCCGGGCCCGCCCGGGCCACCGGGACCGCCGCCGAAGGGACTGCCTCGATCCATGTCGCCGACCTCCGTCAGTCAGTCACGGTCAATAGCGGGCGGGCCCGGCGCCCATCTCGGTCACGGGAGGCCCCGAGTACGGGGGCTGCTGCTCCGGGGTGCGCAGCGCGGGGGTCAGCACCCGGCCCACCCGCTCGACCAGCAGCGTCATCTCGTACGCGACCAGCCCGAGGTCGCAGTCGGGCGCCGCCAGCACCGCGAACACCGACCCGTTCGTGATGGACATGACGAACAGCAGCCCGCGGTCCATCTCCACGACGGTCTGGTTCACCCCGCCGGCGTCGAAGATCTTCGCCGCCCCCTGGGTCAGGCTCATCAACCCCGACGCGATCGCCGAGAGCTGGTCCGCCCGCTCGGGCGGGAAGCCCGATGAGTAGGCCATCGGCAATCCGTCCGAGGAGACCACGACGGCGTGCGCGACCTTCGCGACACGGTCGGCGAAGTTCGTCACCAACCAGTTGAGATCCTGCCCGCTCACCGGGTGCCTCCTGTCTCGCCGTCACCCTGTGACGGCGCCTCACCTGACGTGCCTTCGCCGCGAGCCTCGTTGCGTCCACGGTGGACGCCGCGCTGCAGGCTCGCGAAGCGGTTGCGTACAACGTCGGCCGTCTGGCCGTGATCCTGCTGACCCTGCACCTGCTGACCCGGCTGGCCCGGTGCCTGCTGGCCCTGCACCTGCTGGCCCGGTGCCTGCCGGCCCTGCACAGACTGCCCCTGCGGGGGCCCGCCGGGCAATGGACCGCCCTGCGCGGGAGCCGCCCGCCCGACCGCTCCGGGGATGCGGTTCTTGCCGGGCACCCGCTTCGGCAGCCCGACGGTGGTGCGGGACGTCGCCACCGGCTCGCGGATCGCCTCGGCGGCGCGGAACCCCGCGTCCGCCGGAGACTCCCAGCCCTTCGCCGGGTCCTCCCCCGACGTGCCGCCCGACCTGCGCTGGAACCACTCCGACTGCATCGCGTCGAAGATCGGCGAACGCTCGGGCACCCGGGGCTCGGGCGGCGCGGCCGGGGCCGCGGCCCGCGCGACCGGCTGGGGAACGGGCGGTTCCACCACGGTCTCGTGCGGAAGGCTCGGCATGGGCACGGGCTGGGTGCCGCCGATGTAGCCGCCGGCGTCGTCGCCGACCTGCTCCAGCGGGCCCGTCTCCCACGGGATCTGCCGCGCGCCGGGCTCCGGCACCATCGGCTGGGCCTCCGGGACGACCGACTGCGGCCCGGTCTGCCCGGGACCGCGCCGGTAGACGCCGTTGCCCTCGGCCGCGCCGTCGCGCGGGGGCTCCTCGTGCGGACGCTCGCTGCGCGGCTGGAACAGCCCGTTCGGCGGGTCGTTCGCGGGGCGTCCCGGCAGGTGCGCCCCCGGCTCGCGGACGGGCAGCTCCCCCGGCCGGCGCGGCGGCTGCCGGTCGCCCTGCTGGTACGGGTCCTGCGCGGGACGGCGGTCGCGGTGCGAGTGCCGTTCGCCCGGGGGCACCGCCTGCTGCGGCCCGGTGGCCGGGTACGCGGGGGGCCCGCCGTCCAGCGGGCGGGCCTCGCCCGGCCCCCTGGACGGGATCGGCCCGGTCTCGCCGAGGGCGGGCTGCGCGCCGGTGGCGCCCCGGACGGGACGCAGCGGCCCGGTGCCGCCGACCATCGGGTGCGAGCCCGTCCCGCCCGCCACGGGGGCGGCGGCCGGTCCGTACTCGTCCTGCCGGAACGCGCCGCCCGCGCCGAGGGCGGGCGGCTCGGCGACGGGGGCGGTGGTGAGCGCGGCGAGCTGGCCGTGCGAGCCGGACTCGCGCGGGCCGAGGCCGCGGGCGCCGATGCCGCCGGTCTCGCCGGGCGTCACGACCGCGTCCGGCAGCACCACGAACGCGGTGAGCCCGCCGCCCTGGGCGGCGCGCAGCTCGACGCGGATGCCGTGCCGGACGGCGAGGCGGCCGACCACGAACAGGCCCATGCGGCGGGCCGCGGAGAAGTCGATGACGGGCGGGTTCGCCAGCCGCCAGTTGGCCTGCTCCAGCTCCTCGGGCGACATCCCGACGCCGTTGTCGGTGATCTGCAGCATGCAGCCGCCGCCGCTGAGCAGCTGCCCGGAGACGGTCACCTTGGTGTGCTCGGAGGAGAACACCGCGGCGTTCTCGACCAGCTCGGCCAGCAGGTGGACGAGGTCGTTGACCACCGGCCCGGCGACCGTCATGTCGCCTTGAACCCGCAGCGCGACGCGTTCGTACTGCTCGACCTCGGACAGCGACGCCCGGACGACGTCGATGAGCGGGACGGCCTGGTTCCACCGGCGCGCCTGCTCCTGGCCGCCGAGGACGAGGAGGTTCTCACAGTTGCGGCGCATGCGGGTGGCGAGGTGGTCCAGCCGGAACAGGTTGCCGAGCTGCTCCTCGTCGCGCTCGCTCTGCTCCAGCTCCTCGATCAGCCGGAGCTGGCGTTCGATGAGGGACTGGCTGCGGCGGGACAGGTTGACGAACATCGCGTTGATGTTGCCGCGCAGGACCGCCTCGTCGGCCGCCAGCCGGACCGCCTCGCGGTGAACCTCGTCGAACGCGCGGGCGACCTGGCCGATCTCGTCCCGGGAGTCGATGTCGATCGGCTCCACCTCGATGCCGCCGGCCGCGGCCTCGGGATCGCGCAGCCGGTCGACCAGGCCGGGCAGCCGGGTGCTGGCGATGTCGAGCGCGCCGGTCTGCAGCCGGCGCAGCGGCCGCATCAGCGACCGCGCCATGACGGTCGTGATCAGCAGCACGATCGCCAGCAGCAGCGCGATGATGACCGCGTCGGTGATCGAGGACGTCCGGGCCTCGGCGCCCTTCTCGTCGCTCTGCGCCTTGATGTCGCTCGCCAGCTTCTGCTCGACCTCGCGCATCTTGTCGATCATGCCGGTCATCGAGTCGCGGATGACCTGGGTCGAGCGCGCGGTGCCGAGCGAGTGGGGCAGCGGACCGCCGGAGGCGTCGATACCGGAGATCACCCGCTGCCGCACCTGGCGGGCCAGGTCGATCTTGGTGCCGACCACCGTGTCCTCGTACAGCTGGGCCTGGTCCAGGGTCGCGGAGTCGCGGAAGGCGGCGAGCTCGCTGTTCTCCTGCGCGCGCGCCGCCTGGAGCTCACTCAGCTCGTCCGCGGACAGCTGCCTCGCCCGTGCGCCGGTGAGGAGCAGGGCCCGCTCGCGCGAGACCGCCTCCTTGGCGCGGGCGAGCGCACCGAGCGCGCGGCTCGATTCCGCGAGGCCGCCGTCGGCGACGTTCTGGGAGATACCGTCGAGGACGGCGACCAGCTCGTTGGTCGCGTCCGTGTACTTCTGCAGCACGATGAAGGCCGGGACCTTGGTGCCGACCACCAGCGAGCGCAGCGACTTGACGCCGTCCAGGCGGCTCAGCACCGTGCGGGCGTCGCGGATGGCCTCGGAGCCGTAGGACGCGTCGATCGCGGACGCGGCCGACCGCACCGGCGCGATCTTGGCATCGGTCTTGCGCTGCTGCGCCTCCAGCTCCGGCAGGAGCTGTGCGGCGCGGTTGGCCGCGCTGTACTCGACGGCCAGGTCGCGCTCCGCCGTGAAGTCCTGGATGAACCGGGTGATCTCCTCGCCCAGCCCTGCCATCTTCTCGACGCGCCCGTAGGTCTCCGCATCGCTCACGGAAGAGGAGATACGCACGCCGGCGAGCACGACGGCGGCGACCGTCGGAACCAGGATCAGGACGATGAGCCGCTGTGGAACACGCCAGTTCCGCAGGCTGAACCTACTGCCTGACCGAGTCGAATGGTCCGACTGAACCTCGACGTCACCTGGTCGAGGACCGTCGCGACCTTCGTCGCTTGGTTGCATTCGCCGCTAACACCCTCTCCACACGATGTCGCACACTCTCCGTGGCCTCTCAGGCGCGCAGGGTTAAAGCGACATCACCTCCACCCTCGGCGCACGACATTGCAGCACATTCCCGGATAGGCCGCAAAGGACCATAGGTCAGGAGATAAAGACCTCTGCACTGATCGTGAGTTCGTACCCGTATGTCCGTTTTCTTGAGCACGGACGGTCACTCTGCGTACACACCTGACGTGCCCTGGGACGGCCACGGACGGTAACAGGCGCTGCTTGGTCGCCCTCTCCCGCCGACCGGGTGGTCATCTTGCGTCGCAACCAATCTGTAACGCATCACGCTCCGAATTGGAATGGCGATGGATTGTCACCGGGACCCGCAATGCCGCCGGACGAGAATGAGCCGGCGCCTTTGGCGCGCTATCGGACGCCGCATTTAACAGGGCCCGCGGCCGCCCGCCGCCGCGGGCCCGGCGGCCCCGTGCGGCCTCGGCCTGGACCCGGTCGCCGCCCCGTGCGACCTCGGGCGGGACCCGGCCGAGGCCCCGCGGGCCGGCCGGCCCGCGGGCGCGGCCGGCACCGCCGGACCGTCGGCTAGGACACAAGAGAGTCACGCAATTCGGAGCCAAACCACTCAAGTCACACACTTCACGATACGCTCCCTCAAACGTGATCTTCTGGCGTGGCGGTGTGGGCGGCAGCGGCCGTTCCCCCGGCTCACATGTCCCGGCCACAGCCATGCCGAAGCGACTACCCCCGCGAGCTAAGGAAGGCCCATGCGGCAATCCCTACGTCTGTCAGCGCTGGTCAGCGCCCTCGCCCTGGCCGCCTCGGTCATCACCGGCTGCGGAGACTCCGACTCCTCCGGCGGCGGCGGCAACGGACTCGAAACCGACAGCATCAAGGTGGCCTCGCTGCCCCTGGCGGACGGCGCCTCGCTCTACGTCGCCCAGAAGGCGGGACTGTTCAAGAAGGAGGGTCTCAAGGTCGAGATCGTCCCGGTGCAGAAGAGCACGGACGCCCAGCCCGCCCTCATCAAGGGCGACGTCAACATCATCGCCGGCGCGAACTACGTCTCCTTCCTGCAGGCGGAGGAGAAGGGCACGCTGAAGCTCAGCATCGTGGCTCCGGCGGCGACCCTCACTTCGAACATGATGAACGTCCTCGTCAAGCCCGACTCCAAGATCAAGACGGCGAAGGATCTGGAGGGCAAGACGGTAGCGATCAACATCCTGAACAACATCCAGTCCCTCACGCTGAACTCGATCCTCAAGGCCAACAACGTCGACGCCACGAAGGTGAAGTACGTCTCGGTGCCGTTCCCGCAGATGGCGGCGGCCCTGGAGAAGGGCCAGGTCGACGCCATCCACACCGTGGAGCCGTTCCTGTCCGACACCGAGAAGAAGCTCGGTGCGAGGGTGGCCGTCGACGGCGGCAGCGAGCCGGTGACGGGCCTGGCGATCAGCGGCTTCGTGAGCACGCAGGAGTGGACCAAGAAGAACCCGAAGACGGCCGCCGCGTTCCAGCGCGCGATCATCAACGCGCAGAAGCTGTCCACCCAGGACCGCAAGAAGGTCGAAGAGGTCCTGCCCGGCTACGCCAAGATGGACCCGGAGGTCGCCTCGGTCATCACGCTGCCGGGCTACCCCACCTCGCTGAGCAAGACCCGCATCAAGGGGGTCGCGGACCTGATGGTCTCGTCCGGCCTGCTCAAGAAGACGCCGGACCTGGACTCGATCCTCTTCCACCCGACGGCGTGACGGCGGGACGCTGATCACCTCATGGCATCCGAGTCGACGCCGTCCCGCGGCCTCTCCCGCCCAGGAATCTGGGCGCGGGGGGCCGCTGGGGTGGCGGTCCTGTTCCTGGCAAGCGAAGTCCTCGGCAGAGCCGGCATTGTGGACCGTTCCTATCTGCCGCCCGCATCCACCATCACCGCCCGGGCCTTCGAGCTCGCCGGCGACCCGGACTTCCTGGGCGACGTGCGCGTCACCCTCACCGCGTGGGCGCTCGGGCTCCTGATCGCCGTCGCGATCGCGGTTCCGCTCGGGCTGCTGCTCGGCAGCGTCCCGGCGGTGAACACCGCCGTCCGGGCCATCGTGGAGTTCCTGCGCCCGATCCCGTCGGTCGCGCTGATCCCGCTGGCCGCGCTGCTGCTCGGCTCCGGGCTCGAGATGGAGGTGCCGCTCATCGTCTACGCCTCCAGCTGGCCCATCCTGTTCAACACCATGTACGGACTGGACGACGTCGACCCGACGGCGAAGGAGACACTGCGCAGCTTCGGCTTCAGCCGGCTGCAGGTCCTGCTCCGCGTCTCGCTGCCGAGCGCCGCCCCGTTCATCGCGACCGGCGTCCGGCTGGCCGCGTCCATCGCGCTGATCCTCGCCGTCGGCACCGAGATCCTCTCCGGCTTCGGCGACGGGCTCGGCATGTTCATCGCCATGGCCAACAACGGCCCCGACGGCAACGTCGACGTGCTCGCCGGGACGGTGTGGGCCGGCTGCCTCGGCCTTGTCATCGACTCGGTCCTGGGACAGGGTGAGAACCGCGTGTTCCGCTGGCACAGAGCGCAAGGGAGCGGTGCATCGTGACTGCGGCGACCCTGACCGCGGGCCCGGCCCGCCGCAACGCGGGCACGGCCGGCCGGCTGCTCGGCGGCCTGGCGCACCGCCTGCTGCCGCTGGTGATCCTCATCGCCCTCTGGGAGGCCGCGACACGGGTGTCCGACAGCCCGTTCTTCCCGCCGCCCTCGGAGATCGCCCAGCGGATGCGCGAGCTGTGGCTGTCCGGGCCGCCCGGCCATCTGTACTTCACCGCGGACGCGGGCGAGACGATCGTGCCGAGCCTCTACCGGATGTTCCTCGCGCTGGCGTTGTCGGTCGTGGTGGGCGTCGTCCTCGGCATGGCGCTCGGCCGCTCGCGGCAGGCGCTGGCCTTCCTCCAGCCGCTGCTCCAGTTCGCCCGGGTGATCCCGCCGCCCACGCTGGTGCCGGTGTTCATCGTGCTCTTCGACTTCGGCACCCAGATGCAGGTGGCCTCGATCATCTTCAGCGCCATCTGGCCGGTCCTGCTCAACACCGCGGACGGGGCGCGCAGCGTCGACTCCCTGCAGATGGAGACGGCCAAGGTGTTCCGGTTGTCCGCGGTCGACCGCATGCGGCTCGTCATCATCCCGTCCGCGCTGCCGAAGATCTTCGCGGGACTGCGGCTGGCGCTGTCGCTGTCGCTCATCCTGATGGTCTTCTCCGAGCTGCTCCCCGGAACCTCCGACGGGCTCGGCTTCGAGCTGACGAACGCCAAGAGCACGTCCGACCTGCCGACCATCTGGTCGGTGATCGTGCTGCTCGGCATCCTCGGCTACCTCTTCAACACGATTCTCCTCGCGGTGGAGCGGCGGGTCCTCGCCCGGCACCGCGGAGCGCGAAAGGCGAACGCATGACCAGCGAACTCACCGTCCGGGAAGCGTTCTTCGACTTCTGCCGGACCGTGGGAATGACCACCGTCTTCGGCAACCCGGGGTCCACCGAGCTGCGGATGTTCCGGGACTTCCCGGACGACTTCGACTACGTGCTGGCGCTGCAGGAGACCGTCGCGGTCGCCGCCGCCGCCGGGCACTCGCTCGGCACCGGCAACGCCACCCTCGTCAGCCTGCACTCCGCCGGCGGCGTGGGCCACTCCCTCGGTGCGGTCTTCAACGCCTACCGCGACCGGGTGCCGGTCGTCGTGCTCGCGGGCCAGCAGTCCCGGGCGATGCTGCCGACCCACCCGTTCCTCGGCGCCGACGAGCCGGCGCTGTTCCCCCGCCCGTACGTCAAGTGGAGCAGGCAGCCCGAGCGCGCCGAGGACGTGCCGGCCGCGCTGGCGGAGGCCTACCGGGTCGCCATGACGCCGCCGCGCGGGCCGGTGTTCCTGTCCGTCCCCGAGGACGACTGGGACCGGCCGGCCGAGCCGGTCCCGCACCGCGAGCTCCGGACCGGCTTCGCCGCCTCCCCCGCCGCGCTCCGGGAGGTGGCCGAAGCACTGAACGAGGCCGCGAACCCGGTCGTCATCGTGGGCCCCGGCGTGGACGACGAGGGAGCCCTGCCCGGCGCGGTGAGCCTGGCCGAGCGGATCGGCGCGCCGGTGTGGATCAGCCCGCTGTCGGGGCGTTCCGGGTTCCCCGAGGACCACGCGCTGTTCCGCGGGTTCCTGCCGCCCGTCCGGGACCATGTCGCGGCGCAGCTGGAGGGCCACGACGTCATCCTCGTCCTGGGGGCGCCGATCTTCACCTACCACGTGCACTCCGAGGGCCGTTTCATCCCGGACGGCGCGCGGCTGTTCCATCTCGACTGCGACCCCGCGCAGGCCGCGTGGGCACCGGTCGGCACCAGCGTCCTCACCACGATCGACGCGGGCCTTTCCGGGCTGCTCGAACTCGTCGAGAAGGCCGACCGGCCGCTGCCCGAGCCCCTGGCCAGGCTCGCCAAGCCGCCGGTCGCCGACCCGTTCGACGCGGCCCTCGTCATCGAGACGCTGCGGGAGCGGATGCCGGAGGACGCGGTCATCGTAGAGGAGTGCCCGAGCTACCGGGACCTGTTCCACGCGCGGCTGCCGACCACCCGGTCCGGGGGCTTCCTGACCACCGGCAGCGGCGCGCTCGGGTGGGGCCTGCCGGTGGCGGTCGGGCGGGCGGTCGCCGGATCCGGCGAGCGCGTGGTCTGCGTCATCGGGGACGGCTCGATCATGTACTCCGTCCAGGCGCTGTGGACCGCCGTCCAGCAGCGGGTCCCGATGACCGTGCTCGTCCTCAACAACAAGGGCTACGGGGCGGTCAAGGCGCTCGGCAGGCGGATCGATCTCGAGTCGGTCCCGGGCACCGACCTTCCCGGCATCGACTTCGTGACGCTCGCCCAGGGCCTCGGCTGCCCCGGCCGGACCGTCACGAGGGCCGCGGACCTGGACGCCGCGCTGGCCGAGGGGCTCGGCCACGACGGGCCGTTCATCCTCGACGTCAGCGTGCTGGCCGACGACGCGGCGATGTACGACTCCACCCCCTAGCGATCTCCATCCACCCCGGAACATTGGAGAATCCTCATGCCCGTCCCCCACCCCCGCGCCGTGCTCGGCGGCGCGCTCGCCATCGTGCTGGCGCTGTCCTCCGCCGCCTGCGGCGACTCCGGCGGCAAGAAGTCCGCCAACGGCCTGGAGGAGTCCGAGATCACCCTCGGCACGATGACCGTCGCCGACACCGCACCGGTCCAGCTCGCGATCAGCAAGGGCCTGTTCAAGGCCGAGGGCCTCACCGTGAAGACGCAGGTCATCCAGGGCGG
Source organism: Actinomadura darangshiensis (assembly GCF_004349235.1). GTDB lineage: Bacteria > Actinomycetota > Actinomycetes > Streptosporangiales > Streptosporangiaceae > Spirillospora > Spirillospora darangshiensis. The sequence continues at coordinate 13,402 of NZ_SMKY01000069.1, read as the reverse complement.
CGCGGCCGGCATCCCGCTGCTGAAGAGCGGGCGGCTCGACTTCAGCTTCGGCAACTACGTCTCGCTGTTCACCGCCGGGACCAAGGACCCCGGCTTCAAGCCGAAGATCGTCGCGGAGGGGTTCCGGAGCGCGTCCAAGACCCACACCCTGATGGTGCGCGGCGACTCCCCGTACCGGACGGTCAAGGACCTGGCCGGCAAGAAGATCGCCGTCAACACCAAGCGGAACATCAGCACGCTGCTGGTGCGCGCCGCCGGCACCGCCCAGGGGGTGACGTTCGACGAGGACAAGAGCTTCGTCGAGGTCGCGCCGCCCGCCATGGAGCAGGCCCTGAAGTCCAAGAGCGTGGACGCCGTCCAGGCGATCGAGCCGTTCGGCACCCAGATGGCGGAGTCGATGGGCGCCCGGATGGTCGCCGACCTCGCCACCGGGAAGACCGCCGACCTCCCGATCGCCGGCTACGCCGCGACCGAGAAGTTCGTCAAGGACAACCCGAAGACGGTCGCCGCGTTCCAGCGGGCGCTGACGAAGGCGCAGGGAATGGCCGCCGACCGCAAGGTGGTCGAGCAGGTCCTGCCGACCTACGCCAAGGGCATCGACGCCAAGGTCGCCTCGGCCATGAGCATGGGGACCTACCCGACGTCCCTCGATCCCGCCGCCCTCCAGCGCGTGGCCGACCTCATGAGCGAGTTCAAGTACGTGGACAAGCCCATCGACGTCAAGTCGTTCATCGCGCCGACTCCATGAACCTCCGCCGTATCGTTCTCGGTGCCGCCGGGGCGGTCGGCGTGGCCGCCGTCATCGAGGTCCTGAGCCGCACGGGCCTCGTCGACGCGACCGCGCTGCCCCCGGCGACCACCATCCTGCGGGAGGCGGGAAAGCTGGCGGTGGACCAGGAGTTCCTGGTGGACGTCGGGGCCACGCTCCAGGCGTGGTTCGGCGGGCTCGCGCTGGCGGTGCTCGTGGCGGTCCCGCTCGGCGTGGTGCTCGGCTCGGTTCCGCTGCTCGGCACCGCGTCCCGGGCCCTCGTGGAGCTGCTGCGCCCGATCCCGTCGGTCGCGCTGATCCCGCTCGCCATCATCCTGTTCGCGGATCCCACCCGGATGAAGATGTCGCTGATCTTCTACGCCTGCCTGTGGCCGATCCTCATCAACACCCTGTACGCGCTCCGGGACGTCGACCCGGTGGCGAAGGACAGCCTGCGCGCCTTCGGGTTCGGGACGCCGGCGGTGCTCTGGCGGGTGTCGCTGCCGAGCGCCGCGCCGTTCATCGCGACCGGCGTCCGGATCGCCGCCTCGGTCGCCCTCATCGTCGTGATCAGCACCGAGCTGTTCGCCGGCGGGGTCAACGGGGTGGGGATCTACCTGAGCGACACCCAGTCCGGCGGCGGCCGCGCCGACCTGCTGCTGGCCGGCGCGTGCTGGGCGGGCGTGCTCGGCCTGCTCGCCAACATCGGCCTGCTGGGCCTGGAGCGGGTCGCGTTCCGCTGGCACACCGCCCGTGCGGAGGCGGCCGTATGAGCGGGACGACCCCGCAGGCGCGGGCGATCCTCCCGGCGCGGCGGCGGCCGGGCACCGGGGCCCTGCGGGTCACGCGCGGGTTCGCCGAGCGGGCCTGGCTGGTCGCCATCGCCGCCGTCCTGTGGGAGCTGGTCACGCGGGCGGTGGACGAGACCTACTTCCCGCCGCCCACGACGATCGCCGAGGCGCTGCACGAGCTGTGGTTCAGCGGCCCCGCGTCGCACCTGTTCCTCACCGACAAGGCGATGGACGACTTCTCCACCAGCCTGACCCACCTGTTCGTCGGATGGGCCGCGGCGGGCGCCGCCGGCGTCGCGGTGGGCGCGGCGATCGGGCGCTCGCGGGTCCTCAACGACCTGCTGAACCCGGTGCTGGAGTTCCTGCGGGCGGTGCCGCCGCCGACGCTGCTGCCGTTCTTCATCATGGTGTTCCAGCTCGGCGCGACCATGCAGGTCGTCACGATCGCGTTCGGCGTGGTGTGGCCGGTGCTGCTCAACACCGCCGACGGCGTCCGCACCGTGGACCCGCTGCAGCTGGACACGGCCCGCGTGTTCGGCGTCGGCCCGGCGCGCCGGCTGGGGACGGTCATCCTCCCGGCGGCCGCGCCGAAGATCTTCGCGGGACTGCGGGTGGCGCTGTCGTTCGCGCTGATCCTCATGGTCCTGTCCGAGCTGTTCGGCAGCACCGCGGGGATCGGCTCCGAGCTCATCGGCGCGCAGCGCTCCTTCGAGCTGCCGCGGATGTGGGCGGGGATCGTGATGCTCGGCATCCTCGGTTTCCTGTTCAACGCCGTCTTCATCCTGCTGGAACGGCGCCTGCTCGCCTGGCACACCGGTGCCCAGCGGCTGGAGAGTTGACGCCGCCCCGACATTTCTACGAACCTCATCAGGACATGTACACAGAAAAGGCCCAGTGATGCTTCAGATAACCGGCCTCAACCATTCCTACGCCGACGGGCACCTGGCGCTCGACGGCCTCGACCTCACCGTCCCCGACGGCGAGCTGCTCAGCATCGTCGGGCCGTCCGGCTGCGGCAAGTCCACGCTGCTGCGCTGCATCGCCGGGCTGATCCGCCCGACCAGCGGGACGATCAGCCTGAACGGCGCGCCCATCAACGGCGTGCCCGACGACCTCGCCGTGGTCTTCCAGGACTACAGCCGGTCACTGTTCCCCTGGCTGACCGTCCGTGACAACGTGGCGCTGCCGCTGCGGCGGCGCGGGATGGGCCGCGCGGAGCGGCGCGCCGCCGCGCTGAAGGCGCTGGAGTCGGTGGGGCTGCCGGACGCCGGGCGCAAATACCCGTGGCAGCTGTCCGGCGGCATGCAGCAGCGCGTGTCGATCGCGCGGGCCCTGGCGTACCGCCCGTCGCTGATGCTGATGGACGAGCCGTTCGGGTCCGTCGACGCGCAGACCCGGGAGGACCTGGAGGACCTCGTCCTGCGGGTGCACCGCAGCGAGAAGATCACGATCCTGCTGGTCACCCACGACATCGACGAGAGCGTCTACGTCGGCGACCGGGTCGTGGTGCTGAACCGGGCACCCGCCCGCGTGCACGCCGACCTGCCCGTCGAGCTGCCGGACGCGCGCGACCAGATCGAGACGCGGGGGCTGCCGGAGTTCGTCCGGATGCGGGCCGAGGTCGGACGGCTGGTCCGCGGCGGCGCGAGGGTGCCGGGCGCGGCGCCCGCCGGGACCGCGCCTACGCTGGACAAGTAGGCACGGGGCACGCGGGACCGCGGCCGGCCGGGCGGGAGCCGAATCCGACGCCGCCGCCCGCTCGGTACCGACGAGGGGGCGATTCATGCGTGTACTCATCGTGGGGGCCGGGATCGGCGGGCTCACGGCCGCGCTGAGCCTGCACGAGGCCGGCGTCGACACGCTCGTCGTCGACGCCGCCGCCCGGCTGCGGCCGCTCGGTGTCGGCATCAACCTGCTTCCGCACGCCGTCCGGGAGCTCACCGAGCTCGGACTCGGGGACGAGCTGGCCGGGCTCGGAATCCCCACCGCCGAGATGGTGCACTTCGACCGGTACGGCGGCCGGATCTGGGCGGATCCGCGGGGCCGCGCGCTCGGCTACGACTGGCCGCAGTACTCGATCCACCGCGGCGAGCTGCAGATGGCGCTGCTCGACGCCGTCCGCAGGCGGCTCGGCAAGGACGCCGTCCGCACGGGCACCCAGTGCGAGGGCTTCGAGCAGGACGGCGGCGCGGTGCGCGCGCGGCTCACCGACCGGGCGGCCGGCACCGCCGAGACCGTCGCGGCGGACGTGCTGGTGGGGGCGGACGGCCTGCACTCCACCGTCCGGGCGCAGCTGTACCCGGACGAGGGCGCGCCGCTGTGGAACGGCATCCGGATGTGGCGCGGCCTCACCGAGGGGGAGCCGTTCCTGACCGGGCGGTCGCTGGCCGTCGCGGGCACCAACTCCGCGGCCAAGATGGTCGTCTACCCGATCTCCATGCGCGCAGAGCGGCAGGGCAGGGCGCTGCTGAACTGGGTCGCGGAGGTCAAGCTCCCGGGCGACCGGCTCGACCGCGCCGCCGACTGGAACCGGGCCGGCCGGCTCGGCGACGTCCTCCCCCACTTCGCGGACTGGACGTTCGGCTGGCTCGACATCCCGGCGATGCTCGCCGGCTCCGCGGAGATCCTCGAGTACCCGATGGTCGACCGGGACCCCGTCGACCGCTGGACGTCCGGCCGCGTCACCCTGCTCGGCGACGCCGCGCATCCGATGTACCCGATCGGGTCCAACGGCGGCTCCCAGGCCGTCCTCGACGCCCGGGTCCTGGCCTGGGAGCTGGCCAGGGCGGCCGATCCGGCGGACGGGCTGCTCCGCTACGAGGAGGCGCGCCGCGAGGCGGCCAACGCCGTCGTGCTGGCGTGCCGGGAGATGCCCGCCGAGCGCATCCTGCGGCTGGTCGGCGAGCGGGCCCCGGACGGGTTCGCGTCGATCGAGGACGTCCTGACGGCCGCGGAGCTGACCGCGATGACCGGCGCCTACCAGCGGACCTCGTTCTCCGACGCCGCGGCCCTCAACTCCCGTCCTTCGTACTCGGCAGGGTGACGGCGCCCAGCCGGGTGTTCATGGCCGTCGCGGCGCGGTCGTAGAAGGACGGGTCGCCGTGCAGGAGGGCGTCGGCGGCGCCCGCCTGGCAGACGGCGTCCAGCTCGAAGGCGAGCTGGGCGAGGTCGGCGGACGCGTCGATCTCGTCGAGGTCCCGCGCCTGGCGGAGGCAGCGCTCCATGAAGGCCCGCCAGTCGCGCTGCGACGCGGCGACGGCGTCGCGGACGCGGCCGGGGCGGGCGTCGAACTCGGCCGTCGTGGAGTGGAAGAAGCACCCGCCGGGGAAGACCGGCTCGCGCTGGTAGCGCTGCCAGGCGTCCAGGAGGGCGCGGACGCGGCCGAGCCCCTCGGGGACGGCGAGGGCGGGCGCGACCACGTGCTCGCGGAACACCTCGACCGCCTTGCGGACGGTCGCGAGCTGCAGTTCCTCCTTGGAGCCGAAGTGCGTGAACACGCCGCTCTTGCTGATCTGGAGCTCGGTGGCGAGCCGGCCGATCGACAGCCCTTCCAGGCCCTCCGCCGAGGCGATGTCGGCGGCGCGGCACAGGATGGCGTTGCGCGTGTGCTCTCCCTTGAGGACCCGTCCGTCGATGCTCACGCGCTCTAATCTGCACGACCGTTCGTACAAAGTCAAAGCGCCGAATCCCTTGACGCGGGCGCTCGCGAGAGAAGATTGTACGAACGTTCGTTTATTTTTCTGGAGGTTCCATGACCGCCGACACCACCGCGGCGCCGCCCCTCGCGGCCGGCGCGCGGCGGGACGTGCCCTGGCTGGCGGCCGGGGCGACGTTCCTGGCCATGCTCGACGCCACCGTCGCCAACCTGGCCGTCGCCGACCTGCACGCCGACTTCCCGGGCACCTCGCTGTCCGGTCTCACCTGGGTGATCACCCTGTACGCGGTGCTGTTCGCGGCGCTGCTGGCGCCCGCCGGGCGGCTCGCCGACCTGGTCGGGCGGCGGTCGCTGTACCTGTGGGGCACCGGGCTGTTCACGCTCGCCTCCGCCGCCTGCGCGGCCGCGCCGAACGTGCCCGTCCTGCTCGCGACCCGCGCCTTCCAAGGCGCCGCCGCGGCCGCGCTGATCCCCGCGTCCCTCGCGCTGCTGCTGCACGACGCACCGCCCGAGCGGCGCGCGCGCAGCATCGGGCTGTGGAGCGCCGCCGGCGCCTTCGCCGCCGCCATCGGCCCCAGCCTGGGCGGGGTCCTGGTCGACCTGTCCGGCTGGCGGGCCCTGTTCATCATCAACGTGCCGTTCGGGCTGGCGATGCTGCTCGGCGGGCTGCGCCTGCCGCGCGCGGAGGGCGCCGGCGGGCGGCTGCCCGACCTCGCCGGGACGATCCTGCTCGGCGCCGGGGTGGGCGGCGTCGCGCTCGGCGTGACGCAGACGCGGGACTGGGCCTGGATCGACGCCCGGACCCTCGCGCTACTGCTCGGCGGCGCCGTCCTGATCGCCCTGGCGCTGTGGCGGTCGGCGCGGCACCCGGTGCCCGCGCTGGAGATCTCGCTGTGGCGCGACCGGCGGTTCGCCATCGCCAACGCCGCCTCGTTCCTGTACGGGACGGCGCTCTACTCGTGGCTGCTCGTCGGCGTGCTGTACCTGACCGGGCAGTGGCACTACTCGATCCTCAAGGCGGGCTTCGCCTCGACGCCGGGCGCGCTGACCGCGACCGTCGCGGCGATCGGGACGGGCCGCCTCACCGGCCGGCTCGGCGTCCGTCCCGCGGTGGCGGGCGGCGCGCTGATCATGGTCGCGGCGGGCGCCTGGACGATCGCCTCGCTGCCCGCCGAGCCGCACTTCCTGACGTTCTGGCTGCCCGTCGGGCTCCTGGTCGGGACGGGCATGGGGATGGTCACCACCGGCACCGCCTCCGCCGCCGCGCTCTCCGCGGGCCCGCTGCGGTTCGCCGGCGCGACCGGGCTCAACACCACGGCGCGGCAACTCGGCGGCGCGCTCGGCATCGCCGCGCTCGCCGCGCTCCTGCCCGTCCCGGCGGCGCACGACGACTACACCGCCGTCTACCTGTTCTGCACACTCGCCGCCGCCGGCGCGGCCCTCGCGGGGCTGCTCCTCACCGTCCGGCCGGCGAAACCGTAAAGGAGAGAGACCATGACCGAGACGATCCTGTCGGAGTGGACGGACCCGTCCGTCCTGCCCGCCGCCGACGCCGCCGCGCTCCTCGCGGACGCCTCCTGGACGCGGATGGTGACGATCGGCGACAGCGTCGCGGAGGGCGTCCGCGAGCCGGTCCCCGGATACCGCGACCTGTCGTGGACCGACCGCGTCGAGGAGGCGCTGCGCGCGGCGACCCCCGGGTTCACCGCGCTGAACCTCGGCCGGCGCGGCCTCGTCGCCGCCGAGGTCGCGGCCGGGCAGCTGCGGCCCGCGCTGGAGTTCGGCCCCGACCTGGCGTTCGTGGTGGCCGGCGGCAACGACATGCTCCGCCCGCACTTCGACGAGGACGAGGTGCGCCGCGAGCTGGCCTCGATGGTCTCCGCGTTCCGCGCCGCCGGCGCCGACGTCGTCACCATCGGCCTGCTCGACATCACCGCCGCCGGCCTGAGCCCGTCCTCCAGCCCCCACCCACCACCAATCAAAGGACGAGCTCCGCTCGGCGCCGCCCGATACCACGAGGTCATGTCGGCGCGGACGCGGCGGCTGGCCGCCCTGACGGCCGAGGTCGCCGCGGAGCACGGGGCCTGCCACGTCGACAACCCGCGCGGGCATCCGGTCGCCGCCGACCCCGGCATCTACAGCGGCGACCAGCTGCACCTCAACGCCCGGGGGCACGCGTTCGCCGCCGCCAACACGGTCCGCGCGCTGGCCGCTCACTTGGCGTCGGCGTAGCGGTCCACGACCGCGATCTCCATGGGGAACACGACGGGGGTGTCACCGAACAGGAGGCGGCGGGCCTCCAGCGCCGCGGCGTGGACGGCCTCGGTGACCTCCCCGGCCAGCTCGGCGGGGGTGTGCACGATGACCTCGTCGTGCTGGAAGAACACCAGCCGCGGGGCGTCCAGCGGGGTGAGGCGGCGGCGCAGGGAGCCGAGGAGGGCGAGCGCCCAGTCGGCGGCGGTGGCCTGGACGACGAAGTTGCGGGTGAACCGGCCGCGGCTGCGCAGCGCCTGGGCCGCCGTACCCTGCCGGGCGTCCGGTGCGGTGTCGTCGCCGGCCGAGGTCAGCTCGCGCCAGCCGGCCGACGGCGGCGGGCAGGTGCGGCCGAGCCGGGACCGGACGAGCCGGCCGCGCTCCCCCGCCCGCGCGGCGGCCTCCACGTACTCGAACGCCTCCGGGAACCGGCTCTTGAGGATGCCGAGGAGCTGCACCGCCTCCCCCGTCCCGCCCCCGTACATGGCGGACAGCAGCGCGATCTTGGCCTTGTCGCGCGCGCTCCTGCCGTCGCCGTCGTCGTGGAAGGCGTCGGAGAGCGCCGCGTAGAGGTCGCCGTGCGCGGCGGCCTCGGTGAACGCGCGGTCGCCGGCCAGGGCCGCCAGCACCCGCGGTTCGAGCTGCGCCGCGTCGGCGACGACCAGCGCCCAGCCCGGGTCGGCGACGACGGCCTTGCGCAGGACGCGCGGGATCTGCAGCGCGCCGCCGCCGCTCGTCGCCCACCGCCCCGACACCACGCCGCCGACCACGTACTCGGGACGGAACCGGCCGCCGCTCACCCACGTGTCGAGCCACGTCCAGCCGTGCGCCGCGTGCACGCGCGCGAGCTCCTTGTACTCCAGCAGCAGCGGGACGGCCGGGTGGTCGAGCTGCTTGAGCACGTGCGCACGCGTGGACGGCACCGGCAGCCCCGCCGCCGCGAACGCCTTGAGGATCTGCGCCGGAGAATCGGGGTTGACGTGCACACGGCCGCCGAAGGCGGCGCTGATCCGGTCGGCGAGGTCCTGCAGCCGGCGCGGCCGGAGACCTCCCGAGGGACGCGGCCCCAGCAGTTCGGTGAGGAGCGCGTCATGCTCGCCGGCCGACCAGGGCAGCCCGTCGTGGCTCATCTCGGCGGCCACCAGTGACCCCACCGACTCCGCCGCGGCCAGGAGCGCGAACCCGTCCAGCTTCGCGGCGGCCCGCTGCTGCTCGGCGTGCACCGCGACGATCTGGCCGATGTCGTCGGCGGGCTCGTCCCGGTCGCGGGTGTCGTCGTCGAACAGCGACGCCTGCGCGGTCTCCTCCTGGGGCGGCGGACGGTCGGCCGGCACCGGCTCGCCGCGCAGCCGCGCCCAGGCCGCCGGAACCGAACGCGGCTCCCCGTACCGTCCGGCATGGCCGAGCAGCAGGCTCTCGACCAGCTCAAGGTCATGGCAGCGGGCGACCCGCACACCCGCGCCGAGCAGCCGGGGGTAGAGCCGCGCCGTGGACGCCCACACCCACCGCGGCGAGTCGGCCCGCTCCCGCTCAGCGATCGACGCGACCAGGTCGGAGACGTCCAGGACCTCCTCGGCAGGCGTCCCGTCCTCGGCGAGCACCCGCAGCACTCCCCCGCCCCCGGGTCCAGCGGCCACCGCGATCCTCACGGCCCCATTGTCGCTCCACCCACCGACAGAACCGAGCACGCAAAGGCCCCTCCGGGAGCCGTACGCCCGGAGGGGCCTTATGCGATCTCATTCAGCAGGCCAGGGCCGCGGCCCGCTGGTCATCCAGCGTTTTGCGTTTGAACCTCAGCCGCCATCGACCTCAGCCGCTGCGATCGCGTCCGAAGGCAGGTTTCGAGCCTGCGAGAAACCTGATCGCGCAGCGAGCCGCTAGGCGAGCCGGAGCGATGCAGCGATCGCGCGCATTTCTCGACGATGGAGGGCCTTCAAGGCCCGAAGGAGGAGAGAAATGCAATGAGTCACGCCACCAGGGAGACCTGCTGGCCCGCGGGGGTGTCGCCGTAGCGGTCGACGATCTTGTTGAGCTGGAGCTGGTAGTACAGCACGCCGAAGCCGAGGATGCCGAGCAGGAAGCCCATGCCGCCGCTGCAGCTGGGCTGCAGGCCGGCGGCGCGCTGGGCCTCGGCGATGCGGCCGCCGAGCTTGACCCACATCACGAGGGGCCAGATGCCGAGGGTGATGCCGCCGAACAGCATGGACAGCAGCGCGTTGGTCGCGGCGTTGTCGATGCGGCGGTCGTACTCGTGCAGCTCGTTGTGGACCTTGAAGAACCAGACGAGGCCGTAGATGCCGAACGTGATCATCGGCAGGCCGAGCCAGGCGCCGATCGGGTTGCGGCGCTTCATGTTGGCGCCGGCGCCGCGGGCGGCGGGCGCCTGCTGCTGCTGGACGGGGGCGGGCGCGTAGCCGCCCTGGTACCCCTGCTGCTGTTGCTGCTGCTGAGGGTGGTGGCCCTGCCCCTGCTGGGGGTAACTCATTGAGAAGCTCCTGAAGGACGCGGTCGTTTTCCGGCCGACCGTCCGTTACCGTTCACCGGGCTGGTGAGCACACGACTGTAACGGTAGGAGTGCACCCCGTGGGGGAAGATCAACGACTTTCCACTCAATAGTGGTGAATTCACGTTGCCGAGGCACTATCGCAACGGAATCGTCACCTCGTCCTCGCACGGCGGTGCCGTCTCGTGGTCGCCGCAGCCCGTCGCCGCATAGCAACGGATGCGGAGCTGCGACTCCGTGACGTCCAGGCGCAGGAAGCTCTTGAAGAACGGCGGCCGGTCCCAGTCGGCGAGTTCCGAGCGGAACCGCTGCGGCACCCTGTGCACGGGGAACCGCAGGAAGCGTGGGCGGCGGCGGCCGTCGCGGGGGACGCCGAGGACGGCCGCGACGAAACGCGCGCGGCGGGACGGCTCAGGCCCGTCGTAGCCGCGTCCCGGTTTGATGTCGAGCCGGTGCCGGACGGCGGCGGTGGCCTCCTCCGGGGTCAGCTCGAAGAGCTTCGGGAGCCGCAGCCACCGGCCGTACAGCTTGCTGTAGCGGGAGAGGGAGTCGCCGCGCAGCGGGTAGCAGCGGAACTCGTCCTCCGCCACGACCCGCGTGCGCGGGATGGTGTGGGTCGCGTGCATGAACGCGCCGCCGCCGCCGGAGACGATGTACTGGATCGTCCGGTCGTCCCCGGTCCGCTTCGGGTAGCGCTGGTAGTTGTGGATGTCGCCGCCGATCGCGGCCACGAAGTTGTGCGCCGGGTCCTGGACGATCTCGTCGACCGTCCCGCCGCCCCGGATCGGCCCGGGGCGGTGATCGTCGTCCACGTACAGGGGTTTTCCGGTCACCAGCAGCTTGGGTTTCGGCCCCCCGGACACCTCGCGCAGCCAGCGGCCCTGGTCGCGGTCGAGGACGCCGGTGATCCCGGTGTCGATACCGATGACGCGCAGCGCGGGGGTGTCGATCGCCCAGTACGGCCCCGGCTGCCCGCCCTGCTGGCCGGGCGCGCCCCGGTACAGCCCGCGGGCCTCCGCGAGCGCGCGCCGGTCGACCTCGCCGGAGTGGCGCCAGAGCAGGCGCGGCAGGAAGGAGAGCGCGCCGCGCCACGGCGGCGGCGAGCAGTCCGCGTCCAGGTCGCAGAAGACGTGAAGGAACCCGCGCAGGCCGTCGTACCAGTCGTGGTTGCCGGGCACGGCGTAGATGGGGGCCGGGTAGTCCCGGTAGGGGCGGAAGAACTTCTCGGGGTACTCCCCCGCGTCCCCGGTCGGGTAGATCACGTCGCTGGCGATGATCATGAAGTCGGTGCCGGCGGCGGCGTGCAGCAGCGGCGGGACCACCGCGTACTGCGATCGGTCGCCCTCACCGGTGTCGCCGAGCAGCGCGAACGAGAACTCCGCCGCCGAACGGTGCACGGTGAACGCGGCCGGCGTGCCGCGCTCGCGCAGGGCGGCGACGCAGCGGCGCCGGATCGCGTCCACGGGGTCGCCGAACAGCCGCGCGATCACGTCGTTGCGCGACCGCCACAGCACCGACGGGCGGCGCCAGGAGAAGCCGGCGACGCGCTCGGGCAGCAGGTCGTTGAACGTGCCGGGCCTCTGGCAGACCCATCCGGCGCCCGCCTCGGACGTCCGCGAGTTGTCGGGTCCGGGGGAAACCTCGGCACACACAGAACGCCTCCGGCCAGGGGGTGAGGGGGTCCTCACAGCCTGTCCGGAGGTGATCGCGGCGTCAAGCGACACGCTTCGCGCGCACCACTTCGTGATGCGCGCGGATCAGCTGGGCGTGGTGGACGCCGGCGCCACCCCCAGGGACACCGGCGCCACCACGGCGAGGGCGCCCGCGGTCATCATGAGTCCCCCCAGAACGGCGACGCGGTGCGTACGCCTCCCATGATGACTCCACAGACGGCCCCTAGGTCCCGAAAGCGGGACGTAAACGACGTTAGCCGGAGGGCCGTAATGGGGGCGTAAACCGTCCCAAACGACCGGGCCAAACCTCGGCGGGTCCCCGTAATCCGCAGGTCAGGGGGCCAGGACCCGGAGGGCGCCGGGCAGCACTTTGGCGGTGACGGGGAGGACGCCGGGCAGCTCGCCGTCCGCGCCGTACGGGAGCGTCCTGCCGGTGCCCGCGAGCTCGATGCGGACCTCCCGGCCGCGCATGACCTCCACCTCCGGCCGCCGGACGTGGGTGCCGCTCTCCAGCTCCCGCATGACGGAGAAGAACAGCGTCTTCGGGGCCTTCCGGATCAGGACGACGTCGAGCAGCCCGTCGTCGACGCGCGCGTCGGGGGCGATGTGCTTGCCGAAGCCGTAGTAGCCGGAGTTGGCGGCGACGACCGTGTAGCCCTCCCGCCGGTGCTCCGCGCCGTCAACGGTGATCACGTAGTCGGCGGGCCGCCAGGAGACGATCGCGCGCAGCGCCCCGACGTAGTAGGCGGCGGACCCGCGCAGCAGCCGCGTCCGGTTGGCGTTGTCGTTGGCGACCGCGTCCACGCCCGCGTAGACGCTGCCGAGGACGGCCGTCCCGTTGGCGTCGATGGCGTCCACCGCGCGGGGCTCGCCCTCCAGCAGCAGCGGGGCGAGCAGCCCGGCGTCGGACGGGACGCCGAGCTGCCGCGCGAAGTCGTTGCCCCGCCCGGCCGGCACGATGCCGAAGACCGCACCCGTCCCGGCCAGGGCCCCGCCGACGCAGCCGACCATGCCGTCCCCGCCGACGCCGAGGGCCACGCGCCCGGCCTCGGCGGCGCCGCGCGCGACGGCGGCGGCGTGCTCCATCCCGCGGCTGTACTCGACGTCGACCTCGGCGCCCGCGTCGCGCAGCAGCCGGCCCAGCGGCATCATGCACGAGGCGGACGCGGACCCGCCCGCCGCCGGGTTGACGATCGCGGTGAACGCGCGCATGACGGTCACTCCGTCCGTTCCGGGGCCACCAGGACGCCCGGGTTGAGGATGCCGGCCGGATCGAGCCGGTCCTTGACGGCGCGGAGCACGGCCGCGCCCAGCGGCCCGATCTCGCGGGCGTACCAGTCGCGGTGGTCGGTGCCCACGCCGTGGTGGTGGCTGATCGTCCCGCCCGCGCCGAGGATCGCGTCGTTCGCCGCGCGTTTGGCCCCGCCCCAGTGCTCGACCGGGTCCTCGCCCTGCGCGGACACGACGGTGAAGTACAGGGACGCACCGGACGGGTAGGTGTGCGAGACGTGGCACATCACGAGCGGCGGCGTCCCCGCGCTCGCCAGGGTCCCGATGAGGGCCTGCCGGACGGCCTCGTACAGCGCGGGGACGTCCGACCAGAACGCCGCGGTCTCCAGCGTCTCCACGAACGCGCCCACGTCCAGCAGCGAGTCGCGCAGGTAGGGGGCGTTGAATCGGCCGTGCTCCCACTTCTCCCCCGGCCCGCTGCCGAGGGGCTCGCCGCCCGCGGCGCGGAGCACGTCCGCGGCCCTGGCCCGCCGGTCGGCCACCAGCGCC
>NZ_SMKY01000068.1 GCF_004349235.1 Actinomadura darangshiensis | reverse complement strand
GGTCCACGCCGCTCAGAATCGGCGCCCCGCCCAGCTCCACGGCGACACCGCGGGCCTCGATGATCACCTCAGCCATCGTCCGACGATAACGGCCCACCGGTGCCGCCGGCCCGTTCGCGCCCGGCGGTCATGGCACGTCCTCGCCCGCCGCCGGGGCGAACGCGGCGTTGTGAGGTAGATCACACCCCCCACCTTGAGCCTTTACCCGCACCGTATGGGCCCTTTCTCCGTCCAAGGGGGAAATCGCTATGATCTTCCGGCTATCGACATGTTTCGGGGAGCGGTCACATGCAACCTCCACCTCCGCCGCCTGGCGGCATCCCTCCTCGGCCTCCGGCGGGCCCTCCGGGATGGGGACCGCCGCCGGGCGGACCTCCCGGTTGGAGGCCGCCCGGCCCTCCACGCCGGCCGAACAACTCTGGGCCGGTCATCATCATCGTGGCCGTCGTGGCCTTCGTGGTGCTGGTCGGCGGCGGCGTCCTCGTGTGGCTGTTCGCCGTCGCCGACTCGTCGGGGCGGACGGCGAGCTCGCTGCCCACATACTCGCCCCTGCGGACTCCGCCCACCTACAGCCGGGAGCCGCTGAGCCCGTACTCGCCGTCCGCCCCGACGACCACGTACTCACCGCCCCGCAGGTACTACGGGGCCATCGCCGTGGGAGGTAGGGGCGCCATCGGCAGGGCCTGGGACTACAGCACCGCGTCCGCGGCCCGCCAGCACGCGCTGAGCAAGTGCCGGGATTCCGGCTGCAAGGTCCTCACGAGCTTCGTCAACGGCTGCGGCGCGGTCGCGTACAACTCCGGCACCAGGAGGTACTGGGGCGGCCACGGCGACACGCGGTCCGAGGCCCAGCGGAACGCGATCTCCAACGCGGGCGGCGGCCGCCAGGTCACCTGGGTGTGCACCACGCGGTAGCGCGGAACCGAGCCGAGCGCCTTCGGACGACCTGCGGTCCCGAAGCGCCCGGCTCGCCCACGCATCCATCCGGACCCGCCCGTCCGCCGCCCGGCTCAGGCCGGTTCGCCCATGTCGCGGGCGATCCAGGCCGGTGTGTCGAAGCGCACCGGCTGGGCGCCCACCAGCGCCGTGAGGTGTCTTTCGATGCTCTCCAGCTCGGCGGCGCCGATTCGCCGCGCCCACTGATCGCGGAGCTCCTCGAAGATCGTCTCGCCCTGGCGCAGCACGTCGAAGCCGAGTTCGGTCACCTGAAGGCGCTTGCGGCGGGCGTCGCGCGGGTCGGTGTCGCGGGCGATGTACCCGCGCTCCTGCAGGACCGTGATGGTCTTGGCGGCCGACTGCTTGGTGATCGACAAGCGGCGGGCCAGCTCTGAGGCGCTGTCGGCTCCGTCGGCGATGGCCCGTATGGCGAAGTCATGAACAGGACGCACGTCCTCGTAGCCGCGGTCGGCCAGCTCGGCGGTCGCGGCGTCCACGAGCGTGCGGAAGCCCCCCAGCAGCAGTAGCGCGAGATCAGCGCCAGAGCGAGACATGCGAGAAGGATATGACCCTCGACAAAAGACAGCCTAGCTGTCTATTATTGGACAGCCAGGCTGTCGAAATAAGGAGAGAGGCATGGCCACCGCACCAGCGGCCCTCACCGTCCCCCCGATCACCCACCACCGCGCCCACGTCAACGGAACGACCCTGCATTACGCCGCCGCCGGGACCACCGGGTCCCCGCTCCTGCTGGTCCACGGGTTCCCCGAGACCTGGCGGGCCTTCCGCAAGCTCATCCCCCTGCTCGCCGCCGGCCACCGGGTCTTCGCCGTCGACCTGCGCGGCTTCGGTGACTCCGACACCGCGCCAGGCGACCACGACAGCACGACCTCGGCCGAGGACCTGCACCAGCTGATCGCCCACCTCGGCCTCGGCCCGGTCCACCTGACCGGGCAGGACGTCAGCGGGGCGGCGGTCTTCCGGCTGGCCGTCACCCACCCGGAGGACGTGCTCAGCCTCACCGCCATCGAGACGGGCCTGCCCGGGTTCGGCTGGGAGACGCTGGCCGACGTCGCCCGCGGCGGCGCCTGGCACATCGGGGTCCTCGCCGCGCCCGGCATTCCCGAGATGCTCCTGGCCGGCCGCGAGCGCGAGTTCCTCAGGCAGTACGCGTTCCCGTCCATGACCGCCGTCCCGGGCGCGGTCACCGATGCCGACATCGACGACTTCGCCCGCACCTACGCACGCCCGGACGGCTGGCGCGGCGCGGCCGGTATCTACCGGTCGTTGCTTCGGGAAGGCCCCGAGCTCCAGGCCCTCGCCGAGTCCCCGGGGCTGACCGTGCCCGTGCTCGCGGTCGGCGCCGGCGGCGGCCCGTTCACCGCCGACACCATGTCCCAGGCCGCCTCGTCGGCGATCACTTCCGTCCAACTCGACGGCGTCGGCCACTACGCCGCGATGGAAGCGCCCGAAGAGCTGGCGAAGGCCGTCCTCGACTTCGTCGACGACATCGACGCCGCCTAGGTCACCACTGGAATTCAGGCGTCCCCAAGGAAGCCTAGGACGGCGGCCGCCAGTTCGGCGGGACGGTCTTCGGGGAGCAGGTGGCCGGCGACCGGGACGACGTGCAGGTCGGCGCCCGGGATCAAAGCGGCGAGTTCGCGGCCGCGCTCTGCGGGGACCCAATCGTCGTCGGCGCCCCAGCACACCAGGACGGGAAGGTCGATGGCCGCGTAACCGTCCCGGATGCGGTCGATGTACGACTCGTCCGCGCGGCGCTGGACGAGTTGGCGGTAGAAGGCCGCCTGTCCCTCAGGGCCGAGCCACGGGGCCGTCAACGCGTCCAACACGTACGGGTGCAGACCCGGAGAGCTGGCGGTGGTGACGTACTCGCGCAGCAACGCCCTGTGCAACGGCCCTGGTAGCTGCCGGAACACGTCGGCGTTCTCGCCGACCACGGTGAAGAACTCGCTCCCCCACGGCGGCAGCGAGACCGCGTCCACCAGGGCGAGACGCCGGTACGGGACGCCGCGGTCCACGTGTGCGCCGAGTGCGATCGCGCCGCCTGAGTCATGGGCGACCACGTCGGGGCGGTCCAGGCCCCAGTGCGCTAGGAGTTCGGCGAAGACTCCGGCGAGGGCGTCCAGCGAGAGGTCCTGGTCTCCGGACATGGAGGACGAGCCGTAGCCGGGCATGTCGAAGACGTACACCGACCGGCGGACGGCCAGGGCACGGGCGACGTCGCGCCAGATGAACGACGAGAACGGTGTGCCGTGCAGCAGGACGAGAGGGGCGGCGTCCGGGTCGCCCAGCCGGTCCCAGCGCACCTCTCCGAGAGTGCCGGCGAAGCCGTGGCGAAGTGTCCACTCGACCATCGGGGATCACTTCCCGCCAGGCGCGGCCCGAACCGCGGACGGCCGAGCCCGCGAAGCGAACTCGGCCGTCGGAGGACGGGAAGGTCAGGCGAGGCCCGACTTCTTCAGCCAGTCTTCGGCGACCTTCTCCTGGTCGTCCTTGTCGATGGAGATGCGCTTCATCATGTCGAGGAGGTCCTGCGTGGTGAGCTTGGCGGAGACGGCGTTCAGGGCCGCCTTCGCCTGGTCGTTCACCGCGGACTTGTTGATCAGCGGCGTGACGTTCTGCGCGCTGAACACGTTCTGCGGGTCTTCGAGGACGACGAGCTTGTTCTGCTGGATCGTCGGGTCGGTGGTGAACAGGTCGGCGGCCTGGATCTTGTTCTCGGTGAGGAGCTTCACCAGGGTGGCCTGGGCGCCGGCGTCGAACGGCTGGAACTTCTTGAAGTCGAGGCCGTAGACCTTCTTGAGGCCGACGAGGCCCTGCTGCCGGGTCTTGAACTCCGACGGCCCGGCGATGGTGAGGTCCTTGGCGACCGGCTTCAGGTCGGCGATGGACTTCAGGTTGTACTTGGCGGCCGTCTGCGGGTTGACGGTGACGGAGTCCTTGTCCTCGGCCTGCGCCGAGTTCAGGACCTCGACGCCGGACGGCAGCTTCGCCTTGAGGGCCGCGTTGATGTCCTCGGTGGTGGCGGCGGTGCTGCTCTTGTCGACCGAGGTGGTCAGCAGGGCCCCGTTGTACTCGGGGATGACGCTGATGCCGCCCTTGACGACCTGGTCGTAGTAGATCTCGCGGGCGCCGATGTTGAACTTGCGGGTGACCTTGATGTCCTTGGCTTCCAGGGCCTGCGCGTACAGCTCGCCGAGCAGGTTGCTCTCCGGGAAGTTGGCGCCGCCGACGGTGACGGTGCCGCTCTCGCCGCCGCCGGAGAGGGGGTTCTTGTCGTCGCCGGAGTCCCCGCTGCCGCAGGCGGACAGCGTCAGGGCGGCCACCAGGCCGACGACCGCGCCACGGATGAGTTTCTTCATGGTCCTATTTTCCTTTGGTTCAGGAGGAACTGGCGGAGCCGAGCAGTCCCGGCGAGATGACGAGGCGGCGCAGCGCCGCGAAGACCAGCTGGACGATCACCGCGAGCAGCACCACCAGGACGGTGCCCCCGACGACGAGCTGGTAGTCGTTGCGGGCCAGGCCGTCGATGATGTAGCGGCCGAGGCCGCCGAAACCGGGGTAGGCGGCGATGGTGGCGGTGGCGACGACCTGGATCGCGGACGTGCGGAGCCCCAGCAGGATCAGCGGCAGCGCCATCGGCAGCTCGACCTGCCACAGCACGCCCCACCCCGTCATGCCCATGCCGCGGGCCGCGTCCTTGGCGTCGGCGTCCACGCCCCGGACGCCCTCGAAGGTGTTGACCAGGATCGGCGGGACGGCCAGCGCCACGAGCGCGATCAGGACCGGGGTGATGCTGTACTCGATCACCACGACGAACAGCACCAGGCCGAAGGTGGGGACGGCGCGGGCGATGTTCGCCACGGTGATCGCGAGGAAGCCGCCGCGTCCGGTGTGCCCGACGATGAGGCCGAGCGCCAGGCCGATCACGGCGGCGCAGGCCAGCGACACGCCGCTGTAGTAGACGTGCTGGAGCAGGCGGTGCGGGATGCCGTCGCCGCCGTGCCACTGCGAGGACGCCGTCAGCCACGTCCAGAACAGGTCGACTTGGTTCCACAAATCGTTCATGACTTCACCCGCGCTCGGGCCCACGGGGTGAGCAGGCGTTGGACGGTGACCAGGATCGCGTCCGTGACCAGGGCCAGCAGGACGATCAGGACGGTGGCGGCGACGATCTGCGTCTGGAACTGCAGCTGGTAGCCGCGGATGATGTCGTAGCCGAGCCCGCCCTGCCCGATCAGCTGGCCGACGGCGACGAGGCTGATGGACGAGACGGCCGCGACGCGCGTCCCGGCGATGACGATGGGCACCGCGATCGGCAGCTCGACCCGCATGAGGCGGCGCAGCGGGCCGAAGCCCATCGCGGTGGCCGCCTGCCGGACGGGTTCGGACACCGACGCGAGCCCGTCCACCACGTTCGGCACCAGCACCGACAGGCTGTACAGGGTCAGCGGGATCATGACGGTGGACGCCGTCAGCCCGGTGTACTGGATGAAGATCATGAAGAGGGCGAGCGACGGGATCGCGTACAGGATGTTCGCGATCGTCAGCGTCGGCGGGTAGAGCCAGCCCCAGCGGCGGCACAGCACGCCGAGCGGCAGCGAGATGACCAGGCCGAACACGACCGGGAGCAGCGCCAGCCGCAGGTGGATGAGGGCGTGCTCGGAGAGCGTGTCGGTGTGCTCGCCGATCCAGCCCCAGTCGATGTCCATCAGCCGCCCTCCTTGGAGAGCGTCGGGGCGTCGTCGTCGGCGTCCGTTCCGTCCCGGGTGCCGTGGGTGGGCACGGTCAGCAGATCGGTGCCCGCGGCGGTGCCGACCACGGCGCCGGAGTCGTCGACGCCGACGGCCAGACCGGACGGGGACAGGACCGCCGCGTCGAGCGCGACCCGCACGGAGTCGGTCCCGACCTGGAAGGTGGGGCCGACCGGGCTGAGCCGCGCCTCTCCGAGCGGCCCGGCGGCCTCCGCCGTACGGGCCCAGCCCAGCGGGCGCCGGTCGTCGTCGACGACGAGCACCCATTCCGGTCCGGCGGCCTCCGCCGCGTCGGCGCTCGCGGGGCGGACCGCCTCGTCGCTCAGCCGCAGCCCGTCCGTCGCCGCGAAGGAGAGGGTGCGGATGCCGCGGTTCTGGCCGATGAAGCCGGCGACGAAGTCGTCGGCGGGGTGGGCGAGCAGGTTCTCGGGGCTGTCGAGCTGGACGAGCTTGCCGCCGGTCTGGAACACCGCGATCCGGTCGCCGAGCTTGATCGCCTCGTCGATGTCGTGGGTGACGAACACGATCGTCTTGTGCAGCTCGTCCTGGAGGCGGAGGAACTCGTCCTGCAGCTCGGCGCGGACGACGGGGTCGACGGCGCTGAACGGCTCGTCCATCAGCATGATCGGCGGGTCGGCGGCGAGCGCGCGGGCGACGCCGACGCGCTGCTGCTGGCCGCCGGACAGCTGGAACGGGTAGCGCTTGGCCATGGCCGGTTCGAGCCCGACCCGCTCCATCAGCTCCAGGGCCCGGTCCCGCGCCTTCTTCTTGTTCCAGCCGACCAGGTCCGGGACGGTCGTGATGTTGTTCAGGATGGTGCGGTGCGGGAACAGCCCGGCGTGCTGGATGACGTAGCCGATGCCGCGCCGCAGCTCGGCGGGCTTGCGCTCGCGGACGTCCTGCCCGTCGATGAGCACGCGCCCCGAGGTGGGCTCGACCATCCGGTTGATGGTCCGCAGCGCGGTGGTCTTGCCGCCGCCGGACGTGCCGACGAACACGGTGATGCGGCCCGTGGGGCAGTCGAGGCTCACGTCGTCGAGCGCGACGGTGCCTCCGGGGTAGCGCTTGGTGACGCCCTCAAAGGTGATCAACGATTCACGTCCTCGCCGGGCGCCCGTGACGCCGATGATCGAATTCGGCCTACTACCCAACCGTAACCAATGGGTACCGTCATCTCAGTGCCCCGGCGTGTCCGGAACTTCGGATGTGGAGCATAACTACCGGGAATCCAGGGAAAGTAGCGTTGCGGCGTGGAGAACAGCCGAATCGTTATCGATGGGACGAATCTCACCTGCGCGCAGGTGGTACGCGCGGCTCGCGAGGATGTGACGGTCGTCATGGCGGCGGCGGGCGCCGACCGGGCCCGTGCCGCGTGGCGGGTGGCCCGCGAGGTCGCCGGATCGCAGCCGGTGTACGGGCGGACGACCGGCGTCGGCGCGAACCGCGTCGTCGACGTGGAGTGGGAGGACGCCGACGCGCACGGCCTGCGCCTGCTGCGCAGCCACGCGGCGGGGGCGGGGCCGCTGGTCGCGCCGGAGATCGTCAGGGCGATGCTGACCGTCCGGCTGAACCAGATCGCGGCAGGTGGGTCGGGGGTGGAACCGGGCGCGCTGCAGGCCCTGACGGACGTCCTCAACCTGGGCCTGCTTCCTCCAGTGCCGGTGTACGGGGCGATCGGGACCGGCGACCTGACGGCGCTGGCGTCGACCGCGCTGTGCCTGCTGGGAGAGCGGGCGTGGCTGGCGGGGCCGGACGGCGCCCCCGAGCGGGGCCCCGGCTACCGGCTCCGGTCCGCCGACGCGCTGGCGTTCATCAGCTCGAACGCGGCCACGCTCGGGGAGGCGGCGCTCGCGGCCGCCGACCTGCGGGACATGCTCCGCGCCTCGACGGTCGTGGCGGCGCTGTCGCACTTCGCCGTGCGGGGATCCGGGGAGCCGTACGCGCAGCCGGTGCAGGACGCGTGCCCGCACCCGGGCCAGCAGGAGGCCGCGGCGGCGATGCGGGCGCTGCTCGCCTTCGACCAGCCCGCCCCGATGCGCATCCAGGACCCGTACGGGTACCGGGCGTTCCCGCAGGTGCACGGGCCGGCGCTGGAGGCCGCCGGGTACGCCGAGGCGGTCGTCACCCGCGAGATCAACGCCGCCGCCGAGAACCCCCTCGTGGACGTCCCCGGGCGGACGGTCTGGCACAACGGCAACTTCCACACCGCCTACGCCGGCCTCGCCCTGGACGCGGCCCGCGCCGCCCTGTTCCAGACGATGGCGCTGGCGGCCGCCCGCCTCGGGACGCTCGCCGAGCCGTCGTTCACCGGCCTGTACCCGTTCCAGGGGGAGACCGAGGCGTCGTCCGGGATCATGATCCTGGAGTACGTGGCGCATTCGTGCCTCGCGGACGTGCGGCGCCTCGCGACCCCGGCGGCGCTGGGCAGCGCGGTGCTGTCGCGCGGCGTCGAGGAGCACGCGGGCTTCTCCACCCAGTCGGCGCGCGCGACGACCGACGCCGTCGCCGCCTACCGGCTCGGCCTCGGCTGCGAGCTGGTCGCCGCCGTCCGGGCGCTGCGGATGCAGGGGCGGGCGCCGTCGGGCGGGTCGCTCAGGTCGGCGTCCGACATGGCGGTCGCCGTCCTCGACCCGCGCATCGAGGACCGTCCGCTGGACACCGACATCGCCGCCGCCGCGGACCTCCTCCCCCACCTGGCCCGGCTCCATCCGTGACCCTCAGCCCGCCGGGACGGTCTCGCCGGTGGAGGCGCGGACGCGCAGGGACGGCTCGCGCACGACCCTGCGCTTGCGGGGCTTGCCGTCGATGACGTCGACGACGAGCCGGACGGCGGAGTGGACGATGCCGTCGATGTCCCAGTCGACGCTGGTGAGCGGCGGGGTGAGCAGCGCCGACATCGGGTGGTTGTCGTACCCGCAGACGGCGACGTCGCCGGGCACGGCGAGGCCCAGCTCGCGGGTGGCGGCGTAGACGCCGTAGGCGATCGAGTCGGCGAAGCAGAACACGGCCGAGGGACGGTCGGGGCCGCCGAGCACCCGCAGCGCGACCTCGGTCGCCGCGGCCAGGGACTGCGGCACGACGACCACGTCGACCCGCAGCCCGAGCCGCTCGGCCTCGGCGTTGACGTGCACGTCGGCCGGGCGGTCGGGGGTGCTGGCGCCGGTCGGGGTGAACACGGTGACGCGCTGGTGCCCGAGCTCGCGCAGGTGCTCCAGCGCGAGCGTGACGCCGCGCCGGTTGTCGAACACGACCTCGCCCTGGGCCTGGCCGCCGTGCAGCGCGTCGCCGATGGACACGACGGGGATCGTGCCGGCGAGCTCCGTCCACAGGGCGGCGGACGGGTCGAGCGGCTGGACGATCAGGCCGTCGACCCGCTGGTCGCGCAGCCGCCGGGCGAGGGCCAGCTCCCGGTCGGGATCGCCGCCGGCGTCCACGATCAGGGCGTAGCGGTCGCGGGCGAGCAGCGCCCGGCCGATGCCGACCGCGAGGGACTGCTGCCAGTAGTCCTCCAGCGAGCCGCAGAGCAGGCCGACCTGGTCGGTGCGGCCGCTGGCGAGGGCCCGCGCGATCGGGTGGGCCTCGTAGCCGAGCCGCTGCGCCGCCGCGCGGACCCGCTCCTGCGTCTCCTCCGACGTCTGGATGCCGCGCAACGCGTACGACACGGCCGCGGGCGACAAACCCGTCGCCTGCGCCACTTCCCGGATGGTCGCGCGCTTGCGCTTCTCCGACATCCCTCCAACCCTAGAGGCCGCCGCCGACAAAGCAGGGGAGCCGCACTTGACGAATCACCTCCTGAACCGGTTCACTGAAACGGTTAACTGATGCGGTTCAGAAGCCTGGCCAGCCCTTTTCCGGCGGGTTCCGGGCTTAGCGGACCGCGCCCTCCAACAGTTTCGGAGAGGAGCGAACCCGTGTCTTCCGAGGTCCTGCCCCGCGCCGCCGGCTTCGAGCACCCGCCCGGCCGCCCCCTCGACAAGCGCGAGCTGCGGGAGCTGGTCGACGACCTCGCCGACCGGCCCGGCCTGTGGCGGCAGCACGTCGCGTTCCCCGAGGGCCGGCGCCACTACGCCTCCCTCTACCGGGACGAGCACGTGGACGTGTACCTGCTCTGCTGGACGCCGGAGAACGACACCGGCTGGCACGACCACGACGTCTCCTCGGGGGCCGTCCGCGTCGTCGCCGGGGCGATCGAGGAGAACAACCCCCGCATCGGCGGCGAGCCCATGCGCACCGTGGTCAAGGACGGCGGCTCGTTCTGCTTCGGCCCCGACCACATCCACCGGCTGACGGGCATCGACGACGCCAGCGTCTCCATCCACGCCTACTCGCCGCCGCTGTGGCGCCTCGGCCAGTACTCCATCGACGAGTCGGGCCTGATGCGCCGCCTGTCGGTCAGCTACACCGAGGAGCTTCAGCCCCAGGACTGAGCCGGATCGACTGAGCTGGAACTACTGCGCCGGAACCTCCGCGCTGGAACCTCCGTCGGGCCCGACCGGGGGAGACGGGCCCGGCGGAGGATGCGCGTCCGGCCGAAGCCCGCTCACATCGGCCGGACGCCCATACCCCCTCAGCGCACCCCGTCCCGGATGTGTCACATCGTCCGCCACGTCCACGGCGCCACCATGCCGACCGGCGGCTACGACAAGAAGGGGATCACGGCGGCAGTCCGGAGTCTCCGCGCCCGCGCGGGAGGCGGCGGTCGGTGAGGGCGCAGACACCGACGACCACGGCGAAGCAGAGTGCCGCGCCTCGGAGCAGGCCCGCCTCGTAGTAGGTGTCGGCCACGAGGCGGACGGCGGCATAGCCGGTGACGGCGCCGGCCAGGAGAGCGACGACGACCTGGCCGGCCCAGAGGAGGCGGCGGGTCGTCCCCGCATCGCCGAGCACTTCTCGCAGGGTGCAGGCGGCGGCCACCAGGCACACGAGCAGACCGGCCGCCGCGGCGATGAGGGGCGAGCCGAAGTTCACCCCGTACCGGACGGCGAGCGCCGGAACGAAGAAGAGGAGCAGCGCCCAGCGCAAGCCGGCGACGATCGACGTCAGGGCCGGGCCCGCTTGGCCCCAGGCCAGGCGTGGTGAGGCCCAGCGCGCTGCGACGAGAACGCCCAGAGCGGCCATCGCGCCTGGAAGGCGCCCGCCCAGGTGGCCCAGGTTGTAGAGCAGGGCGGTGTCGTACACGGACAGCACGAGATGCCCGAGGGCCCAGACAGACGCTGCGAAGAGGAGCATCCGCGCGAACGAAACACGCTCGGAACCCTCCTCCTCCCGCCTGGCAAGCCATTGGAGGAGGAGGGGCGTGAGCACGGCGGAGCAGAGCCGGATCACGATGTCGTCCACCGTGTAGGGGTTGTGCAGGCTCCACTCGACCGTGCACAGGACGAACGTGTACGAGAGCGACGCCGCCCACACCAGCCATGAACTCGCCAGACGCCGATACAGGCCGCGATCCAGCCAGCGGAGAACGGTTACGTAGGCGAGTAGGGCGAACGGCAGTTCGAGGAACGCCTGCACCCGCAGGAGGGATGGCGCGAGCAGTTCGGGCATCGGGAAATGCGCCGCCAGGCCGCGCATGGCCGGACCGTCCGCGAGCACGAAATAGCCCGGCGGCAAGTACTTCCCGATGAACGACGTGTCCCCGCCGTGGACGCGCAGCACGTACACGGTGAAGAGCACTTGGTTCAGGTAGAGGAGGCCGACGACCAGCAGCAGGAACGTCTCCGGACGAGCCCAGCGGCGGCGCGGCCCGCCGTCAGGTGCGCGCCGCGTCGACGGGCGTGCGTTCGCGAGGCTCACCGCCGTTGAGGCCAGCACGGCCGCGTCCACCTCGATCGCCATGATCGACCAAAGTAGACGCTTCCACGGGCGGCCGCAGCGGCTTCAGTGACGCGTAGAGACGGGCGCGCAGCCATGCCGCGCCCGGACGCTCGACCAAGCGATGCACCGCGTAGGCCGCGAGCAGCGAGGCTCCGACGACCACCGCCAGCGCGACCCACCTGTCGAGGCGCGGATACAGCGCGTCCAGCAGAGGGAGCGCAAGCTGCGAGTGCACGAGGTACAGCGGATACGTGAGCGCTCCCAGGACGGTGAGTCCCTGCCAGCGCAGCCAGTGCAGCCGGCCCGTCGCGACGAGGATCATCACCGCGAAGATCCCGGTGATGACGACGCCGACCACGATCTCGTTCGCGCCCCGGAAGACGGTCTCGGCACGCCAGGCGCCCCACCGCAGCGCAAGCAGGTAGGACGCGGCCACGTAGCCCCAGAGCAGCAGCGTCGGCCCGAACCGGTGGATCATGTAGAGCGCCATGCCCGCGATGAAGTAGCAGCTCCAAGTGGGGATCAGCATGACCTGGAGCAGCTTGCTGTCCGCCTCGTCCGCGAAGACTCCGGCGAGCATCCAGGACGCCATGAAGACCAGGCAGGAGCGGTAGGTGATCCCGATGCCCGCGAGGACGGCGGCGAGGACGTAGAAGTGCAGTTCGACCCAGAGCGTCCAGTAGACGGCGTCCACGTTCTGCAGGCCGAGCCCGCCCTGCAGCATGGTGAGGTTCGGGACGACCAGGCCGGGGACGCCGTGCCCCAGCGAGAACAGCGCGTACACGGCCCCGCCCAGCAGGACGCTCACCCAGTACGCGGGCATCAGCCGGACCACCCGCGAGATGGCGAACTTCCCCGGGCCGCGTCCCCACGCGCTCATCAGGATCACGAACCCGCTGATGGTGAAGAACAGGTCGACGCCGAGGTAGCCGAACCGGGTCAGCGAGGCGATCCCGGGGAAGACGTCCCGGGCGGGCGACGGCCACGGCCCCGCCCCGCCGAACCCCGTGAAGTGGTAAAGCACCACCGCCAGCGCCGCCGCGAAGCGCAGCAGGTCGAGTTCGCGCAGCCGTTCCCGTCGAGTCACCGCGGAACCCTCCCGCCGCGAGGTTGCCCGCCCCGATCCGGGAGGTGAACGCCACATGTAAGTAAGGCCGCGATTGCGCTTCGCACACGGCGATGGCGGAGGGTCAGTAAGATGCCGGAGGCGTCTCCCGAACAATTGGTGGTTCTCCATGACATCTCGCCGCGGCCGACGCGGCGCGGCGACTTCGATGCTGTGCCTGAGCCTGGTGGCGGTCCTGTCCCTCGCGGGTTGCTCCGCGCTCGCCGGGTCGGTGCACAAGCCGGCCGCCGCGGACGGCCCGGCGAAGAGCGAGAAGCCCCGCGGCACGCCGGCCGTGGTGATGTTCCTCGGCGACAGCTACACCGTCGGCGACCGGGGCGTCGAGCCGGAGTCGACCTACGCGTCCGCGACGGCGCGGCTGCTCGGCTGGCAGGTCGTCGTGGGCGGGCGGTCCGGCACCGGGTACACGGTGCGGGGACGTGGCCCGCACGCGTTCCTCGGCCTGTTCGAGAGCCAGCTCGGATGGCGGCCCGCGCCCGACATGCTGATCGTGTCCGGCGGCCACAACGACTGGCGGACGCCGGCGCCGAGGGTCGCGGCGGCGGCGCACCTGCTGCTCGAACGCGCCAGGCAGCGCTGGCCCGGCACCCACATCGTCCTGCTGGGCCCGCTCTGGGGGACGGGGACGCCGCAGCCGGGCGCGATCGCCGTCCGGGACGCGCTGAAGAACCTGGCCGGGCAGCTCGGCGTCCCGTTCGTCGACCCGATGGGCGAGCACTGGATCACCGGCGACCTCGCGACCGGGCAGGGCAACGCGCCGCGTCTGATCAAGCGGGACCGCACCCATCCGACGCCGGCGGGCCACCTGTACGTGGCGACCCGCCTGGCGGCGGACCTGAAGCGGCTGGGGCTCGCGCACCCCGTCCGCAAGGGCTGAGGGCTCAGCCCGACGCGGGCCGCGCGAGGGTGAGCGAGAAGTCGCCGGCCTCGTCCGTCCAGAACTCGGCGAGCTCCATCCCGGCGGCGCCCAGCTCGGCCTCCAGCCGCTCCCGCCGGAACTTGGCGGAGACCTCCGTGCGCATCTCCTCCCCCGCCGCGAACGACACGTCGAGGTCGAGTCCGCCGACCCGGACGGCCTGGTCCCGGAGGGAGCGGAGCCGCATCTCGATCCACTCCTCCGCCGCGTCCCAGACCGCGACGTGCTCGAACCCGTCCGGGTCGAAGTCCGCGTCCAGCTCCCGGTTGATGACGTACAGGACGTTCCGGTTGAACTCGGCCGTGACGCCGGCCGCGTCGTCGTAGGCGCGGACGAGCCGCCCGGGGTCCTTGACGAGGTCGGCGCCGACCAGCAGGAAGTCCCCGTCGGCCATGGTGGCGCGCACGCCGCCGAGGAACCCGATGCGCTCGGCCGGCGGCATGTTCCCGATCGTCCCGCCGAGGAAGGCGATGAGCCGGCGCTCGCCGCCGGGCAGCAGGTGCAGGTGCTGCTCGTAGTCGGCGACGACGGTCCGGACGGTGAGGCCGGGATGGTCGGCGGCGATCCCGGCCGCGGCCTCCTCCAGGAAGTCGCCGCTCACGTCCACCGGCACGTAGGAGCGCAGCGTGCCGGACAGCGCGTCGAGCAGCAGCCGGGTCTTCTCCCCCGACCCCGCGCCGAGTTCGAGCAGCGTCCGGGCGCCGGTCGCGGCGGCGATCCCGGGCGCCCGCGCGACGAGGATCTCCCGCTCCCGCCGGGTCGGGTAGTACTCCTCCAGCTTGGTGATCTCCTCGAAGAGCGCGCTGCCGCGCTCGTCGTAGAACCACTTGGGCGGCAGGGTCTTGGGCGTGCCGGCGAGCCCCGCCCGGACGTCCTGGCGGAGCGTCTTGGCGAGGTCGTCGGCGGTCAGGAACCGGTCCACGTGGTTCTCCTTCACAGCGGGTCTACGGAAACGCCGGCGGCGAGGCCGGCGGTGACGAGCGAGCGGTCGGGGACGCGGCGCCAGGACGGGTCGTCGTCGAGCGGCTCGGAGGCGACCCGGATCGCGTCCGCGTCCGCGCGGACGAACAGGGAGTCGCCCCAGGTCGTGGCGGCCAGCGACGTCCCGTCGGAGGCGAGCAGGTTGTAGCGGCCGGGAGCGAGCGCGGTGATCGCCGCGATGACGGCGGCGAGTCCGTCGCCGAGCGCCATGCCCTCCTTCCAGTACCGGACGGCGAGCGCGAACAGCGGCGCCGAGTCGACCGGGGCGCGGGCGTCGGGGACGTCGGCGACGTCCCCGGCCAGTTCCCGGAGCTTCGGCTCGACGCCGCCGTAGCCCTCGATCTTCCCGTTGTGGCTGAACAGCCACCGCCCGGCGCGGAGCGGCTGGGCGCACGACTCGTCCACGGGGAACCCCACGGTCGCCGACCGGATCGCCGCGACCGCGCAGGACGCCCGCACCGCCCCGGCGACCTCGCGGAACGACTGGTCCGTCCAGATCGGCTGCGCGCGGCGGAACCGGGTCGCCTCACCGTCCTGGTACCAGCCGACGCCGTATCCGTCGGCGTTGAGGAGGTTCCCCTGCGTCATGCGCGGCGCGTACGACTGGCTCTCCAGCGAGTGCTCCCCGTCATAGACGAGCGAGTGCAGCGTCTGCTCCGGCCCCAGGTAGCCGAGATGGCGGCACATTCAGCACGCCTCCCCTGGGGTGCGCGCACAGCGGAACCCGGAGAAGATCTGCCTCCGGATGGGGTAGTCCCAGTTGCGGAACGACCCGCGTATGGCGAGCGGGTGCGTCGCCCAGGACCCGCCCCTCAGCACCTTGTAGTCGGGCCCGAAGAACACCTCCGAGTACTCCTTGTAGGGGAACGAACGGAAGCCGGGGTAGCCGTGGAAGTCCGACGACGTCCACTCCCACACGTCCCCTAGGAGACGCCTCACTCCGTACGCCGAAGCACCGGACGCGTAGGAGCCGGTCTCGGACGGGTGGAGCGTGCGCTGGCCGAGGTTGGCGCGTGCCTCCTCGTACACGTCGCCCCAGGGGAAGCGGCGTGACCGTTCGGTGTCCGGGTCCCAGCGGGCGGCCTTCTCCCACTCGGCCTCGGTCGGCAGCCGCTTCCCGGCCCACCGCGCGTAGGCGTCGGCCTCGTACCAGCACACATGCTGGACGGGTTGGCCGGGCGGAACGGGTTCCGTCCGCCCGAACCGGCGCCGTACCCACTGGCCGCCTTCGCGCTCCCAGAATGCGGGGGCACGCTTGCCGCTGCTGTTGCGCCACTCCCATCCGGCGGGGTCCCACCAACGCGGGTCGTCGTATCCGCCGGCTTCGATGAACGCGATGTAGGACGCGTTGGTGACCGGCTCCACGTCGATGTAGTAGGCGGGCAGGTCGACGATGTGCACGGGCCGCTCGTTGTCGTACGCCCACGGGTCGTCCGAGGTGCCCATCTGGAACGGACCGGCCTCGATGAGCACCTCGTCCCCACCGGAGCCCCGGCCAGGCTTCTGCAGGGGCTCCGCCCTGGGGTCGAGCAAAGCGGGGGAACCGCGACGCAACTGATGGGTGGCCAGCATGGTCTCGTCGTGCATGTGCTCGTGCTGGACGACCATCCCGTACACGAACCCGCCCGAAGTCAACGGATTCGCCGTGTCGAACCGAACCGACGACAACGAGTCGAGAACCTTGGACCGGACCGTGCCGATGTAGGTGCGGGCCTCATCCGGCGACAGGAGCGGCAGTGTCGGGCGTTCGGCACGCGGATGCTCGAACGCGTCGTACAGGTCGTCGATCTCGGGGCGCATCGCGTCCTGACCGGACGCCTGGCGGAGCAGCCACAGCTCCTCGTAGTTGCCGACGTGCGCGAGGTCCCACACGAGCGGCGACATCAGCGGCGACACCTGCGCCGTGAGGTCGTCCTCGGCGAGGACGTCGGTGGTGAGGCCGAAGCTGCGGTCCCGCACGACGCCCAGCTCGTCGGCGATCAGTTCCTTCAGCGCGGCCTCGTCGGCGAACGGGGCACTCATCTCGGTTCCTCCAAAGGGAAGGGTGGGGGGTCGTCGGCGGGGCTCCGGCCCCGGTCGACGTACCGGTGCGCGTACTCCTCGACCAGCGGGACGAGGGCGGGCGCGCCGAGCCGCGGCAGCGCGTCCAGCGCCGCCGTGAAGCACGCCCGCGCCGCCGCCGCCAGCGCGGGATCGGACAGCCCGCAGCGGGCCGCCTCCGCCCACAGGTGCGCCACCGGCTCGGCCGCGGCCTCGGCGGCGCGGGACGCGGCCGGATCGTCCAGCAGCGCGGTGGCGACGGCGACGGGCACCGGCCAGTACGGGCCGGGCAGCGCGTCGATCATGCGCAGCTCCAGCCAGCCGCGCGGCCGGACCGGCGGGAACAGCGTGGACAGGTGGTAGGCCAGGTCGTCCTCGCACGGCTCGCCCTTGTCGAGCCACTCCAGGAACGACATGCCCGGGTCGGACACCCACTCGCCCTCCGCGGTGTGGACGAGCATGACCTGGGCGTTCAGCGCGTACCGCGTCCACGCCTCGGCCGGGTCGCCGTCCGTCCCGTCCCGCAGGACGGGCAGGGTGCGGCACGGGTCCAGTTCGGTCCAGATGCCCTGCCGGGAGGAGCGCATCCCGGTGCGGCGGCCGGCCCGCAGCGGCGAGTTGGCGAACGCGGCGACCAGCACCGGCCCGAGCGCGTGCGCGAGCCGCCAGCGGCGGGACGCGTCCGGGTCGTCGGCGCCGATGTCCAGGTTCACCTGGACGGACGCGGTCGAGCACATCATCGCCAGGCCCGCGTCGCGGAACCCGCCCGCGCGGAAGTAGTCGCGCATGCAGGCGTAGCGGGGATGGTCGGCCTGGAACCGGGGCCGCCGGACGGGGTCGACGCCGTGCCCGACGAGCGCGAACCCGTCCGGCGCGAGCGCGTCCTGCACGTGCGCGATGTCCTGGCCGAGCGCGCCGTGCAGGCCGCCCAGCGTGTCGAACGGGGCGGAGCTGAGTTCGAGCTGCCCGCCCGGCTCGTAGGTGACCTTGCTTCCGCCGGACGGCGGCCCGGCGGAAGCCACGAGGGCGCGCACCCGCTCGCGGGGCACATGCGCGGAGGGGTCGTCGGCGTCGACGACGAACCACTCGGTCTCGGCGCCGACCGTCCCGGGCGGGCCGGTCTTGAAGCAGACTCCCCGAATGTGCTGGTAGACGTCGTCCACCGTGAGCCGGGTCACCATTGACTCCTCAAGTAAATCGATAACGGGTTCGAATCCTTCCCTGCTGAACCGCATCAGGAATCAGCCGATTTCCAGGAACTTGCTTAAATCTCCGTGAACGTCACCGTCCGCAGGGGCCTCCCCTACCTTCCGTGCTATTCGACGCCACGTTCGATCCCGGACTTCTCATGGGTTGATCAGAGGCGCTAGAGTCCCGATGGCTAGCGGTATGCACCTTTTGTCGGACTGCTGGCGGACCCGGACGGGGAACGGGAGGTCACATGCGCGGCGACCTGGGATCGCTCTACGACGCGCACGCCGACCGCCTGTACGCGTACTGCTGGTCGCTCGTCGGCGACCAGCTCGCGGCGGCGGCCGTCGGCGACACGTTCAACGCGGCCGTGCACCAGCCGCCGCGCGGCGACAGCGTGCTGTGGCTGTACTCCCTGTCCCGGACGGCGTGCGCCGAGCGCGGCGCGTTCACCGGCGAGGCCGCCGGCCGCGCGCCCGGGGGGCTGCTGTTCGCCGACTCCGATCCGCTGCTGCGCGCCGCCGCCGCGCTGCGCTCCGACCACCGCGAGGTGCTGCTCCTGTGGGCGGGCGAATGGCTCGAACCGCACGACATCGCCCGCGTCCTCGGCCTCGCGCCGGACACCGTCGCGCAGCTGCTCAACGTCGCGCGGAACCGGCTGGAGCGGGCCGTCCTCGACCTCCTGATGCGCGGCACGACCGAGCCGCGGCTGGACCTCATCGCCGCGTTCGAAAAGGGGCGGCTGCCGCAGCTGCTCGCCCGGCGGGCGCCGGAGCGCGCGCCCGGCTGGCTGCGCGACCGGGTCCTGGCCGCCTGCGAGGAGGAGGCCGCCCGGCCGCTGCCGAGCGTCACCGCGCCCACCCCGCTCGTCGTCATCGGCCCGGCGAAGAAGGAGCCGGTGAAGCGCGGGGTCTCCAAGGGCCTCGGCGCCGCGGCCGGCGTCGCCGCGTCGGCCGCCGCCGCCATCGGGCTGCTGGCGTCGTGGCCGGCGGCCAAGGGCGGCCCCGCCGCCGCCTCGCTGGTCCCGACCGCGAGCAACGGGCAGACGCACCCGGCGTCCACGCGGACCAGCGACCTGCCGCAGCGCCCGGCGCCGGGCCTGACCGGCTCCGAGCGCGCGGACGGCGACTCGCCGAGCGCCGCGAAGGACCCGGTCACGAGCGCGTACGACACCCCGCCGCAGCAGACCGGCGGCGCTCCGGGCGGCACGGCCCGGGCACCGGCGTCGTCGCCGGACGCGCCCGCTCCTGACAGGCCGCCGGTGTCCGGCACCCCGACGACGCCGGAGGAGCCGTCCACGCCGCCGGACGACACGACCACTCCCCCGGAGACGCCCTCGGACCCGACGACCCCGCCGGACGACGGTTCCACCGGCCCGACGACGCCGCCGACCGGCACCCCGACCGACCCGCCGAGCGACGACCCCGGCACGCCGAGCCCGACCCCCACGTCCAACCCGGCGCCGCAGCCGGGCCAGGGCTGAGCCGGTTCAGGCCTCGGCGGCCTCGGCGGCCTGAGCCGGCGCGGGGACGAGCCCGCGCCGGCGTTCGAGCAGCAGGAGCAGCCCGCCGACCAGCGCGCCGGTGAGCATGGCCACCAGGTGGCCGACGGCCGCGATGTCGAGCGTGCGCAGGCCGGCCAGCAGCACGGGCGCGAGCGCGCACCAGCCGGCGAGCGGCACCAGCCGGCGGACCCGCCCGCGCCCGTACAGGAAGGCCGCGACGAGCGCCGCGCACAGCACGTAGGACGGCCCGACGTCGGGGATCGTGCGGATCGAGTCCGACAGCAGCCCCGCCTCCAGCCGCACCAGCGCGATGCCCTGGCTGATGAGGGTGGCGGCGACGTGCGCGGCGGCGACGAGGACGACGGCCCGCAGGTTCCCGAACCGCCGGGTGATGGGGAACAGCCCGATCGCCGCGGCGATGAGCAGCACCCCCTGCGAGCCCTCGGCGACGAACGCGGACGCCACCATCGTCCCTACCGGGTTGACCGCGAGGTTGGCCAGGTTGGTGCTGGCCCACGCGATCACCGCGTGCCGCGCGCCCGGCGGCAGGATCAGGGCCTGCACCAGCCACATCGCCGCGAACAGCCCGAGGAACGTCAGCGGCATCGGGTACCGCCTCGCGAAGGCCATCACACCGGCAGCCTAAACCGCGGCCCTACGCGGCGGCCGCGCCGTCGACCGGCGAACCGCCGCGCCGCACGAGCAGCGCCGCGAGGACCGCGACCGCGGCGACCGCACCGGCGACGGTCAGGGACGTCTGGAAGCCGTCCATGAACGCGAGGTGGCTGCCGCTCGTGATCGCGTCGGCGGCGGGCTTCGGTGTCCCGGGCGGGACGGGTGCGACGCCCTGCGAGACGAGCCCGCCCGCGCCCTCCAGTTGATGCGCCGCCGGCCCGGGGACGCCGGCGTCGGTGAGCCGCCCGAACAGCACGTCCCCGACCTTGGTGGACAGCAGCACGCCCAGCACGGACGTGCCGAGGACGCCGCCGACCTGCGAAGCGGTCTGCTGGAGGCCGCCCGCGACGCCCGCGAGGTGGGCGGGCGCGTTGCCGACGATGGCCTCGGTCCCGGCGACGATGACCATCCCGAACGCCAGGCCGACCAGCACGAACCACGGCCACAGCTGGACGTAGGCGGCGTCCGCCCCGACGCGCGACAGCCCGAACAGCGCGGTCGCGGTGAACGCCATCCCGAGGACGAGCGGCACCCGCGGCCCGAACCGGCTGGTCAGCGCCCCGGCGATCGGGGACGCGACGATGAACACGGCGGTCATCGGCAGCATCCGGACGCCGGCGTCGACCGGGCTCATCCCGTGCACCTGCTGCAGGTAGAGGGTGATGAAGAAGATCGTCCCGAACATCGCGAAGAAGCCGAGCACGATGAGCGCTGTCGCCGCCGACAGCGACGCCGAGCGGAACAGGTTCAGCGGCAGCAGCGGACGCTCCACCCTCGTCTCGTTCACGACGAACGCGGCGAACAGCACCACGGACACGGCGAACGACACCAGCGGGACCGCGTCCCCGAAGCCGTTCTCGCCGGCCTTGATGAGGCCCCAGACCAGGGCGAACAGCGCGCCGGTGAGAAGCGCGACGCCGGGCAGGTCGAACGAGCCGGCGCTCTCCTCGTCCCGCGACTCGCGGATCACCCACAGGCCGACGGCGAGCGCGATCAGGCCGAGGGGGGCGTTCAGGAAGAACACCGACTCCCAGTTGACGTTCTCGACCAGCAGGCCGGCGACGATCGGGCCGCCCGCGATGGAGATGCCGACCGTGGAGCCCCAGATGCCGATCGCGGTGTTGAGCCGCTCGGCCGGGAACGTGTTGCGCAGGATGGCGAGGCTCGCGGGCTGCAGGAGCGCCCCCGCGAAGCCCTGCACGACCCGCCAGAAGATCACCATGCCGAGCCCGCCGGACAGCCCGATGAGCAGCGACGACACGGCGAACCCGAGGACGCCCGCGAGGAAGGTCCGCTTGCGGCCGAACCGGTCGGCGATCTTCCCGGCCGGGATCAGCGTGACGGCGAGCGCCAGCAGGTAGGCGTTGGTGACCCACTGCAGGCCGGACAGGCTCGCGCCGAGGTCCTTGGCGATCGCCGGGTTGGCGATCGACACGACGGTCGCGTCCAGCCCGACCATCATCACGCCGAGCGCGACCGCGATGAGGGTGAGCCAGGGATGCCCGTGCCCCGGTCTGGCCGGACGTCCGCGCGCCTGGTCGCGCGGCGGGATGTGGACGGCGCCCGGATCGAGTGTCCCGGCGCCATGGGAATGAGTCATCGTCGACCTCCGACTTGGGATGCCCTCAAAGTGTCATGTGATGACACTTGGCGTCAACTGCCTCAAGTCTCGACGCGACATGTTTCACATTACGACATCTGATGCTCGACGCGCGATCGCCGGGCCATTACAATGCGCACATGACCGCCACTGCCCCCGAGACCGGCACCACCGGCCCCGGACCCCAGCCCCCGGGCAGGCGCGAACGCAAGAAGCAGCGCACCCGCGAGGCGCTCGTCGACGCGGCGTTCACCCTCTTCGCCGAGAAGGGGTTCGACGCCACCACCGTCGAGGAGATCGCCGACGCCGTGGACGTCTCGTCCCGCACGTTCTTCCGCTACTTCGCCTCGAAAGAGGACGTCGCGCTCACCTTCCAGGAGGAGCAGACCCGCGCCGTCATGGCGGTGCTGGCCGACCGCCCCCCGGAGGAGCCGATCATGACCGCGCTGCGGCGCACGGTGGTGGAGATCGCGCGCGCCTGCGAGGCGGGCGAGCTCGGCTTCGACCCGGGCCGCTTCGAGTGCATGCTGGCGATGATGGACGACAGCCCGTCGCTGCTGGCGGGCAGCCTGGAGCACGCGCAGAAGAAGCAGGCTCTGATCACGAACATCGTCGCGGAGCGGATGGGCCTGGACCCCGACACCGACCTGCGCCCGCACGTCGTGGCCGCCGCCACGACCTGCGCGTTCCAGGCGGCCGCCGACGTCACCCGCCGCCTCGGCGGCACGTTCAGCCCGCTGTCGGAGACCGTCGACCAGGCCTTCGCCATCCTGGAGAACGGCCTGAACGAGCCCTCCCGCCCGTCCGAGTGACCCGGCGCTGACCTGCGGCGGTCCTTCCCTGCCCGGTGTGGGGAGGGACGCCGCGGGTACCCCGTGCTGAGCCGGGGGACGTCCGGTCCCGCACGGAGGAGGACGGCGCATGGCCCTGAAGCACCCACGCACCGCCGGGCACGCCGGCCGCGACCTGGAGGTCAACCCGATCTTCAGCCGGGAGCCGCTGACCATCCCCCGGTACGCGCTGCCCGCGGGGGAACTCGACCCGGGCACCGCCTACCAGGTCGTCCACGACGAGCTGATGCTGGACGGCAACGCCCGGCTGAACCTGGCGACGTTCGTGTCCACGTGGGCGGAGCCGGAGGCGCTGCGGCTGATGGACGAGTGCGCCGCGAAGAACATGATCGACAAGGACGAGTACCCGCGCACCGCCGAGCTGGAGATGCGCTGCGTGCACATGCTAGCCCGGCTGTGGCACGCCGAGGATCCGCGCCGGACGGTGGGCTGCTCCACCACCGGGTCCAGCGAGGCGGCGATGCTCGGCGGGCTCGCGCTCAAGCGCCGCTGGCGGGCGCGGCGGGAGGCCGCGGGGCTGCCGGCGGACCGGCCCAACCTCGTCATGGGCGTCAACGTGCAGATCTGCTGGGAGAAGTTCGCGAACTACTTCGAGGTCGAGCCCCGCTACGTGCCGATGGAGGGCGGCCGTTTCCACCTCGGCGCGCGGGAGGCGGTGGAGCTGTGCGACGAGAACACCATCGGCGTCGTCGCCGTCCTCGGCTCCACGTTCGACGGGAGCTACGAGCCGGTGGCCGAGATCGCGGCGGCGCTCGACGACCTCCAGGCGCGGACCGGGATCGACGTGCCGATCCACGTGGACGGGGCGTCCGGCGCGATGATCGCGCCGTTCCTCGACCCCGGCCTGGAGTGGGACTTCCGGCTGCCGCGGGTCGCGTCCATCAACACCTCCGGGCACAAGTACGGCCTCGTCATGCCGGGCGTGGGCTGGGCACTGTGGCGGGACGAGGACGCGCTGCCCGACGACCTGGTCTTCCACGTCAACTACCTCGGCGGGGACATGCCCACGTTCGCGCTGAACTTCTCCCGTCCCGGCGCCCAGGTCGTCGCCCAGTACTACGCCTTCCTGCGGCTCGGCTTCGACGGGTACCGCCGCGTCCAGCAGACGTGCCGGGACGTCGCCACGGGGCTCGCCGACGCGATCGGACGGCTCGGCCCGTTCGAGACGCTCACCGACGGCGGCGACATCCCGGTGTTCGCGTTCCGGGTCCGGGAGGACGCCGGCGGCTTCACCGTCTACGACGTCTCCGCCGCGCTGCGCGAGTGCGGCTGGCTCGTGCCCGCCTACACCTTCCCCGAAAACCGCACGGACCTCGCCGTCCTGCGCGTCGTGGTGCGCAACGGGTTCGGGCACGATCTCGCGGACCTGTTCCTGGACGACCTGCGCCGCGTCCTGCGCCGGCTCCGCTCCCAGAAG
The DNA here is from genome assembly GCF_004349235.1 of Actinomadura darangshiensis. GTDB lineage: Bacteria > Actinomycetota > Actinomycetes > Streptosporangiales > Streptosporangiaceae > Spirillospora > Spirillospora darangshiensis. The sequence goes on along the minus strand of NZ_SMKY01000068.1, from coordinate 11,703 downwards.
GGGCCCGGCCGCGACGCGAGCGAGGCGACCGGCTTCGCCCACGGCGCCGAGCCCAAGAAGACGCGGGCCGCGAAGGTCTGAGAGCCGGGACTCAGGACATCCACTCGCCGATGTGGTTCCAGTGCATGTTGAGCCTCCGCTCGGCCATCCGCCGGTCGCTCAGCTGACCCGCCCGCTCGGCGACCGACCGCATCAGCGGGAAGCCGCCCTCCTCGTTGAGGCGGTGCCCGATGGCGCGGATCTCGACGCGCTCGGCGAACCCCTCCGGGGGCGGGCCGCCGTCGATCAGGCCGTCGACATAGGCGAGCCGGTGCCAGCGCTCCCGTTCCTCCGCGCCGAGCCCCCCGTACCCGCGCTCGGCGGCACTCGTGAGTTCCACGAGACGCTGGGCCGTACGCTCGAACTCGTCGACGGCCTCCGCCTCGAAGAAGGCGAGCCGGTCCGCCGGGCAGGTCGAGCGCAGCAGTTCGATCGCGCGGTCCGCCTGGGCCGGCGAATGGCCCGAGGCCACGAGGCCGCGGTTCAGCACGACGTTGAGCACCACGGTCACGGCGTCGTCGGTCATGCGCCACACGGCCTCGGCGGCCTCCTCGGCCACCGGCGAGTCGATGACCAGGTCGGCGACCGGGACCGCGTGCACGGAGACGCTCTCCAGGTGCGGGGAGCGCAGGGTCTGGACGACGACGTCACGCTCCGGGTGGTGGAACAGCGCCATGATCCACAGGCGGCGCAGAACCTCGTCGCCGCCGTCGGCGTAGAAGTCGTTGAACTCCCGGTCGTCCGGCCAGAGCGACGGCATCGGGCGCTGGCCGAGGAACGTACCGACATCGGGCGCCGCAGGGACCCGGATGGGTTTGCGGTCCCAGATGTCGGCGGTCCAGTCGCCGCTGAGCAGGAGCATGCCGTCGCCCGGCTTCGTCCGAGACTCGGCGGGGTCGCGCTTCGTGCGCCGGAAGAACAAGCCGGACCTCCTGCGGGTGACCGCCCGGATTCATAGCGTCAGTGTGAAGATGATCGCATTTCTCCGGGCGGCGCGCAGCCGTATTACACCCAGCTGACCCCTTGCCGCGGCATCAGCGCGGCGCGCGGGGCAGGCCGAGGCCGATCATGGCGATGAGCTCCCGCTGGATCTCGTTGACGCCGCCGCCGAACGTCAGCACGAGCGCGCCCTTGGCCATCCGGTCGAGCGCCGCCATGAAGCCCGCGGTCTCCTCGTCGCCGGGGTCGCCGTAGCGGGCGAGGACGTCGCCGACGATGCGGCCGACCTCCTGCATCCGCTCCGAGGAGTAGATCTTGGTGGCGGACGCGTCCGCGGCGCCGAGCCAGCCGAGGTCCTGGTTCGCGGCGACCTGCCAGTTGAGCATTTCGTTGACGCGCAGGTAGGCCCGGACCTGCGCGACCGCGCGGCGGACGGCGGGCTCCCCGATGAGCGGGCGGCCGTCCCGTCCGGCGGTCGCGGCGGCCCAGCGCTCGAACCGGATGGCGGTGTGCCCGATGTTGCCCGCCGGGCCGAGCGTGACCCGCTCGTGGTTGAGCTGGTTGACGATGAGGTCCCAGCCCTTGTTCTCGCCGCCGATCAGCATGTCCGCCGGGACGCGGACGTCCTGGAAGTAGGTCGAGTTCGTGTGGTGGGCGCCGTCCATCGTGATGATCGGCGTCCAGGAGAAGCCCGGGTCCCTGCAGTCCACGATGAGCATCGAGATGCCCTTGTGCTTCTTGGCGTCCGGGTCGGTGCGGGCCGCGAGCCACACGTAGTCGGAGTGGTGCGCGCCGGACGTGAAGATCTTCTGGCCGTTGACGACGTAGTGGTCGCCGTCCTTCACCGCGGTGGTGCGCAGCGCGGCGAGGTCGGTGCCCGCGCCCGGCTCGCTGTAGCCGATCGCGAAGTGGCACTCCCCGGCGAGGATGCGCGGGATGAAGAACTCCTTGTGGGCGTCCGACCCGTACTGCAGGATCGTCGGCGCGACGGAGTTCAGCGTGATGAGCGGGTAGGTGACCTCGGCGCGGGCGATCTCGTTGGCGAAGATCGTCTGCTCCACCGGGCCGTAACCGCGGCCGCCGTACTCCTTCGGCAGCGCGACGCCGAGCATCCCGTCGCGGCCGAGGCGCTTGCAGTGCTCGATGTAGGCCGGGCCGAACGGGTCGGCCAGGATCGCGGCGCGCTGCTCGGCGTTGAGGCAGTTCTCGAAGTACTCGCGCAGCTCGGCGCGGAGCTTCTTCTGCTCGTCGGTCAGGTCGATGAACATTCAGGCCTCCTGATCGAGGAGCGCGGCGAGTGCGTCGAGACGGTCTTCGCCGCCGCCGAGCAGGTGTCCGCAGTGCTTGCCCCAGGCGAAGTAGCGGTGCAGCGGGTAGGTGATGTCCAGTCCTATGCCGCCGTGCAGGTGCTGGCACGTGTAGAGGGCCTTCACGACGGGGTCGCAGGCGTTGTAGGCGGCGACGGTGAGGACCTCTTCCGCGTCGCCGGCGCCTTGCGCGAGCCGCCACACGCCCGCCCAGACGGCCACGTCCAGCGCCCGCTTGGCGATGTAGACGTCCCCGATCTGCATCGTGACGGCCTGGAACTGCGCGAGCGCCCGGTCGAACTGCTCGCGCGTCTTCGTGTACTCCGTGGTCAGGTATAGCGCGCCCTCGATGACGCCGGACGAGATGGCGACCGCGCCGGCGACGGCCGAGCGGCGGAGCGTGTCCCAGGCTTCGCCGTCCGCCGTGCCGCCGAGGAGGGCGTCCGCGCCGACGCGGACGTCGTCGAGGGCGACGCGCGACAGCGGCTCGGACGTCGCCGACGGCTGCACGCTGAGCGTCGCGGCGGCGGGCTCGACGAGGAAGACCCCGACGCCCTCACCCTCGACGCGCGCCGGCACCAGGATGCGGGACGCTTCCCGCGCGTACGGGACGAACGTCTTCACGCCGTTCAGGACGTATCCGCCGCCGTCCGCGCGGGCCGTCGCGGCGATCTCGCCGGCCGGGCCGGCTTCGCGGTAGGCGCCCGTCAGGATCGTCGCGCCCTCGGTGAGCGGGGCCAGCAGGGCGCGCTGCTCCGCCGTCCCGTGCGCCGCGATCGGGACGGCCGCCAGCGCGAGCGACGCGTACACGGGGACGGGCGCGACATGCAGGCCGACCTCCCGGAGGATCACCGCCAGCTCGACCGGGCCGAGCCCGGCGCCGCCGGCGTCCTCGGGCAGGATGATGCCGAGCAGGCCCGCCTGCGCGAGCGCCTTCCACGTCACGTCGTCGTAGGGCGCCTCGCTCTTCTCGAACGCTTCGAGGCGCTCCTGCGTCGCCTCACGCGCGAGCACGTCCGCCGCGAGGCCCTTGATCTCTTGCTGGGTCTCGTCGAGGTTGAAGTCCACTCATCCGCTCCCTTCCAGGAGGTGCAGCCGGCCGCGTCGCTCGAACTCGGCCCGCAGATCGGCCGCGTCCCGCGCGGTCATCGGGCGGTAGGCGAGGTCGCGGCCGGGCCGCCACCAGACCGGGTCGCCGGTGCGCCAGCCGTCCTTGGCCAGCCGGCGTTTGAGGATCTTGTTGGACGCGGTCGCGGGCAGCTCGCGCGCCACCCGGACGTAGCGGGGCGGCCACTTCGGGCTCAGGTCGGCGCGTCCGCGCAGGTAGCCGGCGAACGCCTCGGGGTCGAAGGCGTCGGCGGCGATGGCCAGCATCACCTGGTCGCCGGACGCGGCGTCCGGCACCCCGTACACGGCGAGCTGCCGGACGCCGGGCAGCTCCGCCAGGACGCGCTCGACCTGGACGGCGCCGAAGTTCTCGCCGTCGACGCGGAGCCGGTCGGTGCTGCGCCCGGCGAAGAAGATGTAGCCGTCGCCGTCGGCGTAGGCGAGGTCGCCGCTCCAGAACATGCCGTCGCGGAGCCGGTCCGGGGCGTCCTCCTTGTAGTAGCCGTCGAACAGGCCGAGGTCGGCGGTGTTGACGAGCTCGCCGATGGCCTCGTCGCCGTTCAGCACCCGTCCGGCGTCGTCGAAGGCGGCGGGCGGGCAGGGGCGGCCGGTCGCCGGGTCGAGGATCGCGATGCCGTCGGCCAGCTTGCCAAGGGCGCCCTGCGGGCCGAACGGGTCGGGTGCGAGCGAGATCGCGGTCTCGGTCGAGCCGTATCCGTCGATGACGAAGCAGCCGAAACGCTCGCCGAACGTCTTCTGCTCCAGCGGCGCGGCCTCGTTCCCGAACGCGAACTGCACCGGGTTGTCGGCGTCGTCGGCCTTGGCAGGGGTGGCGAGCACGTACGACAGCGCCTTGCCGACGTAGTGCAGGTAGGTGCAGCCGTGGGCGCGCACGTCGGGCAGCACGCTGGACGCCGAGAACCGGGTGCGCAGCACCAGCTCGGCACCGGCCGCCAGCGCGGGCGCGTACGCGGCCATGACCGCGCCCGAGTGGAACAGCGGCATCGGGCAGTAGACGACCGACTCCGCGGACAGCATGCGCTCGGCGAGCATCTCCCCCGGCACGACCACCTTCCGGTGCGTGACGCGGACGGCGCGGGGGCGCCCCGACGTCCCGGACGTGAAGATCAGCATGAGCAGGGTGGCGGGGCCGATCGCCGAGGTGTCCGGCAGCGGGGAGCCCGCGAAGGGCGCGAGGAGGCCGCCGAACCCGTCCACGTCCTGGACCGGCAGCCCGAGCGCGGCGGCCTGCTCGGCGTAGCGCGGCTGGGTGAGGACGAGGTCGCAGTCGGCGCGTTCGGCGTCGCCCGCCAGCTCGGCCGCGCTCCGGGTGGGGTTCAGCGCGACGACCACCGAACCCGACAGGGCCGCGCCGCCGAGGAGGAACACCAGCTCAGGAAGGTTGTCGAGGAGCACGCCCACATGAACGGGACGCTCCCGTCCCGCGCGGCTCGCCATCCAGGCGGCGCGGGCGGCGCATTCGGCGACGACCTCCCGCCACGTCCAGGCGCGGCCGCCGTCCACGGAGCGCAGCCCGGGACGGTCGTCGTCCGCCCTCGCCTCCAGCAGTGCCGCGACGCTCACGGGCCACCTCCCTCGTCCAGCCCACGGCGAAAAAGTAGAACAGATTCTAGTCTGTGTCCAGAGGTCTGATCATCCGCGTTCAGCAGCCGATTCGCCTGGCACACCGGGGAGGCGGCCCGGCCGGAGGCGGCCCGCCGGGGTTCCGGGATCGGCCGATCAGATAACACGTTCTCGCATGCGCGGTACGCTTGGCGGGAACACCTCGGGCGTCCGAGCCCGCACAGAAGGGATGACGACCGTGACCGCAGAGCCGACAGTGACCGGGGACGAGTCCCGGGGACAGGCGGCCGGCCAGGGCGGTGTGCGCTCCCGCAGCCAGCACCAGCGGCGCAAGCGTATCGTCCAGGCGGCCGCGGCGCTGGCATCGCGCGGCGGCATCGAGGCGATGCAGATGCGCACCGTGTCCGAGCGCGCCGGGGTCGCCCTCGGCACCCTCTACCGCTACTTCCCGTCCAAGATGGACCTGGTCGTCGCCGTCGTCAGCGAGGAGATCGACCTCCTCGAAGGCAGCATCGAGCGCCGTCCGCCGCGCGCGGGCGCCGCCCCCGAACGGGCCGTCGAGGTACTGATGCGCGCCACCCGCGGCCTGATGCGCGAGCCCGAACTGGCCGAGGCGCTGATCCGCTCCCTCCTGCTGTCCGACGTCAAGACCGACTTCGGCGACCGGATGAGCGAACTGCTGCTGAAGACCGCGTCCGGCCCGCCGGAGGACATCCCCGCCGGCGACCCCCGCCGCCTCGCCTCCCGCGCCCTGTCCGGCATCTGGACCATGGAGATGATCGAGATGCTGCGCGGCAACGCGACCGCCGACGAGATCCAGGCCCGCCTCGAGATCACCGCCGCCCGGCTCCTCATCGACCCCTGAGCGCGGCGGGCGGCCGGGACGCGCCCCCGGCCGCCCTCCGCGCACAGGTCAGAGCCGCTGCCCCGCCGTGTCCACGATGCCCGCCTTAAGGCGGACGGTGAGGGTCAGCAGATCGCCCTTCTTGTCCCGATGGCCGCCGCCCTCGCCACGGCTCGTGCGGTCCTTCACCGCGACGGCCCGTTCACCGAGGTAGGCGTAGGTGGACGGGTCCAGGAGCAACTCCTCGTGCAGCCAGCCCTCGCTGAGACGTCCGAGCGCGAGGGCCGGCCGTCCCGCCGCGTCCACCCGTCCCTTGACAAGCGTCACGCCGGGGATCTGCTTGATCGCCCGGAAGGCGGCGGCCTCGGTCCTCGGCGGCAGGACGTTGTCGCGCAGCATCGTGCCGAGCATGCCGTACGCGACGTCGTACCTTTCTTCCTCGTTGTCGCCGAGCCCGCCCATTTCCTTGTAGAACCAGTGCAGCAGCGCGGACGGGTCGGTGGGCAGCGCGGCCAGCGTGGCGTAGTCGGACGGCGGCGTCGTCGGCATCGTCCCAGCGAACCTGAGCTTGCCGTCCTCCAGATCGGCGACCTTCTTGCCGTCGGCCCGCTTCCAGTTACGAAACACCGCGGTGTCGTGCGGGTTCTTCGACAGCGCGCCGTTGGGCTTGCCCCGGCTCTTCCTCGACTGCGACTCGACGTAGATCCACTGGTCGGGACGGGGCGGGGTGAACGGGCGCGCCTCCGCGGCGAGGGCGGCGCGTTCGAGCGCCTGTGACGCGTCGGCGACCGGACCCGTTGGAATTCCCGGGACGACGGGCCGCGGCCGGCCGTGCTCGTCGGTCCCGCCGCCCGTCTGCACGACGGTCACTCCGATGGCGACGGCGGCGGCCAGCGCGCCCACCGCCACGAGCCGCACACTGAACCGGGGCAGCCGGGACCGCCGCGCCTTGGTCGTGCCGGACGCACGTTCGAGCAGGGCCGTCCGGGCGGCGGTACGGGACGTGTCCGCGGGCGGCGCGGGCTCGGCCCAGGCCTCGCGGAGAATGTCGAGGTCGTTCATTCCTGCTCCCTGAGGGTCGTCGGGACGGTCTCGCCCAGTGCGGCGCGGATCTTCTTGCGGACCCGGTGCAACCGCGACCGGGCCGTCCCTGCCGGGATGCCGAGCGCCTCGCCCGCCTCCTGGACGCCGAGTTGGGCCCACGCGACGAGCAGCAGGAGGTCCCGGTCAGCGCGGGACAGCCGGCCGAGGGCCGCCGCCAGCGGCCCTCGCGCGGCCCTGCGCGTCGATGCGCCCGGCGACGAGGTCGGCGGGCCCCTCGGCTGCCTCGGCCACCCCTGTCCTCGCCAGCGCCCGGTACTGGCGCACCTCCGCGCGGCGGTGCCGGGCGATGAGGTTGGACGCGATCCCGTACAGCCAGGGCCGCGCGTCGTCCCGCGACACGTCGTAGCGCCCGCGGCGGTCGAACGCGATCAGGAACGTCTCGGCGGCGACGTCGTCGGCGAGCCCGCCTCCGAGCCGCCGCGCCGCATACCCGTGGATCGCGGTGTAGCGCCGGTCGAAGAGCGCGGCGAAGCACTCGGGCTCGTGCCGCGACCGCCGCAGTATCTCGGCGTCCCCGTCGGTCACCGCGACCATGCCGGCCTCCCTCGGTTCATCCCATGCCTTCCGGAGTGCGAGTGGTCACCCCCCCATTCACCGATCCCCCGCCCCGCGTTCGCGGCGCCCGACCACCATCCAGGCAAATGTGATTCAAGTCACATTGATCTCATTTTCAAGATCACTCATGCTGACGGCATCCGCTCGATCCCGGGAGCGAAGTTGCGCATGGACATCAGGGCGCGGATGCGCCGAAGGATCACCACCGTGGTCGCCGTCACCCTCGTTCCGCTGTCGGTCGCGGTCGGGGTCGGATGGGCCGCGGCCACCGACAACATGTTCCCCACGTCCGTCACCGGCGGCACCTGCTGGACCGGGTTCCGTACCGGCTTCCCCTGCCAGACCGACAACAGCGCGGTCTACTTCTACATGGACAGCAACGGCGAGTACGAGCTGGAGGCGACGGACAAGAGCACCGTCAACAACGCGATCGACGGGGAGTACCGCCCGACGGCCCTGGCGTTCCACTACGACTCGTCGCCGGTGTTCTCCGGCAGCGGCGAGACCGACATCATCTACCAGGAGGGCTCCACCGGCCTTCCGGACAGTGTCGCCGGCACGACCTGGTGCAACGCCAAGGGCGGCGACGGCCTCGACTGCGACCAGCAGTACATCCGCATCCGCGGCAACGGCTACATCACCTATGCCAGGTCCTGCCACGAGACGGGCCACGCGGTGGGGCTGCAGCACGGCGACAACTCCAGCCCGCGGCTGTTGAACAGCGACTCCCGCCTCGGCTGCCTGGTGACGCCGTCCGACGGTCACAACGACCTCGGCGCCAACAACCGCGAGAACGTCAACGCCACTTACTAGGGGAAGCCATGAAACGCGGCATGTACTTCGCGGGTGCCGGCGCGGCGGGTCTGCTGGCCGCCGCCGTGGCGGTCCTCGCCCCGCACGACGACCAGCCGGAAGCCGCGTCCGAGGCGCCCGCCCCGCCCCGGATCGTGATGGCCGAGGGCGACGACCGGCTGCCCAGCACCACCGCCACCGACTGGGTGACCTACGCCGACCACGTCGTGGTGGTCACCGCCGCCTCCGAGCGGCGCCTCCCGGTCAGCGCGACCGAGGCGGCGCGCGGCGAGGGCCTCATCGGCCGGACAGTGGACATGCAGGTCAAGAAGGTCCTCTGGTCCCGCAAGGGCGCCCCGGAAGCGGCGCCCAAGAGCTGGACCTACAACGCCGCGGGCTTCGCGCTCACCAACGGCGACCCGGAGGCCGCCGCCCCGATGGCCGTGCACGGCCGTCCCCGCATGGAGGTGGGCCACCAGTACATCGTGGCCGTCTCCTGGGAGCCCGCGCGCTGCTCGCCCGGCGACAAGCCCGAACCGGGCCGCTGGATGGGCCTCGGTGAGGGCTCCGAGGTCCCGTACGACGGCAACACCATCGGCCAGGGCGAGATGGAGGGACGCGTCCAGACCGCGGCCCAAGCCCGCATCCTCGTCGCCGGCGAGCACGGTCTGGAGGAGGAGATGATCGGGCAGGACGCGGCCGCCCTGGCCGCCAAGCTCAAGGCCACGCCCGCCACCGAGAAGCAGACCTTCTCCGCCCAGTCCCAGCCCACCGCCTGCGACTAGGAGGACTCAGCGTCGCCCCGTCGTCACGACTGGCTCACCCGACCACGCGACAGGCTCTAGCCTGGACTCCGACAGGAGCCGGGAAGAAGAAGGTGTGCCAGTGACCGAGCAGGAACCGATCCTCAGCGACGGGGTCATCATCGAGTTCATCGATGGCAAGGACGTCCCCGTCCAGCACAAGGACTTCGGTGAGCGGGCCGTCGTCATGCGCGACGCCAAGAACCCGGAGGGCCCGATCCTCTACTTCACCGAGGCCGAGTGGGACGCCTTCATCGCCGGCGTCAAGGACGGCGAGTTCGACGACCTCCTGGAAGAAGACCCCACCGAGGCCCCCTGACCCCGGACACGAGAACGCCCCCGGCCAAAAACCGGGGGCGTTCTCGTACGCTCCGACCTACCCGAACAGTTCGTCACTGGAGTCCGCGGTGGCGGCACGGACCAGCCAGCGGTCCAGTTGGTCCGTGTCCTCACAAGCCAGGACGCGCTCACGCACGTCGTCCGCCACCGAGAATCCCCGCGCAGCGAGAACCTTCAGCACCGCCTCGGCCTCGCCCTTGGCCAGGCCCCTGGCCTCACCCTTGGCCAGGCCCCTGGTCTCGTACTCGATGAAGGGGTCGTGCTTGAACTTGAAGTCTGCGGTACCGGCGGACACGTAATCCTCCAGGAGTTTCTTGGCGGCGTCCGAGAGCACGGACACCACCATTCCAGTGTATAGCTTGCCGAGTTCTCTGTTCTTGTTGTCGATGGTGGCCAGTGCGGCGTGGGTGATCTCCATGGACGACTCAGTGGGGGGCATGACGCTGGCGAGGGTGCCCAGGATGGCCAGCTCAGGCATTTCCGCCGCTTGGCGGGGGGTGGTGACGAGCGGTACGGTGCCCGCCCCCTTGCCCGGGCCCAGTACCAGGGGCTTGAGGACGAAGTCGGGATGGCCGAGCTCGATCGGCGTTCGCGCCCAGTCGGCCACCCGGCGCTTCGAGGCGATGACCACCAAGTAGCACGGGCACCTGGTCTTCGCCCACTGCGAGGCGACGTAGAGGGGCCAGCTACCGTGCTTGGCGGGGTCCACGGTCGTCTGGGTCTCGGCGACGACGCTGATCGTCGGCTCGGCCGCATCGCCTTCGCAGAGTTGGACGACGTTGTCGGCCGTGTAGGCGATGGGAGCGAGCTGGGTGCAGGCCTCACTCGCGGACCTGACCGTGAGTTCGGTTCGATTCAGTTTTACGCCGAAGGCGACCTCCAGGAGCTGGGCGACGACCTCGGGGTTGTCGCGGATGATCTTTATCGGGGATTCGTGCGTGACGCCGACCATGCGCAGAACGTTATTTTGCGATCACCATTGGATACCGACACTATCCAATGACTGTGCGTATGACATGCGTCACAGTCAGTTATGGGTGCGATGGTGGCGTTACTAGTTGGTTTGGGCGATAGTGGAGGAAGGCTGAATTGTCCAGGGAGAGGGACTTGGCCTTTTTGTTTAGGGACTTTGCGGTGGTGTTGGGCCAGTGGCCGGTTTTTACGCGCTTTTCTAGGGTTTGGAGGCTTGCGACGTATTCGGAGGCGGTGAAGTTGCAGTGGCCTGTGCGGTGGACGTAGGCCTGGCGCAGGAGCGGGGTGCGGCCTGCGGCACGGACCGATCTGGCGTATTCGTTCTCGTGTTCGACCGGCACCAGCTGGTCGGAGATCGTGTGGATGTTCATCGTGGGGACGTTGATGCGGCCCGTGGGTTCGGAGGTGCGGGTCATCCAGGCGAGGGGGCTTTCTTCGACCTGTTTGGCGGCCTTGGTGGTCAGGGTCGCCAGGTCTTTGCTCAGGTTCAGGCCGGCGGTTCGGTAGAGGGCCCTCACCTGGCGGAGGTTCGAGGATCTGCGCAGGAGGCGTGAGTAACTCAGGCCCTTGTTCCAGGCACTGTCGCCGCCGGCGGCCTGGTCGATGGAGTAGCGGCCGCCGAAGATGAAGTTGAGGACGCCGCCCGAGGTCAGCCACTGGTACTGCTGGCGTTCCTGTTCGGCGTAGTCGCGGCGGGGCGGTTCGATGTCGCCGGAGAACCAGGACGACTGGTTGAGGAACGCGGAGGCCAGGGCGATGCGGGCGCGGCCGGTGGACGTGGCTTGGGCATCCTGCACGGCCTGGGTCAGCTGGGCTCCGGCGACGGCGCCCTCGGCAGGGGTCGTGTAGTCGGTGAGCTTGATCTGCTGGGACGGGGCCAGCAGCGCGGCGATCGTGTGGCCCGCGTTGAGCTGGTAGTTGTTGAGGTCGACGCCGCCGCCGACGATGCCGCAGGTGCTGAGCACGCCGTCGACGGCGCGGGTTTCGGCGATCTTCGCGCTCACCAGGCCGCCCATGGACTGGCCCAGGGCGAGTGTGGTGCGCGGGCGTCCGATGATCTCGGAGAGGGCTTCGCGGGTGGCGATCTGGTCCTGGACGGCGCTGCCGAGCGCCCACATGGAGCCGTCCGGGTCGTAGGAGGAGCCGGCGAGTGCGTAGCCGCGGTCCAGGAGGGCCTTGCCGGCGGCCTCGCTCGGGCGGTCGGCGGCGTTGAGGGGGCCGAACCCGTGGCTGAACAGGATGAGCGTCCCGTTCCAGGTGGAAGGGACATCCGCTATCCAGGTGGCGCCGTCGGGGAGGGTGCCGGTGTGGTGGGCGG
>NZ_SMKY01000655.1 GCF_004349235.1 Actinomadura darangshiensis | reverse complement strand
CCGCTCGACTTGCATGTGTTAAGCACGCCGCCAGCGTTCGTCCTGAGCCAGGATCAAACTCTCCATTAAGGCCAAACGACCAACCAGGGGGCGAACCCCAGCCGACCAAACCTCGGAAACAATCCTGGCAAACGATCCCCGAAAGGATCGTGTTGCCTCAAAGAAATCCCCACCATCCGAAGATGGCACGGGGCGACCCGGCCAAAAAAGAGGCCGAGCCGATAAAGGCACTGGCTTTTAACACGCTGTTGAGTTCTCAAGAAACGGACACCCACCGCGCTGGATTCGCTTTCACGTTTCCCGCTCCGGGGCGACTCGCTTTACTTTATCGGTTCCGCCCGGCTTGTCAATTTCCGGGCTTCTCCGATACGCCTTTCCAGTGTCGCTTTCGCGGCACCTTCGGGGCGGTCGAGCTATTTCATCAGATCCGGCCAGATTGTCAAACTCGGACCTTTTCGGATCCACCGCAACACAACAGGCACGGCTGAGCCGTGTCGGTAAGTCGTCAGTGGCTTCCCCATCATCCGGCCGGCCGCCATGCGGGCGTCCTGCATCCTTGTGGGGACGAGGGGTTAACCTACGTGTTCGGGGCCGTGACGTCAAATCGACGCTCCACCGCCCGCTCACATGCAGGTTCCCGCTGTTCAGCGGGAACCTGGCGCGCCTGGTCGTCATCTATCTAGGTGAACGACCCAGCCCGAGCATGGAGGAACCGAAATGGCCTATCCCCCCGCCCCACCGCCCAGCCACGGCTACAG
>NZ_SMKY01000067.1 GCF_004349235.1 Actinomadura darangshiensis | reverse complement strand
GGCATCATGTGCCGGGACGCGGTTAGGGGTCGGGATGCCGGACGGGGCTAAGGACGTCCTGCGGGACGGGTACTCGCTGCTGGGTGCCGCGCGGGATCTGCTCGGGGACCATAGGCGGGCCATCGCTGACGTGCAGGAGGCGTTGGCGCCGTTGCGACGGGAGGCGGCTCGGGAGCAGCTCGGGTCCATTCCGCTGGCCCGGTTGAAGGACGTCACGGACGGGCGGCTACGGCTCGGGCCCCTGGAGGAGTCCGGGTACACCAGCGTCGCCGACGTGCTTGAGGCGACGCCGTACCGGCTTCAGCTGCTCCCGGGGATCGGGCCGCAGACGGCGCAGCAACTTCACGCGGCGGCGGCCAGCCTCGCGGAGGCGGCGGAGCGGTCGGCGGGGGTCCGGATCGACGTCGAGCGGCGGGACGAGGCCATGACGCCCGTGGTCGTCGCGCTGCACCGGCTGGTCAACGCTGGGCCGGAGGTGCCGCGGGCGCGGCTGGCCGCCGCGGAGGTGGACCGGCGCTTCGGGCCGCTGACCCATGACGCGAGGCCGGCGGGGGCGTGGTGGCGGCGGATCTTCGTGCGGCCGTCGCGGCGGGAGCGGGCGCGGGAGGCGGTCGGTGAGCTGGCCGAGGCGCTCGAAGAAGAAGAGCGGCGCGGTACCAGGCTGCTGGTCTCTCAGGCGTCGGTGGATCTGCTGCGGCCGCGCGTCTCGGCGGACGAGGCGTGGATCGACTTCGAGCTGCGGGCGTCCGACTACCAGACCCTGCTGGCCGAGCTTGCGGCCATGGAGCCGGAGCGGGAGGCCGCCGAGGGGTTCCTGCCGGGGGAGCTGGCCGCGCGGGTCAAGGCGCAGCCGCTCGACGACGAGTTCCGGCGGGTGTCGTTGCGCGGGTACCAGTCGTTCGGTGCGCGGTTCGCGCTCGTCCAGCGGCGAGTGATCCTGGGCGACGAGATGGGGCTCGGGAAGACGATCCAGGCGATCGCGGCGATCGCCCATCTCAAGGCCGAAGGGGGGACGCATTTCCTGGTGGCGTGTCCGGCCAGTGTGCTGATCAACTGGGTGCGGGAGATCGAGAAGCGCAGCACGATCGCCGCGCATCCGCTGCACGGCTCCGGGAAGGGCGCCGCGCTCCGGAAGTGGGCCGGGGACGGCGGGATCGCCGTGACGACGCTCGCCACGCTCCATTCGCTGGACGTTCCAGACGACGTGGAACTCGGCATGTTCGTCGTGGACGAGGCCCACTACGCCAAGAACCACGAGACCCGCCGCGCCCAGGCCGTCGCCCACTGGTGCCGGAAGACGGAGAACGTCCTGTTCCTCACGGGCACGCCCATGGAGAACCGGGTCGAGGAGTTCCGCAGCCTGGTCGCGCATCTGCGGCCCGAGGTGGCGAAGCAGGTCCGCCCGCATGACGCGGCGGTGGGCGCGCGGGCGTTCCGGTCGGCGGTGGCGCCGGTGTATCTGCGCCGGAACCAGAAGGACGTGCTGGTCGAGCTGCCCGAGGTCGTTCACGTGGACGAGCTGGAGGAGTTCAGCCGAGCGGACAAGGCCGCCTACCGGGAGGCCGTTAAGGCGGGCAACTTCATGGCGATGCGCCGTGCCGCGTACGCCGTCCCTAAGAGGTCGGCCAAGCTCGACCGGCTGAAGGAACTGGTGGTCGAGGCCGCCGAGAACGAGCTGAAGGTCGTGGTGTTCTCCTATTTCCGGGACGTCCTCGCCGCCGTCCACGAGGCGCTCGGGCCGAAGGCGCGCGGGCCCATCTCGGGCGACGTGCCGCCCGCGCGGCGGCAGGAGATCGTGGACGAGTTCACCGCCGAGCAGGGGCACGCCGTCCTGCTGGCCCAGATCCAGGCGGGCGGGGTCGGGCTCAACCTGCAGGCGGCTTCGGTCGTGATCATCTGCGAGCCGCAGGTGAAGCCGACCATGGAGACGCAGGCGGTCGCCCGCGCGCACCGGATGGGGCAGGTGCGCACGGTGCAGGTGCACCGGCTGCTGACGCCCGGCAGCGTGGACGAGCGGATGCTGGAGATCCTCAACGTCAAGGCCATGCTGTTCGACGAGTACGCGCGGCGCAGCGACCTCGCGGAGCAGACGCCCGACGCGGTCGACATCTCCGAGCAGGCGCTCGCGCGGCAGATCGTCGCGGCGGAGCAGGAGCGGCTCGGTACCTGACGCGGGTCAGGTCCCCAGGAAGTCCAGCAGATCGCGGTTGAAGCGCTCCTTGTCGCCGGCGACCAGCGCGATGCCGTGCGAACTCCCTTCGTAGACCTTCAGCGTGGCGTTGGGGATGATCTCCACGGACTTGCGGGAGGTGGCGTCGATCGGGACGATCTGGTCGTCGTCGCCATGCACGATGAGCGTCGGGATCTCGAACTTGCGCAGGTCGTCGGTGAAGTCGGTCTCCGCGAACGCCGTCACGCAGTCCACGCCGGCCTTGACGCTTTCGTGCATCGCCATGAACCAGAACGCGTCCCGGTTGCCCTGGGTCGCCTTGGTGTCCGGGCGGTTGGCGCTGAAGAACCCCTCGGAGGCGTCCTTCCAGAACTGCGACCGCTCCCTCAGGATGCCGTTCTTGATGTCCTCGAAGGCCTCGGCGGGCACCCCTTCGGGGTTGGCGCCGGTCCGGAGCATCCGCGGCGGGATCGCCGACAGCAGCACCGCCTTGGAGACGCGCTCGGTGCCGTGCCGGCCGATGTAGCGGGCCAGTTCGCCGCCGCCCATCGAGTGCGCGACGAGCACCACGTCCCACAGCCCCAGTCCTTCGATCAGATCGTCGAGGTCGTCGGCGAAGGTGTCGAAGTCGTAGCCCTCCCAGGGCTGGGACGAGCGGCCGTGCCCGCGGCGGTCGTGCGCGATGGCGCGGTACCCGGCGTCGGCGACCGCCTTCAGCTGGTCGTCCCACGCGTCGGCGTTCAGCGGCCACCCGTGGATGAACACGACCGGCTGCCCCCGGCCCCAGTCCTTGTAGTAGATCTCGGTGCCGTCGCGCGTCTTGATGTAGGTCATCGTTCCCCCGAAGCGATGGTGACGTGGTCTCCGGCGGCCCCGGTGCCGCGGCCGCTCTCCGGTCCTGGCGTACCCGCCCCTCTCTCGCGGAATGCATGGACGTCCGGGGGAAGAACGCCTGGGGCACTCGTGTTCAGGTGGGCGGAGACCGGACGATCAAAGGGGATGTCATGGCCGAGGTCAGGGTGGAGCGCACCGGGGACGGCTTCCGGGCCGTCAACACGCGGGGCGCCGAGGTCGCCGTCGGCGACGGGGAGACCGAGGGCGTCTTCACGCCCGTAGAGCTGCTGCTGGCGGCGCTCGGCGGCTGCGAGCTGGTCACCGTCGAGCCGCTGACGGCCAAGCGCGGGCACCGGATGGTGCGGCTCGCCGCGACCGTCCAGGCGGACAAGATCGCGACGAGCACGCTCGGGACCATCACGCTGACCTACGACGTGGAGCTCCCCGAAGGCGACGACAAGGCCGAGGACGTGCTGAAGGCCGTGGCCGGGCGCGTCCACGAGAAGTACTGCACCGTCGGCAGCGCCCTCCGCGAGCCGATGAAGGTCGACCAGGTGGTGTAGCGGCCCTAGCCGCAGGTCGCGCCGGTGAGCGGTGTCGTTCCGGTCAGCAGGTAGGCGTCCACCGCCTCGTGGACGCAGGAGTCACCCGTGTCGTACGCGCCGTGGCCCTCCCCTTTCAGGGTGAGCAGCGTGGCGCGTCCGCCGAGCGCCTTCGTCAGCGCGGGGGCCCATGCGTAGGGCGTGGCCGGGTCGCCGGTGTTGCCGACGACGAGGATCGGCGCGGCGGACGGAGCGGACACCTCGCGCGCCGCGTCGTCCCCTTTGACCGGCCATCCCGTGCACTGGAGCAGCCCCCACGCCATCGGCGTCCCGAAGATCGGCGAGGCGCCGCGGAACTTCGGCAGCAGCCGCCGGACGTCGGCGGCGGTGTAGCGGTCGGTGCCGTCCGCGCAGGTGATGGCGGTGTTGGCGGCGGTGAGGTTGCTGTAGGCGCCGTTCTCCATCCGCCCGTTCTGGACGTCGGCGAGCATCAGCAGCAGCGTCCCATCGCGGCGCTTGACCGCGTCCACGAGGCCCTGGGCCAGATACGGCCAGGCGTTCTGGGAGTAGAGGGCGGCGGCGACGCCGGTCGTGCCGAGGCTCTGGGTGAGCTTCCGGCCGGACGAGGTGGACAGCGGCGTCCGGTCGAGCCCGGCGAGGATCCGGCCGGTGGACGCGACGACGGACGGCCCGTCCTTGCCCAGCGGGCATGCCTTCGTCCCGAGCCGGGCGCAGGCGGCGCCGAAGTCGCCGAGGGCGCTCTGGAACCCGGCGGCCTGCTGGAGCGCCAGGTCCAGGGCGCTGATCCGGGTGTCGACGGCGCCGTCCAGGACGGCGCGTCCGACACGGCCGGGGAACTGGTGCGCGTAGTTGCCGCCGAGCCAGGTGCCGTAGGAGATCCCGAAGTAGTGCAGTTTCTCGTCGCCGAGGGCGGCGCGGATCATGTCGAGGTCGCGGGCGGCGTCGACGGTGCCGACGTGCGGCAGGAGCCGCCCGGACCGTGCCGCGCACTGCCGCACGTAGCCGGCGCGGCCGTCCAGGTAGGTCTTCTCCTCGGCGGCGGTGTCGGGGCTGTCGTCCATGGCGGTGAACCTGTCCATGCTCGGGCCGTCCGCGCAGGTCACGGGGCTGCTGCGGCCCACGCCCCGGGGATCGAAGGACACCAGGTCGTAGCGGGTGCCGAGCGTGGCGTACTGGCCCGCGGCTTGGGCGAACGTGCCGACGCCGTCTCCGCCGGGGCCGCCGAAGTTGAACACCAGCGAGCCGATCCGGTGCTTCCGGTCGGTCGCCGGCGCCTTGATCAGGGCGAGGCCGATCTTCTCCCCGGACGGCTTGGCGTAGTCCAGCGGCACCTTGAGCGTCGCGCAGCGGAACCCGCCCGCCGGCGGCTTGCTCCCAGGTGGCGGCTCCGGCAGGCCGGTGCAGCGCATCCAGTCCAGCGGCGGGGCGGCGGCCGGGGAGGCGCCGGCGGCCCCCGAAGGGGTACCAATCGGACCGGCCGCCGCGGGCAGGGTGCCGACGGCCGCGCGCGGTACGCCGTCCACCTCGCGGGGATGGTCCGTCACTCCCGCGAGGGACAGCAGTCCGATTGCGGCCAGCGCGGTGGTTCCCACCGGCATCACGCCGGGTATGCCCCAATACCTGGCCATTCGTCCCCCTGGTCGACTCGCGGGGGGTGATCACGGCCTACCCAGGGGCTCGTATGCTGACTCCTGATCAACTTCACAGGCTCCGCACGAGGGGTAGGCGGCGCGGGATCCGCCCGGTGTCCCCGACGCCCCTCCCCCGAAAGTCCGGATACCGCATCAGGGTCGTACTACTCAAGTCTGAGATGAAGACCATTCGCCGCGGTGATCTCATTCAGGGGGCCCTGAGGCAAAGATAGGTAGCATGGCTCAAACCGCCCCCCCAACGGCCCGCAGAGGCGAGGCCGGCGCCAGCAGGATACGGCGCCGGGTCCTCACCGCGCCCCCGGTATGGCGTGAGCTGCTGCTGGTCGTTCTCTTCTATACCGGCTATACGCTGACCCGCGTCGTCCTGGTTCAGGACGGCACGGGCCCGGCGTTCGCCCACGCCGACGAGATCCTGCGCGTGGAGCGCTTCCTGGGGCTGGACGTTGAGCTGGACCTGAACCAGACGCTGCTGGCGGTTCCCTGGCTGGCCCGCACGGCGAACGTCTTCTACGCGACGATGCACTTCATCGTGACGCTCGGCATCGTCGTCTGGCTGTACCGCTACCGGCCGCAGCACTACCGGTGGCTCCGCACGTCCATCATGATCGCGACCGGTGTGGCGCTGATCGGCTTCTGGCTGTACCCGCTCGCCCCGCCGCGCTTCCTGCACAGCGAGGGCTTCGTCGACCCGGTGACCGCGCTGCACTCGCTCGGCCTGTACGCCAGCGACGCGTCCGGCAGCCTGACCAACCAGTACGCGGCCATGCCGTCCATGCACGCCGGATGGTCGCTGTGGTGCGGGCTCATCCTGGTCAAGCTCGCGTCGCAGAGGTGGGCCAAGGTCGTGGGCGTGCTGTACCCGGCGACGACCGTGTTCGTGATCCTGTCCACCGCCAACCACTACGTCCTGGACGCGGTGGCCGGCATGGCGCTGATCAGCGGCGCGCTGTGGGTGTCGTGGATCCTCTACATGAGGTGCCCGGCGCCCATCCTCATCGCGCGGGCCCGCGTGACGCACCGGCTCGCGCAGCGGCTGGCGCAGCGCTCCGGGCGGAGCACGGGCGGCAGCGGCGCCGGTTCGGCCGCCGCCGGCGGCGCCGGCCGCTCCTAGCCGCTCTACGACTCCAGGAGTAGACCTACTCCTCCGGGACTAGTCGGCTCCGTAGAACACGCGGTCGACGACGGCGCGGGCCCGGCGGGTGTGGCGGCGGTAGTCCTCCAGGAGGTCGCCCGTCCCCGGGTAGCCGAGGACGCGGGTGACGGCGCTGCGCTCCCGGTGGTGGTCGGTCGGCAGCAGGTCCGACGCGCGGCCCCGCACCAGCATGATCGAACCCCGGATGCGCGTCGCCAGGCACCACGCCTCGGCGAGGACCTCCGCGTCGTCGGCGTCCAGGAGGCCGGCCCCGACCGCGGCGTCCAGCGCGTCCAGGGTGCGGGTGGTGCGCAGGCCGGGGACGTCGCAGGCGTGCTGGAGCTGGAGGAGCTGCGCGACCCACTCCACGTCCGCGAGCCCGCCCGGCCCGAGCTTGGTGTGCAGCCGCCGCTCGACGCCGCGCGGGAGCCGCTCGGACTCCATCCGCGCCTTCAGCCGCCGGATCTGCCGGACGGCGTCGTCGTCGATCCCGCCCTCCGGCCACCGGACGGGGTCGATCAGCGCCCGGAACCGGTCCCGCAGGCCCGCGTCCCCGATCAGCGGGTCGGCGCGCAGCAGCGCCTGCGCCTCCCAGGGCTCCGACCAGCGGGCGTAGTAGGCGGCATAGGACGCGAGGGTGCGCACGAGCGGTCCCTGCCGTCCCTCGGGGCGCAGGTTCGGGTCGATCTCCAGCGGCGGGTCGGGGGCGGGCAGCGCCAGGAGGCGGCGCAGCTCCTCGGCGACGGCGTGCGCGGCGCGTCCGGCGGCGCGCTCGTCCGCGCCGGGCAGCGGCTCGTGGACGAACATCACGTCGGCGTCGCTGCCGTAGCCGAGCTCGTGCCCGCCGAACCGGCCCATCGCGACGACGGCGATCCGGGTCGGCAGCGGCTCCCGCGACTCCACCTCGATCTTGTTGGCGGCGGCCCGCAGCGCCGCCTCGATGGTGACGGTGGCGATGCCGGTGAGGGTCTCCCCCACGGTCCGGACGTCCGCGAGGCCGAGCAGGTCGGCGACCGAGACGCGGAACAGCTCCCGGCGCCGCAGCCCGCGCACCGCCGCGACCGCCTCCTCGGCGGGACGGCTCCCTTCGCCGCCTTTCCGGGGGGACGACTCCCCAGACCCCCCAGACCCCCCGGGGTCCTTGTGGTGCCGCCGGACGGCCGCGAGGGCCTCCGACCGCAGGACCTCGCACGGGCGCGGGGTCAGGTCGGCGTCGCTGCCGAGCAGCCCGACGGCCTCGGGGGCGCGCAGCAGCAGGTCGGTGGCGTAGCGGCTGGAGCCGAGGACCCACGCCATCCGCTCGGCGACGGTCACCTCGTCCCGCAGCAGCCGCAGGTACCAGGGCGTGGTGCCGAGCGCGTCGCTGACCTGCCGGAACCCGAGCAGCCCCGCGTCGGGGCCCGGTGCGTCGGCGAACCAGCCGAGCATGACCGGCAGCAGCGTCCGCTGGATCGCGGCGCGCCGCGACACACCGGCGGTCAGCGCCTCGATGTGCCGGAGCGCGCCCGCCGGGTCGGCGTACCCGAGGGCCTCCAGCCGGGTCCGGGCCGCCTCAGGGGTGAGGCGGGCCTCCTCCCCCGGCAGCCGCGCCACGGCCCGCAGCAGCGGCCGGTAGAACAGCTTCTCGTGGATCCGCCGGACCTCGCGGGCATGCCGCCGCCACAGCGCGGTGAACTCCCCGACCGGGCCGGTGCGCAGGCCGAGGGCACGGCCGAGGCGGCGCAGGTCGTCCTCGTCGTCGGGGATGAGATGGGTGCGGCGCAGCCGGTGCAGCTGGACGAGATGCTCCACCCGCCGCAGGAACCGGTACGCCGACGCCAGCGCCGCCGCGTCGTCGCGTCCGACGTACCCGCCCTGCGACAGGTCGGCGAGCGCGTCCAGCGTGGTCGGGCTGCGGAGCGTCTCGTCGGCCCGGCCGTGGACGAGCTGGAGCAGCTGCACCGAGAACTCGACGTCGCGCAGCCCGCCCGGCCCGAGCTTGAGCTGCCGCTCGGAGTCGGCGGTGCGCCGGCCCAGGTCGGCCTCGACGCGGCGCCGCATGTCCTGGACGTCCTCGACGAAGCTCTCCCCTTCGGCGGCCTTCCACACGATGGAGGTGATCGTGTCCATGTAGCGGGCGCCGAGACCGGCGTCGCCGGCGACGGGACGGGCCTTCAGCAGCGCCTGGAACTCCCAGGTCTTGGCCCACCGCTCGTAGTAGGCGCGGTGGCTGGCGAGGGTCCGCACGAGCGGCCCGGCCTTGCCCTCGGGGCGCAGCGCCGCGTCCACCTCCCAGAGCGCGCCCTCCTCCGTCGAGTCGGAGCAGGCCCGCATCATCGCCGACGCCAGCCGGGTCGCGGTGCGCAGGGCGGCGTCCTCGTCCTCGCCGTCGCACGCCTCGGCGACGAAGACCACGTCGACGTCGCTGACGTAGTTCAGCTCGCGCCCCCCGCACTTGCCCATGCCGATCACGGCGAGCTTGCACGCGCCGTGCTCGCGGACGTCGGCGCGGGCGATCGCGAGGCCCGCCTCCAGCGCGGCGGCGGCGAGGTCGGCCAGCTCGGCGGCCACTTCGGCGACGTCCGCGACGCCGATCAGGTCGCGTCCCGCGAGCGCGAGGAGACGGCGCCGGTAGGCGACGCGCAGCGCGACCATGGCCTCGGGGTCGCCGGCGACGGGCTCCGCCGCGGACGGATCGGCGCCGACCGCGGCCAGCAGATCGTTGCGGGGGCTCCCCGCCGGGGCCGCCAAGCCGTCCCGCAGCACCTCCCAGTGGCCGGGATGCCGGGCCAGGTGATCGCCGAGCGCCGCGCTCACCCCGAGGACGGCGGTGAGCCGCTCCCGCGTCCCCGGCTCCCTGGCGAGGGCGGCGCGCAGCGCGCCGCCCGCGCCCTTCTCGTCGGCGGACGCGAGCAGCCGCAGCAGCCCGTCCAGCGCGAGATCGGGGTCGGCGGTGCCGCCGAGGGCGTCGAGCAGGCCGTCGGACGGCCGGGAGCCGGTCTCGCGCTCCGCGTCGGCCAGCAGCCGCTCCGCCCGCGCCGCGTCGGTGAAGCCGAGCCGGGCCAGGCGCCCGGCGAGGGAGGGGCGGCGGTCGGAGGTCCAGGACTCGGTCACAGGGTCAACCGTAATCCGGCGGACCCCGTTAAAGGACGGCCAGCAGGCGCTTGCGTTCGAACTCCGTCACCTGGCGGCGGTACTCCTCCCACTCCTGGCGCTTGTTGCGCAGGAAGAAGTCGAACACGTGCTCGCCGAGGACGTCCGCCATCAGCTCGCTGCGCTCCATCGTGTGGATCGCCTCGTCCAGGTTCTGCGGCAGCGGCTCGATGCCGAGGGCGCGCCGCTCGGCGACCGTGAGCGCCCAGACGTCGTCCTCCGCGCCCGGCGGCAGCTCGTAGCCCTCCTCGATCCCCTTGAGCCCGGCGCCGAGGATCGCCGCGAACGCCAGGTAGGGGTTCGCGGCGGTGTCCAGCGACCGGAACTCGATGCGGGTCGAGTGGCCCTTGTGCGGCTTGTACATGGGGACGCGGACGAGCGCCGACCTGTTGTTGTGCCCCCAGCAGATGAAGGACGGGGCCTCTCCCCCGGCCCCGGCGGCCGACCCGACGTTGCCCCAAAGCCGCTTGTAGGAGTTGACCCACTGGTTGCACACCGCGGTGATCTCCGCGGAGTGCCGCAGCAGCCCGGCGATGAACGCCCGCCCGACCTTGGACAGCTTGAACTCCGCGCCCGGCTCGTAGAAGGCGTTGCGGTCGCCCTCGAACAGCGACATGTGGGTGTGCATCCCGGACCCGGGGTGCTCGGTGAACGGCTTCGGCATGAAGGACGCGTGGACGCCCTGCTCCAGCGCGACCTCCTTCATCACCAGCCGGAACGTCATGATGTTGTCGGCGGTGGTGAGCGCGTCGGCGTACCGGAGGTCGATCTCCTGCTGGCCGGGGGCGCCCTCGTGGTGGCTGAACTCCACCGAGATGCCCATCGCCTCCAGCATCATGATCGCGTTGCGCCGGAAGTCGTGCGCGGCGCTGTGCGGGGTGTGGTCGAAGTAGCCGCCCGCGTCCGCCGGCTCGGGCTCGCGGCCGTCCTCCGGCTTGTCGTTGAGCAGGAAGAACTCGACCTCGGGGTGGGTGTAGAAGGTGAAGCCGAGGTCGGCGGCCCGCGCCAGGGCGCGCTTCAGCACGTAGCGGGGGTCGGCGAAGCTCGGCGTCCCGTCCGGCATGAGGATGTCGCAGAACATCCGGCCCACGCCCGGCGACTCCGAGCGCCAGGGCAGCACCTGGAAGGTGGACGGGTCCGGCTTGGCGATCATGTCGGCCTCGTAGACCCGGGCGAACCCCTCGATCGCCGACCCGTCGAAGCCGATGCCCTCGCCGAACGCGCCCTCCAGCTCGGCGGGGGCGACGGCCACCGACTTCAGGAACCCGAGCACGTCGGTGAACCACAGCCGGATGAAGCGGATGTCGCGCTCCTCCAGCGTGCGGAGCACGAACTCCTGCTGACGCTCCAAAGCCCTCTCCCTCGGTGCTGCTGCCCTGTCGACGACGCCGGGCGGGATATGCCGGCCGCGGATGCAGGTCCGGCTACGTTTGCAGTATGCCCGGCCGCTGTTACCGCGACGTTACGCGGCCGCGACCGGTGAACGGAACATATCCGACTACTCGCCTTCTCCGACCCGCGCCGCGGCCGGATCGAGGACGCGGGACAGGAACGTCCTGGTCCGCTCGTGCGCGGGGTCGCCGATCACCCGCGCCGGCGGGCCCTCCTCGACGACCACGCCGCCGTCCATGAACACCACCCGGTCGGCCACCTCCTGCGCGAAGCTCATCTCGTGGGTGACCACGAGCATGGTCATCCCTGTCTCCGCGAGCCCGCGCATGACGCCGAGGACGTCCCCGACCAGCTCGGGGTCCAGCGCGGACGTCGGCTCGTCGAACAGCATCACCTCGGGGCCCATCGCGAGCGCGCGGGCGATCGCCACCCGCTGCTGCTGCCCGCCGGACAGCTGCGCCGGGTAGGAGGAGACCTTGTCGGCCAGCCCGACCCGCTCCAGGTTCTCCCGCGCGACCCGCTCGGCCTCCGCCTTGTCCCGCTTCAGCACCTTCCGCTGCGCGATCATCACGTTGCCGAGGGCCGTGAGGTGCGGGAAGAGGTTGAACGACTGGAACACCATGCCGATCCGGCGGCGGACCGCGTCGATGTCCACCTCGCGGTCGGTGACGTCGGCGCCGACGACCCGGATCGTCCCGGCGGACGGCTCCTCCAGCAGGTTCACGCAGCGCAGCAGCGTCGACTTGCCCGACCCGGACGGGCCGATCACGCAGACGACCTCGCCCGCCGCGACGTGGAAGTCGATGCCGCGCAGCACCTCGTTCGTCCCGAACGACTTGTGCAGGCCGCTGATCTCGACGGCGTTGCCGCCCGCCGTCTCCTTGTCCGGGCTCGTCATCGCTGCCCCCTGCGCTGGCGCGCCTCCAGCCGCCGGGCCAGCAGGCTCAGCGGGATCGTGATGAGCAGATAGCAGATCCCGGCCACGATGATCGGGGTGGTGTTGCCCTGCTCGCCCGCGAGGTCGCGGCCGAACTTGGTGAGCTCCCGCTGCTCCAGCGTGATGCCGAGGAACAGCACGAGCGAGGAGTCCTTGCAGAGCAGCACCAGCTCGTTCGTCAGCGGCGGGATGATGATCCGGAACGCCTGCGGGATGATGATCGACCGCATCGCGCGGCCGTGCGACATGCCGAGCGAGCGGGCCGCCTCCAGCTGCCCCTTCGGCACGGCCTCGATGCCGGCCCGGATCGTCTCGGCCATGTAGGCGGTGGCGGCGAGCCCGAGCGCCAGGCCCGCCTGCCCGGCGGCGCCGCCGGGGATGTTGGTGCCGGGGAAGGCCAGCGGCACGCCGACGCCCACGAAGATGAAGATCAGCAGCAGCGGGAGGCCGCGGAAGATCTCGATGTAGCCGGTGGCGAACCACCGGTACGGGGGGACCGACGACAGCCGCATCAGCGCGACGATCAGCCCGCCGCCGAGGCCGATGCCGAACCCGACCGCGGTGTAGACGGCGGTGTTGCGCAGCCCGATCGTGATGATGTCGGGGAACAGGCTCTTGGCGACCTCCCAGTTGGCGAAGTTCAGCCGCAGGGTGCCCCAGTCGGCCAGCGCGACGACCACCACGAGGACGACCACGAAGAGCCCGTACTGCCCGCCCAGCGAGAGCTGCCGGCGGCGCCGGCGGGACATCCCGCCGGACGCCGCCGTGCCGATGGGCTCGGCGGTCACGACCCGCCGCCGGCGGCCGCGGGCATCGGGCCGATCCACTTCTCGTAGATCTTCTTGTAGGTGCCGTCCGACTTGGCCTGCGCGATCACCTGGTCGGTGATCTTGACCAGCTCGGGGTTGTGGTCCTTGCGCATCCAGAAGCCGTACTGCTCGCCGGTGTTCAGGTTGGCCACGAGCTCGAACTTCGCGTTCGCCGGGTCCTTCAGCCAGCCCTTGACCACCGGGTCGTCCTGCACGATGACGTCCACCTGGCCGGTCCGCAGGCCGTTCAGCTCGGCGTTGGAGTTGTCGAAGGAGCGCGGGTCGAAGCCCTTGTCCTTGACGTAGTCCTCACCGGTGGTGCTCGCCTGCGAGCCGAGCTTGAGCTTCTTGGACTTGACGTCCTCCAGCGAGGTGATGCCGCTGCCCTTCTTCGCCATCAGCGACTGCGTCGCGTCGAAGTAGGGCTTGGAGACGTCCATGAACTTCACCCGGTCGGGCTTGATCGTCATGCCGCCCATCTGGATGTCGCACTTGCCGGCGTTCAGCGCCGAGCCCGTCTTCATCGTCTCGAACGGGGTGTCGACGATCTTCTGGGTGACGCCGAGCTTCTTGGCGACGAGGTCGATGAGCTCGACGTCGAACCCGACGACCTTGCCCGTCTTCTTGTCCTCCGACTGGAAGGGCGGGTAGGGCAGGTGGGTGCACGAGGTGAGAGCGCCCTTCTCGATGAGCTTCACGCCCTGCACGGTGGCGCCCTTGTCGCCGCCGCACGCCGAGGCGGTCAGCACGAGGGCCGCCAGCCCCGCACCCAGTGCCCATCGCGTGGTCCGTCCGGACACGTTTCCTCCTGGTGAACTGCGTTCTGATCAACGAACTATCGCACGTCCGCCCGGCTGAGCGGCAGGGGCGGACGGCGGGTTCGCCATTACCGTCCGCCAGCCCCCGCCGATATCCGTTTCCCGAAAATTGACGTGGCGATCATGGTCGCCGCACGCGGTGATCATTAACGTCTGAGGAGTCGTGGACATCTCACTTCTGCTCTCGATGACCGACCGGGTGACCGCACTCGGCACCCCGTCGGCCATGCATCCGGAGTCGTGGCAGCTGTGCGCGCAGGTGGAGACCTGGGCGCGCGGCCGCGGGCTCGTGCTCGGGGATCCGGACACCTCGCCGCTCGGCCGGGCCCGCTGCGAGCGGCTCGCCGCCCGCGTCTTCCCGGACGCCGACCTCGCCGCCGTGGACCTGTTCGCCCGCTGGCTGACGTGGACGCTCGCCCTGGACGACGCGATGGACCATCCGCCGCTCGCCGACAGCGGCAGCGCCGTGCACGCCCTGTACGACGACCTGCTGCGCGCGATGCGGCGCGGCCACGCCAGACCCGGCGCCCGGCCGCTGGAGGCCGCACTCGTGGAGCTGTGGCACGCCACGTCCAGGAACATGAGCCGCGACTGGCGGCGCCGCTTCATGCTGCATCTGGAGGCGCACCGGGACGGCTGCGCGGAGGAGGCGGTCAACCGGCGGATCCGGCACGTCCCGGCGGAGGCGGAGTACCCGCCGCTGCGCCGCCGGGCCTGCGGGCCGTTCCTGTACGACCTGGTCGAGCCGGTCCTCGCCGTCGAGCTGCCGGCGCGGCTGCTGCGCACGCCCCGCTGGAAGACCCTCGCCGACAGCGTCGCCGACGTGGTGGCCTGGTCCAACGACCTCGCCTCGCACGATCTGGAGTCGGCGCGGGGCGACGTCCACGACCTGCCCAGCGTGCTGGGCCGGGCGCACGGGCTGGACGCCGCGCAGGCCGCGCAGGCGGTCGCCGACCGGATCGCCGACCGCCTCGACCAGGCGTGGACGGCGGCGCGGCGGCTGCCGGACATGCTCGACCGGCTGGAGCTGACCGTCGCGCAGCGCGCCGCCGCCGCGCAGGTCGTCAAGGTGCTGCTGGACACGCCGCGCGCGCACATGGACTGGCTCGCCGAGTCCGGCCGCTACGTGTCCGATTCGCCGCCCGGCACGCTGCGCCTGGACGCGCTCGCGTCGCTGCGCTGACCGCCCGCGAGGGCGTCCCCGGCCGGGGTGCGGACGTAGAGGACGCGGCGGCCGAGCCGGTGCCCGGTGACCAGGCCGCAGGCGCGCAGCACGCCGAGGTGCTGGCTGACCGCCCCGGCCGTGACGTCCATGCGCCTGGCCAGGTCGGTGGTGGCGGCGGGGGTCGACAGGGCCGACAGCAGTTCGGCGCGGCGGCGTCCGATCAGCGCGGCGAGCGCGCCCGCCCGCGGCTGGTCCGGCGGCCCGGTCTCCCAGAGCGTCGCGACTCCGCGCGGCGGATAGCTGAGCATGGGCTGGTAGGGCGGCACCATCGCCGACACGCCCGGCCAGACGAACACGCTCGGGACGAGCAGCAGCCCGCGTCCCGCCAGGTGCGCGATCCGCTCCCAGGGCCGTTCGACGCGCAGGGTCCCGCCGCGCCAGGCCACCGCCTCGTGCAGGTCGTCGAACACACCGGCGGTGCCGTGCGCGGCCTGGGCCTGGGTGCGGCGCAGGACGTCCCCCTCCAGCAGGTCGCGGATGCGCGGCCAGAACGGCTCCACGGCCGCCTCCCAGTACCGTTCGAGCAGGTCGGCGAGCGTCCGCAGGGTGCCCTCGGGATCGGCGGCCATCTCCGCCCGCCGCGGGCCCGGCCGCTGGGCCCGGTCCCGCCGCAGCAGCTCGAACACGACGACCTCCGGCGGCGTGGCCCGGACGGTCCGCAGCTCGGCGGCGAAGTCGGGCAGCGGGGTGTCCGGCGGCGGGGTCAGGAAGTCGGGCGCGTACCCCGCCGGCGGGACGACCTCCAGCAGCGGCTCCAGGTCGAGCCCGCGCAGCCGGGGCCGGACGGCGTGCGCCCACGGCAGGTGCAGCGCGTGCCCGGACGGGTCGCCGAGCACCCGCAGGCTCAGCACCAGCTCCCACACCGGCGAGAACGCGAACCGGACGCGGGCGACGTCGTCCGGCGCGAACACGAACTCGATCATTTAGCCCAGCCTAAATGATTGTCGCGCGGCGCCGGCGGCCCGCAGCATCGTGCGAGTGACCACACTGGACGACACTCCTGTCACCCCCGCGCCGGGCCGGTTCGCGGCGTTCCTGCGGCCCCGGGTGGGCGGCCTCCCCCGCACGTTCTGGGTGCTGTGGGCCGGAATGCTGCTCAACCGGCTCGGCACCATGGTCGAGCCGTTCCTCGGCCTCTACCTGACGACGACGCGCGGGCTGTCGCTGGCGCAGGCGGGCGCCGTGATGGCCGTCCTCGGCGCGGGGTCGCTCGGCGGGCAGATCGCCGGCGGCGCGCTCGCCGACCGGCTCGGGCGGCGCGCGACGCTGACCCTCGCCACCGTCGGCACCGGCGCGGCCATGCTCGCGCTCGGCTACGCCCAGGGGATCGCCGCGATCGTCGTGGCGGCGCTGGTGCTCGGCCTGCTGCTGGACATGTACCGGCCCGCCTCGCAGGCGATGGTGGCGGACATCATCTCCCCCGCGGAGCGCCCGCGCGCGTTCGGCCTGCTGTTCTGGGCGGTCAACCTCGGCTGGGCGGTCGCGATGGTGCTCGGCGGGACGCTCGCGCAGCGGGGCTTCCTGTGGCTGTTCTGGATCGACGCGCTCACCTGCGCCGCGTTCGGGCTGCTGGTGTGGCGGGCCGTCCCCGAGACGCGCACGCGGGACGTCCGCGCGCGGCGGGCGGCCGGTTTCCGCCGCGTGCTGGGCGACCGGGTCATGGTCGGCTACGTGCTGATCACGCTGGTCTACACGTTCGTCCTGATGCAGGGCATGACGACGATGCCGCTGGCCATGAAGGAGGAGGGGCTCGGGCCGCAGTCCTACGGCCTCGCGATCGCCGCCAACGGGGTGCTGATCATCATCGTCCAGCCGCTGGTGAACGCGTGGCTGGCGCGGCGCGACCACAGCCTGGTGATGGTGGCGGGGTTCGCGCTGGTCGGCATCGGCTACGGCCTCACCTCGCTCGCCTCGTCCCTGGCCGCCTACACCGCGACGATCCTCGTGTGGACGCTCGGGGAGATCATGGCGGCGTCCGTCCTGCAGGCGGTCGTGGCCGACCTCGCCCCCGCCGACCTGCGCGGCCGGTACGGCGGCCTGTACGGGGTGGCGTGGTCGGGCGGGTTCCTGCTGGCGCCGCTCGGCGGCACTCAGCTGCTCGGCGCCGGCGGCGCGGCCGCGCTCTGGCTGAGCTGCGCCGGCCTCGCGCTGGCCGCCGCGGCGGCGCAGTTCGCGCTCGCCCCCGCGATCCGGCGGCGGCGCGCCGCCGCTCTCAAAACCCCCTTCTCGTCAGAGTGACGAAACTGGTCCGGAAGACTTACCCTGGGACGGTGGCACAACTCAGGATCGCGCTCGCGCAGGTGAACTCGACCGTCGGCGACCTCGACGGCAACGCCGACCGGATCGCGGCATGGACGCGGCGCGCCGCCGACGCGGGCGCGCACCTGGTCGCCTTCCCCGAGATGATGCTGACCGGCTATCCGGTGGAGGACCTCGCGCTGCGGGCCTCCTTCGTGGCGGCGTCCCGGAGCGCCCTCGAACGGCTCGCCCGCCGGCTCGCCGACGAGGGCCTGGGCGACCTGCCCGTCGTCACCGGCCACCTCGACCGCCCGTCCGTCGCCGCGGCCGGGTCCGGGCGGCCCGGCGGGCTGCCGCTCAACGCGGCGGCGTGGCTGCACGGCGGCGAGGTGCTCGTCCGGTCCGCCAAGCACCACCTGCCCAACTACGGCGTGTTCGACGAGTACCGGATCTTCGTGCGCGGCGACCGGCTGCCCGTCGTCCGCGTCCACGGCGTCGACGTCGCCACCGTCATCTGCGAGGACCTGTGGCAGGACGGCGGCCCGGTCGGCGTCACGAACACGGCCGGCGCCGGGCTGCTGCTCGCGATCAACGCCTCCCCGTACGAGCGCGACAAGGACGACGCCCGCCTCGGCCTGTGCGCCGAGCGCGCCCGCGAGGCCGGCTGCGCCCTCGCCTACGTCAACATGGTCGGCGGCCAGGACGAACTCGTCTTCGACGGCGACTCGGTCATCGTCGGCCCGGACGGGAACCCCCTCGCCCGCGCCCCGCGGTTCGCCGAGCACCTCCTCGTCGCCGACCTCGCACTGCCCGCCGCCGACCCGTCCACCGGCCCCGGCCGCACCCCGGTGGACGCCCAGGACGGCACCACGATCACCATCGACCGGCACGTGCTGTCGCCCGGCCCGCTGCCCGCCTACCCGGTGCTGCCGCAGACCGTCGCCGAACCCCTGGACGACATCGCCGAGGTCTACGCGGCGCTCGTCCTCGGGACCCGCGACTACGTCCGCAAGAACGGCTTCCGCTCCGTCGTCCTCGGCCTGTCCGGCGGTATCGACTCCGCCCTCGTCGCCACCATCGCCTCCGACGCCATCGGCCCGGAGAACGTGCACGCCGTCCTGCTGCCGAGCCGCTACTCCTCCGAGGGCTCCGTCGTGGACGCCGAGGAGCTCGTCAAACGGCAGGGCCTCAACTCCCGGATCGTCCCCATCGCCGACATGGTCGAGGCGTTCGAGAAGCACCTGGACCTGCGCGGCCTCGCCGAGGAGAACCTCCAGGCCCGCATCCGCGCCAACGTGTGGATGGCGCTGTCCAACGAGCACGGCCACCTCGTCCTCACCGGCGGGAACAAGAGCGAGCTGGCGACCGGGTACTCCACCCTCTACGGCGACTCCGCGGGCGGCTTCGGCCCCATCAAGGACGTCTTCAAGCTCACCGTGTGGGAACTGGCCCGCTGGCGCAACGCCCAGGCCGGCACGGACGGCCCGCTCCTGCACCCCTTCGCGCACGAGCCCATCCCGGTGGCGATCATCGAGAAGGAGCCGTCCGCCGAGCTGCGCCCCGGCCAGCGCGACCGCGACACCCTGCCCGAGTACACCGTCCTCGACCCGGTCCTCACCGACTACGTCGAACGCGACATGGGCCGCGACGCCCTCGTCGCCGCGGGCCACGACCCCGCCCTCGTCGAGCGCGCCATCCGCCTCGTCGACCTCGCCGAGTACAAGCGCCGCCAGTACCCGCCCGGCCCCAAGATCACCCCGAAGAACTTCGGCCGCGACCGCCGCCTCCCCATCACCAACGCCTGGCGCGAAAAGTAGAGGCCCGCCTCAGCCTCCGGCCACGGGCAGGCGGGCCAGGGGGTCGCTACCCCTGGGCTATTCGCGGTGGTGGTTCTCGCCGGGCCATGCCTCGTCGGGCCAGGCGGGGACCTGCTGGGAGGCGTCGGGGTCGATGCCGGGGACGATCTGCTCGCACCAGACGACCTTGCCGGCGGCGGTGCGGCGGCTGCCCCAGCGGTGGGCGAGCTGGCTGACGACGAGGAGGCCGCGGCCGTTCTCGTCGTCGTCCTCGGCGCGGCGCAGCCGGGGCAGCGCGGCGGACCGGTCCAACACCTCCAGGACGAGGGTGCGTTCCAGGAGGAGGCGCAGCTCGATCGCGCCGGGCGCGTAGCGGAGCGCGTTGGTGATCAGCTCGGACGCGAGCAGCTCGGTGGTGTAGTCGAGCTCGTCCAGGCCCCACTCCGCCAGGCGGGAGCTGACCAGGCCGCGGGCGCGGCGGACCGCGGCCGGGTCGGCGGGCAGCGTCCAGGAGGAGTACCGGTCCTCGGGGAGGCGGCGCAGCCGGGCGATCAGGACGGCGATGTCGTCGCGGTGCTGGTCGGCGTAGACGCCGGCGAGGGTGGCCTTGGCGAGGTCCTCCATCGAGTGGTCGACGGAGTCGGGGCCGAAGATGCCCTGGAGGCGGGCGAGGCCGTCGTCGATGTCGCGGCCCCGGTTCTCCACCAGGCCGTCGGTGTAGATGACGAACAGGCTGCCGTCCTCGACGGTGAACTCGCGGCTCTCGATGGCGGCGCCGCCGGCGACGCCGAGCGGCGGGGCGGGCGGGACCTGCAGGTACTCGTTCTCGCCGGTCGGGCCGGCGAGCAGCGGCGGCAGGTGCCCGGCGGACGCGATCTCGATCGTGCCGGTCGTCGCGTCGTACACCGCGTACACGCAGGTGGCGAAGTGCGGCTCCTGCTCGCCCAGCTCGATCATCAGCTCGTGCATGACGTGCAGGGCGTCGGCGGGCGGCAGCTCCAGGTTCGCGAGGGTGTGCAGGGCGGTGCGCAGCCGGCCCATCGTGACGGCGGCGCGGACGCCGTGCCCGGCGACGTCGCCGACGATCAGGGCGACGCGGGCGCCGGGCAGCGCGATCGACTCGTACCAGTCGCCGCCCACCTCGACGAGCTTGCTGCCGGGCAGGTAGCGGTGCCGGACCTCGACCGAAGACGGCGCCGACAGCCGCATCGGCAGCAGGCTGCGCTGCAGCGCCAGCGCGGTCGCGCGCTCCCGGCTGTACCGGCGCGCGTTGTCGATGACGATCGCGGCGCGGGCGGCGAACTCCATGCCGATCTCGACGTCGTAGGCGTCGAACTTGCGGAACCCGGGGACGCGGGTGCAGGCGATGAAGCCGAGCAGCGTGTCGCGGGCGATCATCGGCAGCAGCACCATCGACACGTTGGACAGCAGCTCGCCCGCGGGGCCGCGCCGCCACAGCCGGCCGATCTCGGTCGCCTTGTCGAGTTCGATGTGCGGGAGGTGGACGGGCCTCGCCGTCTCCATCACCTCCCGGTAGGGGGTGCCCTCCGGGAAGACGAGGACCTCGCCCACGGGGAACGTGGACGTCCACGCCGGGTTGCCGTCGTCGGAGGTGACCGCGATGCGGCGCAGCACCGCCCCGCCGGACTCGGTGTGCACCTCGTCGGCGGCGACGAGGCTCTCCAGCACGAGGACGGACGCGGCGTTGCAGAAGTGCGGGACGACGACGTCGACGAGGCCGCGGGCGGACTGGTCGAGGTCGAGGGTGGCGCCGAACCGGGTGAGCGGGTCGTCCATGAGAGCGCGCCGCATGAGGGCCGGGTCCTGGTAGCGCTCGCTCGGCGGCAGCTCGACCCGGACGAACAGCAGGGCGGCGGGCGCGCCGCCGGTGTCGCCGCCGACCATCGGCTGCACCGTGACGAGCGCGCTGGTCGACGCGCCGTCGCCGCCGCGCAGCACGGCCATCACGCCGTTGCGCTCCTGGCCGGCGTCGTTGGCCTCCAGCAGCGCCTCCAGTTCGGCCTTCGCCTCGTCCCCCACCAGATCGGTGGCCGGACGGCCGATCAGGTCCCCGGGGGCACGGCCGAGGACGGAATTGGCGTTCGGCCCGCACTGCACGATCCGCCGGGCACCGTCGATGCCCAGGACAAGGGTCCGGGACGCCGAATCGGTGGCGGGCGCATCGCCTCGCGGCGCCATGACGGATCTCACCTGCGCGCTCCAGACAGCCGGTCGTCTCAGCACTACCCAGCGACAGTATGGGGCATGACACCGCCACTGGGGAGAAGATCACGCTTACCGCGCCGAAATCCTTCCGGTTCCCGCGTCCGGGCGGTCAATCGGCGGCCGTTCCGATGCCCCGCATGAGGGTGTCGACGACGGCCTCGGCGTACCCGTCGGGGAACGTCTCCTTCGGCCGCCTGGCGGTCAGCGGGGCCAGCAGCAGCGACAGCGCCACCTCGATGTCGAGCCCGGCGCGCAGCTCGCCCGTCCCGATACCGCGCCGGAGCACGCGCCGGACGACCTCGCGCCGCGGCTCGATGATGTCCTGCAGGTAGCGGGCGTACAGCTCGGGATGCTTCTCCGCGCCGCCGGCGACGTTCCAGAAGCAGCGCGAGTACCTGCGGTGACGGGCGGCGGCGAGCGTCCGCGCGATCTCGGTGAGGTCGGCGCGGACGGACCCGGTGGACGGCTCGGGCATCGGCTCCTTCACCGCGCCGAGCGCGTCCACGATCAGCGCCTCCTTGCTGGGCCAGCGCCGGTAGATCGTCGTCTTGCCGACCCCGGCGCGGGCGGCGACCGCCTCGATGGAGACGCCCGCCACCCCCGACTCCTCGGCGAGCAGGTCGAGGGTGGCGTCGATGATGGCCTTCTCGGCGCGCTCGCTGCGGGGCCGGCCCGCCTGCCGCCGCTCTGTCTCGGTCATGGTGCCATCACGCTCTCACACGGTGGCCTTTTCCGGACGTGACGGTTCGGTCTCGGGGACGGGGACCTCCGCGGTGCGTCCCGGCATCCACTTCAGCACGACCAGGGCGCCGAGGAACGAGACGACGGCGGCGGCGACGGACGCGGCGTGCATGGCGTGCACGAACGCGGCGTCGGCGGAGCCGATGAGGCCCTGCCCGGCGGGGCCCATCTGGGCGCCGACGGCGTGCGCGCCCTCGATCGACTGGCCGGCGGCCTCGCGGGCGCCGGCGGGCAGCGCCGCTAGGTCGCCGCGCAGGTCGCCGCGGTAGACGGAGGCGACGACGGAGCCGAGCACGGCCACGCCCATCGCGACCGCGACCTGGCGGGCGACGTTGTTGATGGCCGATCCGGCGCCCGCCTTCTCGCGGGGCAGCGCCGACATGACCGACTCGGTCGCGGGCGGCATGACGTTGGCCATTCCGGCGCCCTGCACGAAGAAGATCGCGCCGAGGATCCACATGGAGGTGTCGGTGCCGACGAACTGGTAGCTCGCCAGCGCGACGCTGACCAGCAGCAGCCCAGTGGTGCAGACGGCCTTGGCGCCGTAGCGGCGGACCATCGCGGCGCTGCGCGGGGCGAAGGCGAGCTGGGCGAGCGCGAACGGCAGCACCATCGCACCCGACTCCAGGGGGGTCAGCCCGCGCACCGACTGCATGTAGAAGTTGGCGAAGAAGAACACGCCGGTCGCGGCGAAGAAGCACAGCGCGATGGACGCGACGGCGGCCGACATCCGCGGGTCCTTGAACAGCTTCACGTCGAAGGCCGGGGACGCGCTGCGGGCCTCGTACCACACGAACAGCGCGAGGACGGCGGCGCCGGCGAGGACGGGGCCGAGCACCGGGAGCTCCAGCCAGCTCCCCTTCTCGCCGCCCTGGATGATCCCGTACGACAGGACGACCAGGCCGACGACCGACAGCACGACACCGACCGGGTCGAGGCGGCCGGGGGCCGGGTTGCGCGACTCGGGCACCAGGAAGGCCATCAGCGTGACGCCGATCGCGATGACCGGGACGTTGATGAGGAAGACCGAGCCCCACCAGAAGTGGGCGAGCAGCAGGCCGCCGGTGAGCGGGCCGATGGCGACGCCGAGGCCGACGGCACCGGCCCAGATGCCGATGGCGCGGGCGCGCTCGTGCGGCTCGAAGACGTTGGTGATGATCGACAGCGTCTGCGGCATGACCGCGGCGCCGCCGAGGCCCATCAGTGCGCGGGCGTAGATGAGCTGGTCCGGGGACTGCGCGTACGCCGAGAGGAGCGATGCCACGGCGAACACCGCCATGCCGCCGACGAGGACGCGCTTGCGCCCGATCCGGTCGCCGACCACCCCGAAGGTGAACAGCAGGCCGGCGAAGACCAGCGTGTAGGAGTTGATCGCCCACTCGAGCTGGCTCTGCGTGGCGCCGAGGCCCTTGCCCGGGTCGGCGATGGTCTTGAGCGCGACGTTGAGGATGGTGTTGTCGAGCACCACCACCAGCAGGCTCATGGTCAGGACGCCGAGGATGTACCACCGGCGGCGCTGGATCGTCTGGGGGTCCATGCCGATACGCAACCGTATCGTTTCGGAATTCATTCCGGGCTCGGCCGGAAAAATCGGGGAATCGCGGGGGGTACCCGAAACGTTTTACAGGTGGCACGATCGGTTCCGTCTGGGTACGCCACCGTGGCGCCTCAAGACCGGAGGTTCTCGCATGTCTTCATCTGCCGCACCCCCACCAGCACAGCCGGCCGCGCTCTACGGCGGCACGAGCGGGCGAAGGGTCACCGTACGCGACATCGCCGCCGCCAAGGAGCGGCACGAGAAGTGGCCGATGCTCACGGCGTACGACGCGCTCACCGCGCGGATCTTCGACGAGGCCGGGATCCCCGTGCTGCTCGTCGGCGACTCCGCCGCGATGGTCGTCTACGGCTACGACTCCACCATCCCCGTCACCGTCGACGACCTGGTCCCGCTGACCGCGGCCGTCGTCCGCGGCTCCAAGCGCGCCATGGTCGTCGCCGACCTGCCGTTCGGCTCGTACCAGACGGGCGCGACCGAGGCGCTCACCGCCGCCACCCGGTTCCTCAAGGAGACCGGCGCGCACGCGATCAAGCTGGAGGGCGGCCGCCGGGTCGTCCCGCAGATCGAGGCGATGGTCGCGGCCGGCATCCCCGTGATGGGGCACCTCGGCCTCACCCCGCAGTCGGTGAACGTGTTCGGCGGCTACCGCGTCCAGGGCCGCGGCCAGGACGGCGACGAGTTGATGGCGGACGCGAAGGCGCTCGAAGCGGCCGGCGTGTTCTCCGTCGTCCTGGAATGCGTGCCCGAGGACCTCGCCGCCCGCGTCACCGCGTCGCTGTCGGTCCCGACGATCGGCATCGGCGGCGGCAACCAGACCGACGCGCAGGTCCTCGTCTGGCAGGACATGGCCGGTCTCACACCGCACACCGCGAAATTCGTCAAGAAGTT
Source organism: Actinomadura darangshiensis (assembly GCF_004349235.1). Lineage (GTDB taxonomy): Bacteria > Actinomycetota > Actinomycetes > Streptosporangiales > Streptosporangiaceae > Spirillospora > Spirillospora darangshiensis. The sequence continues at coordinate 11,457 of NZ_SMKY01000067.1, read as the reverse complement.
CGCCGACATGAACACCCTGCTCGGCGACGCGGCGCGCAGCTACGCCGACGAGGTAGTCAGCGGCGTCTACCCGGCGCCGGAGCACTCCTACCACTGAGCCGTCCCCGGTCCCGGCGCCGCCCACCCGGTGCCGGGACACCCGCCCGCACGGTCGCCCCGCCCCGGCGCGACCGTGCGGGCGCCTTACTGGTCAGGGCTCGAACGGGCCGGTTCGGCGTCGGCCTCGTGGGCCTGGCCGTTGCGGGGCTCCGGGACGCGCCGCGCGGCCGGCTCGTCGGCCATGATCTCGTCGCGGAGCGTCTCCACGGCCGAGCGCAGCACGTCGGGACCGGCGACGTTCATCAGCAGCAGCCCCAGGTTCAGGGCCATCTGCCCGTCCGTCATCTCGCTGCCCGCCAGGGCGTCCACGGCGGTGCGCAGGTCGGCCTGGTCCTCGGCGGGCACGTTCTGCAGCAGCGCCAGGCAGTACGCCGGCAGCGCGAGCCGCGACTTGGCGAACGAGACGCCCCGCATGATCTCGCCCGCCTCCTGGGCGCGGGTCTTGGCCTGCATCCGGTCGACGCCCCGGTCGGCGGCGGCGAGCAGCGAGGTCAGCAGCGTGCTCGGGCCGACCGCCACGTCCTCGTCCCCGACGCGGACGGTGAACACCGCGCTGCGGAACACCATCATCGAGCCGAGGCTCGCCACGAGCACCTGCGTGGCGTCGGCGAAGTCGGCCGACCGGACGCCGAACCTCCAGTCGAAGGTGTGCAGGAGCAGCAGCGAGCCCGCGCCCGCTCCCCCGTTGATCAGCACGTACGCCCAGGTGCTCGGCACCCGGACCAGCGTGGTGGGGCGGTCCCGGTACCGGCTGACCAGCTCGGCGACGCCGACGAGGCAGCTCAGCGAGACGGCGACGACGTATCCGATCATCGGGTGCCGGTCACTCCCCGGTCAGCCGGACGACCTCGTCGACCTCGCGTTCCACCGCCACCAGCCCGCGGTCGCGCAGCCGGTCGACGGCGTCGGCGACCTCCAGCCGCCCGAGCCGCGTCGCGTGGTGCAGCTGCTCCAGCGACAGCGGGCCGTTCGCCTGCTCCAGCTGCGCCAGCACCAGCCGGCACGCGTCCTCGCCGCCGCGCTCGGCCGTGCGGCCGTACTCGCCGGCGGGCGCCGCGCCGGGCGGCCGGATCCCCGCGCTCCGCCCGGAAGAGGTCAGGAACGCGCTCCACGGATCCGCCGACCGGTTGTCTCTCATCTCCACCCCGCCTGTCGCCACCCCAATGATAAGTCAGGACTTGGACGCGGTGGAGGGCGAAACGGCTCCCGTGTCCGGTCAGGCACCGTCCTCGGCGGGGCCGTCCCCGGCCCCCGCCTCGTCCTCCTCGGGCCGGACGCGGCGCCGGGCCGACGACCGCGCCACGATCAGCCGGTCCCCCGTTTCGAGGGCCGCGCATCCGGCGTGGTCGAACGGCAGCATCCGGCCGTCCCGGACCACGGCGAGCGCCGGTTCGCGGACCGCGCCGAGCGGGCCGCCGACCTCGTCCGGCCGGACGTCGCGCTCCACCAGGTCGAGGCCGCTGCCCTGGTCCAGGAGGTCCTCGATGACCTCGCCGACGCTCGGCTGCGTGGTGGACACCCCGAGCAGCCGGCCCGCCGCCTCCGACGAGGTCACCACGTGGTCGGCGCCGGACTGCCGCAGCAGCGGGACGTTCTCGGACTCGCGGACCGACGCCTGGATGCCCGCGTGCGGGTTGAGCTGCCGCGCGGTCAGCGTGATCAGCACGGCGGTGTCGTCGCGGGCGCTCGCCACCACGATCTCGCGGGCCCGCTGGACCGACGCCTGCTTCAGCACCGAGCTGCGGGTCGCGTCCCCCACGATGCCCGCGAACCCGGCGTCCGCCGCCTCGGCCACCGCCCGCGGGTCGGGGTCCACGACCACGATCGACTCGCGCTCCACCCCGGTGCTCAGCAGCGTCCTGATGGCGCTGCGGCCCTTCGTGCCGTATCCGGCCACCACGATGTGGTCGCGCACGCGTGCCCTCCAGCGGGACTTGCGCCAGTCGTCGCGGGTCCGCTCCGCCAGCACCTCAAGGGTCGTGCCGACGAGGACGATGAGGAACAGCACCCGCACCGGCGTGATGAAGACGATGTTGACGAGCCTCGCACCGTCCCCCACCGGGGTGATGTCGCCGTACCCGGTCGTGGACACGGTCACCGAGGCGTAGTAGAAGGCGTCCAGCAGCGACAGGCTCCCGTCGCCGCTGTCGCGGTATCCGCCGCGGTCGGCGTAGACGACGGCCACGACCGAGAGCAGCAGCAGGAACGCGAACCCGACCCGCTTCCCCACCGCGCGCATCGGCCCGCTCCTGGCCGACGGCAGCAGGACGGGCGGCCGCCGCACGGCCTCCGGACCATTCACCCTGGAAACCGTACCGGCAAGCTGCATCATCCTGGGGGGACGACCCCCAGACCCCCCGAAACCGCTCAGACGTCAGTGATCCGCAAGCCCGCGTGGGCCTTGTAGCGGCGGTTCATCGAGATCAGGTTCGCGGTGAACGCCTCGACCTGGTGGGCGTTGTGCAGCCTCCCGCCGTAGACGCCGCGCATGCCGGGGATGCGGCCGGCGAGGGCCTGGACCACGTCGGTGGCCTCGCGGTCGCCGCCGAGGACGAGGACGTCCAGCTCCATCCCGTCCACCTCCGGGTCGAGCAGCAGCTTGGCCGACACGTGGTGGAAGGCGGCGACGACCCGGCTGTCAGGCAGGACGGCGGCGGCCTGCTCGGCGGCGCTGCCCTCCTCGACCGGCAGCGCGAACGCGCCCTTGCCCTTCTCGAAGCCGAGCGGGTTCACGCAGTCGACGACGATCTTCCCGGCCAGCTCGGCGCGCAGCGACTCCAGCGTGGCCTTGTGGCCCTCCCACGGCACCGCCACGACGACCACGTCCGACCGTCCGGCGGCGACCGGGTTCTCCGCCCCGGAGACGGGCAGCTCCGCGCCGAGATCGTCGGCCGCGGCCTGGGCGCGCTCCGCCTTGCGGGAGCCGATCGTCACCCGGTGCCCGGCGAGCGCGAACCGGCGCGCGAGGCCCTTGCCCTGGTCCCCCGTCCCGCCCAGGATGCCGATGGACAGGCCGCTCACATCGGGAAGGTCGTAGGGCGTCTTCTGCTGCTGCTCAGTCATGCGGCCGAGTCTGCCAGGCGGGCGCCGGGGCACCTCGGGGCGGGCTCCCGCATCGTGAAAACGGCCTGTCCAGGGCGTCCGGTGCGGCACCATGGTGGCCGTGGACGCCGAGCAGATCACCATGTTGCGCGAGGTCCTGTCGACGACGGGCTGGCTGGAGCGGACCCGGGAGTTCGGCCGCGCGCTGCGGGTCACGTCCCGCACCCCGGGCGGGCTGCTGCTGGTCGGCACGCCCGCCGGCGACCCGTGGCATCTGGCGGCGCACCTCGACGACGAGAGCCGTCTCGGCGACGCCCCCGGGCTGGCGCCCACGCTGGTCCGCTGGAAGCCGCCGGCGGACGCGCCCGCCCATCTGCGGATCGGGCTGGACCGGCTGGAGGCGGCGCGACGCGGTGAAACCCTGTTCGTCGTCGCCGAGGAGGACGCGCCCGTCCCGCTGCTTGAGCGTGTGGACGACGCGCGCCGCACCGGCGCGAGCATCCTCGCGCTGGAGGGCGGCGACCGCGAGCTGCGAGGGCTCGCCCACGAGGTCCTGACCGTCCCGCCTGACGAGGTGCTCATGTCGTTCGACGGTGCGCAGCACCTCGTCAGCGCGGCGGCCGGGCAGGAGCCGGCGCGGACCCCGCGCGGGATCCGGCACCGGCTCGCCAAACTGCTCGACGCGGTATCGGGTCCCGTCGTCGACTAGTCCTCGTTCTGCTTGCGCCAGGTCTCGTTGCGCTCGCGCGCGTGCTCGAGCGCGTTGGCGGCGGCGCCCTCGGTCTCGTAGGGGCCCATGCGGTCCTTGCCGGGGCAGCCGGCCCCGTGCTCGACCTTCATGTGCTTCAGGCAGAACCACCAGTCACCGTCGTCACCGGCCATCGGCGCTCCTCTCGATCCTCGCGTCCGCACGGGATTCGTTGCCGCGATCCCGCTGACTACACTCCATCACTATGACGACCCAGCTTCTCCGGCCCGGCCGCGTTTCGCCCATGCGCAAGGTCCCGTCGAGCATCCCGCGCCCGGAGTACGTCGGGAAGAAGCGGCCGAAGACCGGGGAGCCGGACGTCAAGACGCCCGAGATCATCGAGCGGATGCGGGTGGCCGGGAAGATCGCGGCGCGGGCGCTGGCGGAGGTCGGCAGGAACGTCCGGCCCGGGATCACCACCGACGAGCTGGACGTCATCGGGCACGAGTACATGCTCGACCACGGCGCGTACCCGTCCACGCTCGGCTACCGCGGCTTCCCGAAGTCGCTGTGCACCTCGGTCAACGAGGTGATCTGCCACGGCATCCCGGACGACACGGTCCTGCGCGACGGCGACATCGTCAACGTCGACATCACCGCCTTCATCGACGGGGTGCACGGCGACACCGACGCGACGTTCCTGTGCGGCGACGTCGACGAGGAGTCGCGGCTGCTGGTGGAGCGCACCCATGAGGCGACGATGCGGGGCATCCGCGCGGTCAAGCCCGGACGGGCGCTGAACGTGATCGGGCGGGTCATCGAGTCCTACGCCAAGCGGTTCGGGTACGGGGTCGTCCGCGACTTCACCGGGCACGGGATCGGCACGACGTTCCATTCCGGCCTGGTCGTCCCGCACTACGACGACCCGGGCGCCACGACGCTCATCGAGCCGGGCATGACGTTCACGGTCGAGCCGATGCTGACCCTCGGCACGCACGACTACGACATGTGGGACGACGGCTGGACGGTCGTCACCAAGGACCGCAGGCGCACGGCGCAGTTCGAGCACACGCTCCTGGTGACCGGCGACGGCCACGAAATCCTCACCCTGCCGTGACAGACCTTTCGATCTAGAGTCCGATTTCGCCCCACATCCGGCCGGGAGACTCTCTAGAGATGAACGCCCCAGCGCCGTACGAGCCGCGGGTTCCGTCCGACAGCATGCCGCCGGGGCGCGCCGCGCTGAGCGTGACGTGGGCGGCGCTGCCGTTCCTGTCGCTCGGCTACGCCACCCCGTTCACGTTCGCGGCCGCGCTGCTCTGGCGGCGGAGCATGCACCTCCTGGTGTCGACGGTGGCCTACGCCGGGGTGTTCGCCCTGATGCTGTTCCTGCTCCCCGACATCGGCAAGGAGGAGGGCACCGAGCGGGCGGTCGGGGTGCTGCTGTTCCTGCTGGCCATCGTGGGCTGCGGGCACGCGTTCCTGATCCGGCGCCGGGTGTTCGACCCGCACGGGATGTCGGGGGTCGACAACGAGGCCGTGGTGGAGCGGGTCAAGCGGCGGCGGCTGCTGCGGGACAAGGCGCGCGAGCTGGCCGCGGCCGACCCGGGCCTGGCCAAGGAGCTGCGCATCGGGCGTCCCGACCTGCCGCGGCAGTACAACGACGGCGGGCTGATCGACGTCAACCACGCGCCCGCGGAGGTGCTGACGCTGCTGCCCGGCATCACCCCGGAGCTGGCGGAGAAGATCGAGCGGGTGCGGTCGGAGGCGGGCGGGTTCATGTCGGCGGAGGAGCTGTCCGCGGTCGCGGGGCTGCCGCCGTCCCTGACGGGGGACGTGGCCGACTACGCCGTCTTCATCCGCTGATCGGGGGTATGCAGCGGACGTGACCCCCAAGAAGCCCAAGAAGGAGACCAGGGGCGACCGGCTCGCCGAGTACCGGGGCAAGCGGGACGCGCGGCGGACGCCGGAGCCCGTCCCCGCGGAGAAGGCGGTGCCGCACGGCGACGACGACACGTTCGTCGTCCAGGAGCACCACGCGACCAGCCTGCACTGGGACCTGCGGCTCGAACGCGACGGCGTGCTCGTCTCGTGGGCCGTCCCGAAGGGCCTGCCGTGGAACCCGGACGCCAACCATCTCGCCGTCCGCACCGAGGACCATCCGCTGGAGTACGCCACGTTCGAGGGCGAGATCCCGCACGGCGAGTACGGCGCCGGGAAGATGACGATCTGGGATCGCGGGACGTACGAGACGGAGAAGTGGTCCGAGCGCGAGGTGAAGATCGTCATCCACGGCTCGCGCGTGTCGGGCCGGTACGTGCTGTTCAAGACGCGCGGCAAGAACTGGATGATCCACCGGATGGACCCGCCGGCCGATCCGGACGCCGAGCCGCTGCCCGAGTCGCTGCGCCCGATGCGCCCGGTGGAGAAGGCACGCCTCCCCCGCGACCAGGAGGCGTGGGGGTTCGAGTTCGCGTGGGGCGGCAGGCGGATGGCCGCCTACGTGGAGGGCGGCCGGACGCGGTTCACCGACGGCCGGGGCCGCGCCGTGGACGGCCCCGGCGGGCTGGGCCCCCGGCTCGGCGCGGAGCTGGGCGTCCGGCCGGCGCTGCTGGACGGGGAGCTGGCCGTCCTGGACGGCCGCGAAACCTACATGATCTACGACCTGCTGCACCTGGACGGGCACCCGCTGCTGGACGTCCCCTACCGCGAGCGGCGGGAGCGGCTCGACGGCCTCGACCTGTCGGGCCCGCTGTGGCAGACGAGCCCGTGGTTCCCCGGCGACGGCGGCGCCGTCCTGGACGCGGCCCGCGACCAGGGCCTGCCGGGGGTCGTCGCCAAGCGCCTGGACTCCCCGTACGAGCCGGGCGGGGAGTCCGGCGCCTGGCGTCTCGTCCCGTCCTGACTAGTACGCGACCGTGATCCGCCGCTGGACGGCGTTGTTCTTCTCCAGCTCGTCGACCAGCGCGACGGCGTAGTCCTCGGCGCTGATGCGGCTGTCGCCGTCGGCGTCGGTGAGCAGCTGGTCGCCGCCGAGCCGGAACGTGCCGGTGCGCTCGCCGGGCTCGATCACGGCTGCGGGCGAGATGTAGGTCCAGTCCAGGTCGCCGGCCTCGGCCCGGATGACGCCGAGCTGCTCGGCCGCCGCGAGCGACTCGCCCTTGTACAGGGCGGGGAAGTCCGGGGTGTCCACCAGCCGGACGCCGGGCGCGACCTCCAGGCTTCCCGCGCCGCCCACCACGACGAGGCGGCGGACGCCCGCGCGCCGCAGGCCGTCCAGCACGCCGGCGGTGGTGGCGAGCAGCGGCCCGCGCGTCTCCGACCCGTCGCGCGGCGGCGGAACCGACACCACGACGGCGTCGTGGCCCCCGGCCAGCGCGGCGACCGCGGCGGCGTCGCTCGCCTCCGCCTTGGCCGTCCCCTCGTTCCCGCTGCGGGTGACGCCGGTGACCTCGTGGCCGCGGGCACCCGCCTCGGCGGCGATGCGCCGCCCGACCATCCCGGTGGCGCCGATCAGCAGAATCCTCATGTGTCCTCCTCCGATCTCCGACGCCCATGACGGTATCCATCGGATACTGGTTACTTCAAAGTGCCGTTGATACCCTATGGAAACCATGAGAGGCGACGCTTTCGACCCCAACTGCCCTACCCGGCTGGTCCTTGACCGCATCGGCGACAAGTGGTCGGTCCTGGTCGTGCTCGGCCTGAGCGACGGGCCCCGCCGGTTCACCGGGTTGCGCGGCCTGATCGGCGGCGTCACCCCCAAGGTCCTCACCCAGACGCTCCGCGCGATGGAACGCGACGGCCTCCTCACCCGGACGGTCTTCGCCGAGGTGCCGCCGCGCGTCGAGTACGCCCTCACCCCGCTCGGCCTGTCGCTCCAGGCCCCCATCCAGGCCGTCGCCGACTGGGCCGAGGAGAACGTCGAGGCCGTCGTGTCGGCCCGCGAAAAGCACGCCGTGTAGGCGGAACCGGCACGCCTTCTCCCCCATCAAAAGGACGTAGCACCCGCTACGGCGCGTCGCCACTGAAAACGATCAGGAGCGGAATAGAGTCCCGCCCTGAAACGGGCGGTGGGACGCGCTGGAAGGCGGGGGATCGGCGACATGATGGGCAAGACGCATGCCCTGAGCGGGGCGCTGGCATGGCTGGGCGCCGTGCCGGTGATCGCGCAGGAGCGGCTGCTCGGCGACTACGCGGTGTCGCTGTCGGTGGAGCAGGTCGCGGCGGGCGCCGTCGTCTGCGCGGGCGCGGCGATCCTGCCGGACATCGACCACCACAACGGCCGCATCGCCAACACGTTCGGCCCGATCACCCACCACATGTGCAAGTGGATCGGGAAGCTGTCGGGCGGGCACCGGCACGCGACCCACTCGATCCTGTTCGCGGTCGGCATCGGCTGGGCGATGGACACCCTCGCCACCCACTACATCTACGCCTGGTGGGCCTGCCTCTTCATGATCGTCGGGCTGGGGCTGCGCGGCGTCGGGCTGGACTTCGAGGGCAAGGAGCCGCAGTCGGCGCTGGCCGACTGCGCGCTGGCCCTCGCCGCCGTCTGGCTGATGCACAACATCGACATGAGCTTCGTCGGGTTCGCGGTCACGCTCGGCTGCCTGGCGCACGTCGCCGGCGACTGCCTGACACCGCGCGGCTGCCCGGTGTTCTGGCCGCTCCCATGGCGGATCGACATCCCCGTCGTCCCGAGGACGGACGGCAAGGTGGAGCGCTGGGTGGTGATGCCGGTCCTCACCCTCGGCATCGCGGTCCTCGCCATCCGGTCGGTGCTCGGCGACGCCACCACCCAGTGGCTCACCCGCGGCTGATCACCCGACCAGGTCGGAGAACTGGTCGCAGGTCACCATCTCCCACCCGTTCTTGTCCTGGTCTGGAGTGCCCCGCAGGTTGACGCGCTCGATGCCCGGGATGGCCTGCGCGGTGCAGGCGATCTGGGCCATGGCCGTCCGCGACCAGAACTTCGTCTGGTGCGCACCGGTCGGCCGGACGGCCAGCTGGGAGCGCGGGCCGAGCGGGTCGGACGCCTCGACGAGCGTGTACGCGTCGAGCTGACGGTGGACCTCGGTGCGCAGCCCCATGGCACGCTCAGGGCCCGTCGGCGGAACCGCCAGCTGCTCGACGGCCAGGTACGGCCGGCCGGGCAGGCCGGGCCGGGTGACCGCCTGCAACCTGCCGTCCCGCACGAGGTAGACGGTGATCGTGGCCGACTGCGCCTGGGCGGCCGGCGGCTCTCCCGCGCCGATGATCCCGGTCGGCCGGATCCCGCAGCCGGCCAGGGCGGCGTAGGCCGCCGCCGCCGCGAGCGCCCGTGCCCGGCGCGGCCGTCTCATGATCATTCCTCCTCCCCGTCGGGCAGCCACAGCGTGAACACCGCGCCCCCTTCCGGGCCGTTGGCCGCTGTCAGGGTCCCGCCGTGCAGCAGGGCGTTCTCCCTGGCGATCGACAGCCCGAGGCCGCTGCCCTCGCTGCGCGAACGCGCCGCCTCCGCCTTGACGAACCGGTCGAAGACCACGTCGATCACGTCGTCGGCCAGGCCCGGACCGCGGTCGGCTACCACGACCCGCACACCGCCGGCGCCCTCGGGTTCCGGCGGGCCGAAGGCCAGCGAGACGGGCGGGCCCCCGTGCTTGAGGGCGTTTCCGGCGAGGTTGGCGACGATGACGTCGAACCGCCGCGGGTCCAGCCGGACGAACAGGTCCGCGGGGCCCTCTACCTCCACGTCGTCCTGCCAGCGGCGCGCCTCCAGGGAGGCGTTGACCGCGTCGGCCACGTTCACGTCGTCAAGGACGAGGGCGGCGGCGCCCGCGTCGAACCGGCTGATCTCGATGAGGTGCTCGACGAGCAGGCCGAGGCGCCGGGTCTCGTCCGCGACGAGCCGGGCCGCGGTGCCGCCCTCGGCCGGGCCGGCCTCCTCGGCCAGCAGGTCCGTCATGGCGATCATCGAGGTCAGCGGCGTGCGCAGCTCGTGCGAGACGTCGGCGACGAACCGGCGGGACGCGGCCTCCATCGCGCTCAGCTCCGTCACCGTCCGCTCCAGCGCCTCGGCGGTGCGGTTGAAGGTACGGGCGAGGTCGGCCAGCTCGTCGCGGCCCCGCACGTGCACGCGCGCCTCCAGCCGCCCATCGCCGAGCGCGCGGGCGGCGGTGCCGAGGCGGCGCACCGGGCGCAGCACGCCCCGCGTGGCGAGCAGCGCGAGCCCGAGCGCCACCACCAGCGCGGCGGCGTCCGCGATGAGCAGCGCGCGGGTGAGCAGCCGCAGGTCGGCGGCCTCCCGGCCGAGGCTCGCGGAGACGAACACCAGCGGCGGCGTCGTCCGCCACGGCTCGTTCTGCGTAGTCCGGTAGCCGGTGATGCGGGCGCCGACGAGCAGGTAGGGGCGGCCATGGGCGTTGATGCGCTGGAAGACCACCTCACCCCCGTAGACGGCACGCCGGGCGAACTCGCGGGTCACCGGGGCGTCCAGCGCACCCGGCGGCGGGAGCGCGGACTCCCCGCGGCGCAGCGGCACCGGCACCGCCACCGCCTTGCGTCCCTGGGCCGAGCCCAGCGCCTTCTCCAGGGCGGCGCCGACCAACGGCTCCGTATCGGGCGGCATCTCGACCGGGACCTGCCGGGCGAGGGTGTTGCGGACGTCGGTCAGCACCGCGTCCTGGGCGCGCTGCAGCATCACCCGCCGCATCAGCACGTAGGAGATGCCGGACGCGAGCACGGACGCCAGGAGCGCGACCGCGGTGAAGGCGGCGGCGAGCCGGACCCGCAGCCCGGTGAACCGGGGCCACCCGGTCACGGCGCCGTGAACCGGTAGCCGAAGCCCCGGACGGTCTCGATCAGCCGCGGCTCGGCCGGCTCGTCCTCGATCTTGGCGCGGATGCGCTGCACGCAGGCGTCCACGAGCCGGGAGTCGCCCGGATAGGTGTGCTCCCACACCTCGGCGAGCAGCTGCTGGCGGGTGAGGGCCTGGCCGGGGCGGCGGGTCAGCTCCAGGAGGAGCCGGAGCTCGGTGGGGGTGAGGCGCAGGTCGGCGCCGTTCTTGGTGACCTTCAGCGAGGTCCGGTCGATGACGAGGTCGCCGTAGATGGCACGGTCGACCTGGGTGTGGTCGGCGCGGCGCAGGACGGCGCGGATCCGGGCGTCGAGAACGCGCGGCTCGACCGGCTTCACCACGTAGTCGTCGGCGCCCGCCTCCAGGCCGAGGACGATGTCGAGGTCGTCGCCGCGCGCGGTCAGCAGGATCACCGGGAGCGAGTCCTCCCGGCGGATGCGGCGGCACACCTCGATGCCGTCGATGCCGGGCAGCATCACGTCCAGGATCGCGATCTCGGGGCGCCGCGCCCGCAGCGCCTCCAGGCCGTCCTCGCCGGTGGCCCGGGACGTCACGCCGTGTCCCTGGCGGGTCAGCGCCAGCTCCAGCGCCGTCCGGGCGGACGGATCATCCTCGATGAACAGAATGGTCGCCACCCGGTCATTATCGGCCGGACACGATCATCTAGGCGGTCGTGTCACGAGATCCGGACATCACCGGCACGGGATCATCACACTCGGCCGGAACCGTGGGCGGCATGGCGCTTGCGACCGTTCCGCCCCGTCAGCACGTCCCGTCCGCTCCCCCACGC
>NZ_SMKY01000654.1 GCF_004349235.1 Actinomadura darangshiensis | reverse complement strand
GCCCCGCACGCCGCACGAACACCCCCACGGCATCAACCGGGCTACGCCCGTCGTCTACGCCGCACGGCGGCACCGGATCGATGTGTCACGGCCATTACGCGCGGCCCCGCACGCCGCACGAACACCCCCACGGCATCATCCGGGCCTACGCCGGTTGCCTACGCCGCGGCGGCGCCGAGTCGGTGCATCACGGGCACTGCCCGCGGCCCCGCGCGCCGCACGAACACCCGTACGGCATCATTCGGGCGGTGCCTGTTCTGTGCGCCGCGCGGCGGCGCCGGGTCGGTATGTCACGGGCACTGCCCGCGGCCCCGCGCGCCGCACGAACACCCCCACGGCATCATCCGGGCGGTGCCTGTTCTGTGCGCCGCGCGGCGGCGCCGAGTCGGTGCATCACGGGCACTGCGCGCGGCCCCGCGCGCCGCACGAACACCCCCACGGCATCATCCGGGCGGTGCCTGTTCTGTGCGCCGCGCGGCGGCGCCGAGTCGGTGCATCACGGGCACCTGCCCGCGGCTCCATGCGCCGCACGAACACCCCCACGGCATCATCCGGACTACGCCTGTTGTCTACGCCGCGCGGCGGCACGAGTTGACGTGTCATGGGCACTGCGCGCGGCTGCGTGTGTCGTGCGAGCGCTCGTGCGGCATTGCCCGGGCTACGTCTGTTGTGTGTGCGTCGGGGCACTTAGTTGGGGGGTGTTAGGGGTCTTTTGTGGGGATGTTCTCTACGGCCCAGGCGGCTATTTGGGCTCGGGATGTGAAGC
>NZ_SMKY01000653.1 GCF_004349235.1 Actinomadura darangshiensis | reverse complement strand
CCCTCGACCCGCCCCCGGCGGCCCTGGATACGACCACCGCGGCCCCGGACACGACCACCGCGGTCCCTGGCACGACCACGGCTGCCCCCGGTACGACCACGGCCGCCCCCGGTACGACCACGGCCGCTGGTGGTGGTGTGCAGCGGCCCTCGCCGGCGTCCGAGGTGATCAACGCCGTCAACACCATCCCCGCCGTGGCCGAGCTGCAGCGGCGGCTGCTGGCCGCCGGGCTGCCGCCCGCCGCGGTCAAGGAGGTGATGGACGAGATCGGGGAGCACCTCAGCGAGAAGTCGGTGCGCAACCGCAGCCGGCTGGTGCTCGGCAACGGCGTGCCGACCGCGAAGGTGACGGCGGCGGCGGGGCCGGTCAGGCGGTTCGCCGGGCATTTCGCGATCAGCGCGCAGGTCGAGAGCCTGCAGTACATCGGCGACACCGACATGACCGTCCGGGAGGACTCCGGCGGCGGTGTGACGTCCAAGCCGGCGAAGGAGGGCAAGAGCAAGGCGTCCGCCGGCTACGCCGTCACCTACTACGGCAACAACGAACAGGATGAGGAGCCGGACGGCCGGCACACGGCGGACGGCGACCGGGGCCTGTTCCGCGGCACCCTGTCGGTGCCGTTCTCCCGGACCGCCGGGCACGGGCTCGCCGAGCAGGCGCTCAGCCACACGGTGCTGAACCGCGGCGGCGCGCAGTCCAGGTACCGGGCCGGGCTGCGCTTCACCGTCGACACGCGGTCGGCCACGCACGATGTCCCGCCGGCCAGTGTGCTCGTGGAGGCGGAGGTCAGCGTGCCGCGGGCCGAGGCCGCCGGGTTCGAGGAGAGCCTGACG
>NZ_SMKY01000066.1 GCF_004349235.1 Actinomadura darangshiensis | reverse complement strand
GGCACGGACGGCGCCCCGCCCCCGTACCGCCGCTCCCCCGTCGCGACCGTCGACCGCTGGAACGAGCGCGCCGGCCTGTTCCGCTGGCAGGGCGCCCCGCTGCGCGCCCCGGTGTGGTGGCCCGGCATCGGCGCGTCCATCGTCGCGCTGATCGCCGTCCTCGCGGGCGGCATCGCCGAGCAGACGCCCCGCCGCATCCTGGTCACCGCGGCGGCCGTCCTCGCCGTCGTGCTGCTGACCGTCGCCGCGCTGTCCACGCGGCGGATCTGGCTCCCGTTCCTGTCCTGGGCGGGACTCGGCAGCCGCTACCGCTGGTTCGCCCGGACGTCGTTCTTCGCCGTCCTCGACGAGAGCACCGACGACCTCGGCTTCGAGGGCCGCCTGCACACCGTCTCCGAACGGCTCACCAAACCGGACGCGGCCCGGTTCCTGCTGCAGATCAAGACGTTCGCGCTGCTGGAGGACATGCGCGACCAGTACCGCCGGTTCGCGCCGAACGGGCGCGGCCTCAAGCGCCCCGCCCCGCCCGTGGTGTTCCTGTCGCATCCCGGCCGCCGCAACGGCGGCCTCGCCGTGCTGTCGGCGATCAGCGACATCCGCGCCCGGCGCAGCGAGTTCCACCCGCTGCTCGTCATCGCGTCCATCGACGCCGCCACCAGGGAGGACCTCGGCGGCGCGGAGCCGGCGGGCGGCGACCCCCAGGACCGCTACGAGCACTGGCGGTCGTCGCTCGGCACCGCGCAGGGGCCGAGCGAGTCCGTCCCGCTGCCGTACCTGCTGCGCATCCCGGTCTCCGGCCACCCCGCCGCCGAACGCCAGGTGGACGACTTCGCCGTCCGGCGCCGCCCCCGCTGGACATGGGTGTGGTCGGTGCGCTTCCTCATGGTCGTCGTCCTGGCCTGCGCGCTGGGCGTGACCTGGGGGCAGGTGCACCTGCGCTCCAAGTACTGCAGCGTCGGGCTGCCCATGAGCCGCAACGGCGACACCCGGCTGCAGACCAACACCGACGGCAGCCGCGAATGCGTCGGCGTGGCCACCCACGACGTCCGGTTCGAGCGGAACGCCGACAGCATCGGCATGGACGGCGACCGGCACCGCCCGTCCACCCGCAACACCGGCCCCCGCATCACCCTCGCCGACCTCCAGGACCGCATCGAGGCGCAGAATCGCCAGGTGGTCGAGTCGGGCGACCCCTACGTCACGATCGTCTATGTCGGGATCTTCACCGCGAGCCCCGGCCAGGGCGACCTGACGGTCAGCAGCGTCCACGAACTCGCCGGCGCCTACCTCGCCCAGCTGCGCAACAACGGGTCCGGTCACCCCGGCGAGGTCGGCAACCCCCTCAAGATCCGGCTGCTGCCCGCCAACACGGGCCAGAACATGGCGTTCTCCACCGAGACGGCCGACCGCATCCTGGACCTCGCCCGCCGCGACCCGACCCTCGTCGGCGTCGTCGGCTTCGGCCGCAACACCGAGTACTCCCAGGCCGGGATCACACGGCTCAACAACGCGGGCCTGCCGATCGTCGACACGGTCAACTCCTCCGACCGGCTGCCCGAGCTCGCGCACTACTACAGCCTCGCCTCCACCGACCACGACGAGGCCGCCGCGACCCGCGCCGCCGTCGAGGCCGAGTTCAAGGACGGCCGGATCAGCCGCGCGATGATCGTCCACCGCACCCCCGGACCGTCCCGCGACGCCTACAGCGCCGAGATAGCCGACGACGTGGCCCGCGTCCTGCACCCGCGCAAAGCCGACAGGGTCCTGTACACCGGCGCCGGCGACATCGCCAGGAAGGTCAAGGCCGCCTGCGAGGCCGCCGCCTACCCCCTCGTCTACTTCGCCGGACGCTCCGAAGACCTGCGGGGCCTGCGCGACGGCCTCATCCAGGGCGGCTGCACGCGGCACCGGCTCGTCCTGCTCGCCGGGGACGACGTCACCAAGACGCACTTCGGCACCGGCCCGCACGACGTCCCGCTCCCCGAGAACACCGTCGTGTACCACACGGCCTTCGTCCACCTGCCGTTCCTGGTCGCGGACGACGGCGACCAGACCAACGGCTTCTTCCTGCTGGCCCGCAACGCCCTCGGCATCGGCGCCCCGCGCACCGCCCCCGACGAGCCGCTCCTCGTGAACGGCCAGATGGCCCTCACCTACGACGCCACCGTCGCCATGGGCGAGGCCGCGCAGAGCGCCTACGACGCCCTGGCCATCCCCCGGAAACCGTCCGGCCTGGTCACCGGCAGCCGCTCGGTGACGTCGGGCGCCGTCCTGCTGGAACTGCGGCACCTGTTCGTCCGCGAGGGCGCGACGGGCGCCATCGACTTCACCCACGACACCCACAAGCGCAACGGCCCCGGCAACCGCGCCCTCACCATGATCAGAGTCACCCTGAAGGACGGCCACCCCGTCTCGACCCCGATCTGCGGCCGCCTCAACGGTGCCCGCCCGGCCCCGGGCCTCTCCCCCTGCCCTAGCCTCACCGCAGCGGCGGCGGACCGGGGAAGCGCATCCACACGGTCGTCCGCTCCCCGTCCTCCCGGACGCCCCACTCCAGGGACAGCGCCTCGATGATCCGCAGCCCGCGCCCGCTCTCGGCGAGGGGATCGTCCTGCATCACCGGCCGCGCCCCGAGCGCCCCGTCATCGGTGACCTCCGCGAGGACGTCCCCGCCCAGCACTGAGAACATCACCGTGACCCGCCCGCGCCGCCTCCGCCCGGACGCCGTGTGCTCGACCGCGTTCGTGAACGCCTCGTTCACGCACGTCTGGACGTCCGGAAGTGAGGGATGCCCCTCCCCCAGCACGTCCCGCGCGAACACCCGCACGAACTTGGCCGCCTGCTCCACACCCGGCAGCGTGAGCGCCGCGATGACCTCGCTGATCGTCATCAGAGTCCTCTCTCTCGGACTCAAGGCTGCAAGCGCAGCGCACCCGCCTCAACACGTTCCGTGTACTCCGAAATAATCCCTCACTGAATATTCAGGACCCGCCGATTCATCGAACATCCGACTACATGGCGTGACATCCTGATCACATGCCGGATGCGCCCCTCTCCACCGCCCGCCGCCGCAAGATCGGAAGAGTCCTCCGGCAGTTCAGGGAGGAGGCCAGCTACACCCTCAAAACCGCCGGCGCCCACTTCGAACGCTCCCCCTCGTCCCTCAGCCAGATCGAGAACGGCACGCAACGGCTGCGCCTTCGCGATCTCGGCTACATCCTCGACCAGTACAACGTCCCCACGGACGTCCGCGCCGCCCTGATGACCCTCAACGAGCAAGACCGCCAACCAGGCTGGTGGGACGCCTACCGCGACCTGGTCACCCCCGAGGCCCTTGACCGAGTGTCCCTTGAACACGACGCCTCACGCATCGTCGTCACGGAGACGACCTTCATCCCCGGCCTTCTCCAGACCGAGGCGTACGCGCGAACTGTAATCCGCGGGATCACCCCCAAACACCAAGCGACCGTCATAGAGCGTTTCGTAGAGTTCCGCCTGATGCGGCAGAGCGTGCTGAACAAGGCTCCGGCGACCAGACTCGAAGTGGTGCTCGATGAGGCGGCGCTGCGCAGGATGCGCGGCGGTCGTCAGGTCATGCGGTCGCAGCTCCGACGGCTGGTCAATCAGTCAGAGCTCGAAAATGTGCAGCTGAATGTTCTTCCCTTGGCGATCGATGCCGGGTCGGACTACGCGGGACAGTTCGAGCTGCTGGAGATCGGCAGCCCACCCATGCTTACCGTCGTGCTCACGGAACACCTCGCCGGTCAGGCCATCCTCGAGAGCGGGCCGGAGACGGCCCAGTACAGAGGGACTTTCGAGCAGATCCGTTCTCTCTCGCTCACCGAAACCGCTTCACGCGATCTGATCAACGAAATAATCTCGGAGCTATGAAGGCTACGAACCTGCCCGACACAGTCTGGCGAAAGAGCAGTTGGACGGGCTCTTCGGGAACCGATTGCGTCGAGATAGCCCAGACCTGCGAGCTGATCGCGGTGCGGGATTCCAAGGATCCGGGCGGGCCCGTCCTCAGCTTCGGGGCCGGGGCATGGAGCGCTTTCCTCACCAGCCTCAAGTCACAGGAAGGCTGATCAGGTGATTGCCGCGGCCGCCTGAGCGGGTCAGTGTGAGCGTGTGATCTTGTCGAGGAAGGTGTGCAGGTTGGCCTGTATGCGGGCGACCTTCTCGTCCCGCGTGAGGGACTCTTCGAACTCGCCGCCTGCGACGGAGTGCTTCTTGCCGCGGACGTAGAGGGAGCAGTCGAGGTCGTCGCACACGTACTGGCCGACCGAGTTGCCCTGGCGTCCTGCCTCACCCATGCGGCGGGCCGTCATCAGGGCGACGGCGCCGCCGGTTCTGGTGGTCAGGCACAGCGAGCACATGCTGCGCGAGGTGAAGCCGCGGGACGTGCCGGAGGCTCGGCGGAGCCCGATCCCGACGAGGCGGTCGTCGTGTTGCGCGACCAGGTAGGCGCGTTCGGGGGCGCCGGGATCTCGCCAGCCCAGGAAGTCCAGGTCGTCCCAGGGCAGGGTGGCGAAGTCCTTGGGCAGGCCCAGGCGCTTGGCCTCGCCCTTGGAGCAGTTGACGAAGGACGTGCGGATCTCACGTTCGGTCACGGGTCTCATGTGCGGCGAGGCTAGCTTTCCTAATACACTTAGGCAAATGCATTAAGCACCTAGGTAGATGGAGGGAGGGCCATGGCTCGCGCAGGGGTGACCACCGAGCGGCTGACAGGGGCGGCGGCGGAGCTGGCCGACGAGGTCGGCTTCGACAGGGTGACCGTCGCGGCGCTGGCGCGCAGGTTCGGCGTCAAGGAGGCCAGCCTGTACTCGCACATCAAGAACGCCCACGACCTGAAGACGCGGGTCGCGCTGCTCGCCCTGGCCGAACTCGCCGACGAGGTCTCCGCCGCCGTGGCCGGACGTGCGGGCAAGGACGCGCTGGTGGCCTTCGCGAGCGCCTACCGCGACTACGCCAAGCGGCATCCCGGCAGGTACACGGCAGGACGCATGAAGCTGGACGCCGAGACGGCCGCCAAGAGCGCGGCGGGACGCCATTCGGAGATGACGCGGGCGATCCTGCGCGCCTACGACTTGGCGGAGCCCGACGAGACCGACGCCGTCCGGATGCTGGGGAGCGTGTTCCACGGCTTCGTGAGCCTGGAGACCGCAGGCGCATTCAGCCACACGCCACGCGACGTGGAGGCGTCCTGGATCAGGACCTTGGACGCCCTCGACACGGCCCTCAAGAAATGGCCGCCGGCCTGACCTCGCTCAGGGACGGAAATCGTCGGCGTGGTCCTGTGCCCATTCCGCGAAGGTCTGGGCAGGCCGCCCGGTGAGCTTCTCGACGATGGCGGAGGTCTCGGGGACGGCCTCGGCGCCCGCCGCCCACCCGCGCATGACCGCCTCCACTCCCATCGCGGGCATCGTCCTGCCCAGGTCGGCCCGCGCCTCCTCGGGCGTCACCAGCTCGATCGCGATCTTCCTGCCGATGGCCGCGCCGATGTGCCCGACCTGCTCGCGCAGGGTGAGCGCCTGCGGCCCGTACACCGTGTACGCCTGCCGTCCGTGCCCCCGCTCGGTCAGCGCCGTCACCGCGAGCGCGGCCATGTCCCGCTCGCTGACGGGAGCGGTGAGCGCCTGCGGGTACGGCAGCCGCACGGCTTCGCCGTCCTTGATCGCCCGGGTCCACCACCAGCGGGCGTTGGTCGCGAACATCCCCGGCCGGATGAAGGTCCAGGACAGCCCGGACTCTTCCAGAGCCGACTCCACGACCCGATGGTCCCGGGCGATCGGATTGCGGTCGGCGCCGGGCTGTACGACCGCCCCGGACGACAGCAGCACCACCCGCTCCACCCCGGCCGAACGCGCGGCCGCCACGAACCCTCCGATGCCTGCGGGCTTGGCGTAGAGGAAGACCTGCGACGCCCCCTCCAGGGCGGCGGGCAAGGTTTCCGGGACGTCCAGATCCGCCGCCACGTGGGAGGCGTCCGGTGTCCTGCTCGCCGGCCGGACCGGTACGCCCGCAGCGGTCAGACCTGCGGCGACATGGCGGCCGACGTTTCCCCGGGCGCCGAAAACAACCGTGACCATCGTGCGGGGCCTCCCTAATCCACAGTGAGCAGTTCGACGAGCTGGGTGTGCAGGACCTGCCGGGTCTCGGGCGACAGCGGGTCGCCGCCGAGGATGTCCCGGACGAACTGCGGCATCGTGACGGGCGCGAAGATGATCGCGTAGGCGGCCAGCAGCGCGAACGCGGGGTCGAGCCCGGCGCGGATCTCGCCGTCCTCCTGGCGCCGGCGGGCCTTGGCCACCGCCGCCGCCATCGCCTCCCGCTGCCGCCCCGCCTGCCGCTCGCCCTCTCCGGCGTCGGCGAACGGGCAGTCGCCCAGCGCCTGCCAGACCACGAGCCTGGCCCAGTCGGGCCGGTCGAGCGTCGCGTCCAGATGCGCGCCGAGGGACTCGGCGAACGACGCCCCGGGCGGGACGATCTCCGCCTGCAGCTCCTGCCACCGGCGCCGGAGCTCGTCGAGCAGCCCCTGCTTGCCGCCGAAGTAGTAGGAGATGAGCTGCTGGTTGACGCCCGCTCGCGCGGCGATGCCCGCCGTCCTGGCCCCGGAGTACCCCTTGGCCCCGAACTCGGCGACGGCCGCGGCAAGGATGCGCTCCCGCGTCCCCTCCGCCGACCGCCCGCGCTCGTCCGGCCCCGGCTCCCTCGATGAAGGCATGCGGCGCACACTATCATTCAATCAATTGAATGAATCCTGGAGCCGGCGGCGCGTGGCGGAGCATCCTGGTGCCATGACAACCATCCGGGCGTCCACCGCTGAGGAAGGCGATGCGCTCGCTGAGCTCCGCCGGGCGTTGGACGCAGAGACGGCGTTCATGCTCGCCGAGCCCGGCGAACGCGGCAGCGAGCTTCCTGATCAGTCGTACCGGTTCGTCGCCGACGACGGCGGACGGCTCGTCGGAGTCATCGACGTCTTCGCCTTGCGGTGGCGGCGTGCGCGAGGCCGGGGCGCCATCGTGCTGGGGGTACGGGCTTCCGCCCAGGGGCAGGGAGTGGGCCGCGCACTCCTGAACGAGGCGATCGCTGAGGCGCGGCGCCGGGCGATGTGGCGGCTGGAGCTGACGACCATGCGCCACAACCAGGTCGCGTTGGGTCTGTACGAAGCCTGCGGGTTCGAGGTGGAGGGGGTGCGGCGTTCGTCGGTGCGGATGGACGGCGGGTTCGTCGATGAGGTCTATATGGGGTTGGTCCTAGCGCCCCCCGGGAGCGCGGAAATGGGGGATCATCTCGGGGATGAGCCTGCCTGAGGATCTGGACGAGCTGGCGCGGTCGGTCATCGACGGGAATCGGTACCTCGTGCTCGGGACGAGCGGGGACGATCATCGGCCGCGGGTGTCGCCGGTGTACTTCACGCACGCCGGCTACCGGACGTTCTACTGGGTGTCCTCGCCGGAGGCGCGGCACTCGCGGAACGTCGCGGCGCGCCCCGAGGTGGCCATCGTCATCTATGACTCGTCGGTGGAGATCGGCGAGGGGCGGGCCGTCTACATCGACGCCGCCGCGTCCATCGCCCCGGACGACGAGTTGCCGTGGCGGTGCGCCGAGGCGTTCGCGGAGGTGGACCCGGGGGCCATGCGGCTCCGGCCGGAGCAGCTCAGCGGGGACGCCGACTGGCGGCTGTACCACGCGGACGCGACCGGGTGGGAAGTGCACCTGCCCGGCCGCGACCCGCGCAACGGAACGGGGACCGACACCCGCCGGCGTGTGACGCCCTGATCAGGCGGTCAGCGCCGCGGTGACGGCCATCGTGATGTAGGGCATCGTGAACCTGCCGCCCAGCGCGTCGATGGCCGCGCCGACGCCGTCCAGGACCTCCTTCACCTTGGGTGCGGGGAGGCCGGTGAGGGAGCCGTGGGTGGGCATCTGGTCCAGCCACTCGTCGCGGGTGTAGGTGTGCTCCCAGTCGAACCGCCACTGCTCGGGGGCGTCGAAGGCGCCCGCGTCCCGGATGCCGTCGGCGGCCTTGTCGAACATCACCTGGTACATCTGCAGGGGCGACCTCGTCGACTGCATGTCGAACGGCGAGTCGGGCACCACGCGCCGGTAGACGTCGGCGAGGGCCTCCGTCACTTCGGGCGGTAGCTCGAAGACGTGCCAGAAGACCGCCAGGCGGCCACCGGGGCGCAGGACCTGGGCCGCCTTGGCCGCGCCCGCCACGGGGTCGACCCAGTGCCAGGCCGTCCCGGCGATGACGGCGTCGAAGTCGCGGCCCGCGGCGTCCCAGGTCTCGAACGTCGCGACCTCGACGTCCAGGCCGCCGCGCCGGGCGAGATCGGCCATGCGGGCGTCGGGCTCGACGCCGAGGACGGTGCAGCCCGCCGCCTGGAACTGGCGGGCCTCGATGCCGGTGCCGCAGCCGACGTCGAGGAC
Organism: Actinomadura darangshiensis; assembly: GCF_004349235.1. Taxonomy (GTDB): domain Bacteria; phylum Actinomycetota; class Actinomycetes; order Streptosporangiales; family Streptosporangiaceae; genus Spirillospora; species Spirillospora darangshiensis. Next base: position 27,230 of record NZ_SMKY01000066.1, on the reverse strand, counting down.
GTCCGGGCCGGGGCTCGCGGCCGCGATCCGGGTGACCATGGCGTCGGGATAGCGTGGCCGGACGCGGTCGTAGCGTTCGGCGTCCGTGCCGAAGGACTCGGCCACGTCGCGGGCTCGGTGGGGTTCGGGCCGGGAGCGGGCCGTCCGCTCCGGAGGTAGAGTGGGCATGCGCCCACTATGAATGGGCAAGCGCCCACTCGTCAATCGGAAGGCGGGGATTCACGGTGCCGACCGGGGTCGCCATGCGCGACGTGCGCGCACAGCTGTTCGACGCCGCCGAGCGCGTCCTGCTCCGGGCCGGGCCGAGCGCGCTCACCAGCCGCGCGGTCACGGACGAGGCGGGCTGCGCCAAGGGCGTCCTGCACCGGCATTTCGACGACTTCGACGCCTTCCTCGCCGACTTCGTGCTGGACCGCGCCCGCCGGATGGGCGTCCAGGCCGCCGCTCTGCGCGACTCCGCGGGCACCGGCACGGTGGTCGGCAACCTCGCCGGCGCGATGACGGCCGTGTTCGAGTCGGTCGCCATGGCGATCCTGCCGCTCATCACGTTCCGGGACGAACTGCGCGCCCGGCTGCGCGAGACCTGGCCGACCGGCCTCCCGGTCATCGCCGAGGCCGTGGAGATGGTCGCCGCCTACCTCGCCGCCGAGCGGGACCTCGGCCGCATCGCGCCGCACGCCGAGGTCGAGGTGCTCGCCCCCACGCTGCTGGGAGCCGGGCACCTCCAGTTCGCCGACCGCGCCGCCCCCACGCCGGACCCCGACGCGGTCCGCAAGACGGTGCTCACGGTCGTCGGCGGCGTCCTGCGCTGAACGCGTCTTCCCCGTTTGACTTCCCGGCGCGTGCATGCTTTTATAAATGTACGTTCATTTATTGATGGAGGCGCGATGGCCGGGCGGCCGAGAGGCGTGGACGACGCGGTGATCCTGCGGGCGGCGGTCGAGGTGATCGGGCGCGTGGGGCCGGCGAAGCTCACCCTCGCCGCGGTGGCGGACGAGGTCGGGCTGGTGCCGGGCACGCTCGTCCAGCGGTTCGGGTCCAAGCGGGGCCTGCTGCTGGCGCTCGCCCAACGCTCGGTCCAGGACGCCGAGACGCTGTACGAGCGGGCTCGGGAAGGGCACGGGTCCGCGCCGGCGGCGCTGCGGGGCTTCGCGACGCGGTCGATGGCCGAGATGGCGACGCCGGAGAAGTTCGCCAACCACCTGGCCTTCCTGTGCATGGACCTGACCGATCCGGAGTTCCACGAGCCCGCCCTGGCCGTCCACGAGACGCAGGGAAGGGTGATCGCGATGCTGCTGGCCGATGCGATGTCCGATGGCGACCTCCGACCGGGGACCGACGTCGAGGCACTGGCCGGGTCCGTCCAGGTCGCCATCTCGGGGGCCGGGCTGACGTGGGCGCTCGACCGCCGGGGAACGCTCACCGACCGGATCGAGCACGAGATCGGCACCGTCCTGGCGCCCCACGCCATGAGGGAGGAAGCATGGAGAGGCTGACCGGGCAGGTGGCCCTCGTCGCGGGAGGGACGCGCGGCGGCGGGCGGGGAATCGCCGTCCAGCTGGGCGCCGCCGGAGCGACCGTGTACGTCACGGGACGCAGCAGCGGCGGCGAGCGGTCTGACATGGACCGTCCGGAGACGATCGAGGAGACCGCCGCCCAGGTCACGGCGGGCGGCGGGACCGGCATCCCCGTCCGCGTCGACCACAGCAGCCCGGACGAGGTCGGCGCGCTGGTCGACCGGATCGCGGCGGAGCAGGACGGGCGGCTCGACGTCCTGGTCAACTCGGTGTGGGGCGGCGACCCGCTGGCCGACTGGTCGCTGCCGCTCTGGGAGCAGGACCTCGACACCGGCCTGCGCCTGCTGCGGCAGGGCGTGGAGACCCACGTGATCACCAGCCGCCTCGCGCTGCCGCTGATGGTCGCCCGGGGGCGCGGGCTCGTGGTGGAGGTCACCGACGGCAACACGGCCCGCTACCGGGGAGCGTTCTTCTACGACCTGGTGAAGTCCGCGGTGATCCGCCTCGCCTTCGCACAGGCCGCGGAGCTGAAGCCGAAGGGGGTGGCGGCCGTCGCGATCACGCCGGGCTTCCTGCGCTCGGAGGCCGTCCTGGAGCACTTCGGCGTCGCCGAGGGGAACTGGCGGGACGGCGTGGCGGCAGACCCGCACTTCGCCTACTCCGAGACACCGGCCTACCTGGGACGGGCCGTCGCGGCCCTCGCCGCCGACCCCGACATCATGGACAAGACGGGACGAGCCCTGGCCACCTGGGGCCTCTACAAGGAGTACGGCTTCACCGACGCCGACGGGACGCAGCCGGACTGGGCCGCCCACTGGGACGACACCCTGGTGGGCGAGTACGGCCCCCTCGGCGACCCGCTCTAGCGGCCGCCCTCGCCACGGGTGAACCAGGTGACCTGGGCGCCGTTGCCGAACGACTCGCGGCGCGTCGGCGTGAACAGGGTGGGACGGAACTCGCCGGAGAAGGCGGAGACACCGGCCCCGGCCACCACCGGGTACGACTTGACGATCAGTTCGTCGATCTCCGGCAGGAGGGCGCCGGCGAGCCTGCCGCCGCCGCAGAGCCAGATGTCCTTGCCGCCGTCCTCGGCCTTGAGTTCGCGGACGGCGGCGAGCGGCTCCCTGACCAGTTCCACGCCCGGATCGGCGATCTCGTCCAGGGACGTGGAGGCGATGTACTGGCGCAGGTGCGCGTACGGGCTGGTCACGCCGATGTCGAGCGCGGGCGTGTAGGTGGCGAGCCCCATCATGAGGGTGTCGAACCGCCCGTTCGGGGCGTCCTCCAGACCGGCGTGCGATCGGAGGTGCGTGGGGACGGTCTCCGGGTACCGCTCGTTGATCCAGGCCGCCATGTCGTCGCCGACCGGGTAGAAGTCGACCTCCTCACCGGGACCCGCGATGTAGCCGTCGATGCTGACGCCGACGTAGTAGACGAGCTTTCGCATAGGAACTCCATTCGCAGCACTCTGTTTGCAGTGGTTTGAAGTTAGTACTGCAAACGCAGTGATGTCAAGCTGCGAAGACGTCACCGACCCGGCACGGGCTCCGTGCCGGGGTCGAGGCGGTTCAGGAGAGCGGGCGGCCGGGGCCCTTCTTGACCTGCCCGATGAACAGCTGGGCGAGCGCGTGCTGGCCCGCGACCGTCGGGTGGTAGCTGCGCGGCTCGGCTTCGAGGGCGGACAGGTTCACGGTCAGGCCGTTCATGTAGGCGTCCTTGCTGCCGACCTCGTGGCCGGCGAACGCGCCGTAGGCGTCCACGAACTCGACGCTGCCGTGCCGGTGCCCGGACACCTTCCGCGCGTCGGCCTCCGCCGCGGCCTGCTGGATCAGCCGGCCCAGGTCGTAGGCGCGCGCGTTCAGCCAGCGCTGGTCCGACACCGTGAGGTTGTCCCGGCCCACGCCGCTGACCTCGGAGAACGCCTTCGGGTACCCCATCAGGATCACCCGCGCGTCCGGTGCCCGCGCGGTGATCTTGCCGACCAGGTCGGGGAGGCTGCGGCGCAGCTCGGCCATCCGGCCGGCGATCTCCTCGCCCTGCCCGGTGCAGCCCTTGCTCCACGGCAGCCGGACGACGCATCCGGCGAGCACCTTGGAGAACCCGACGTCGTTGCCGCCGATGCTCATGGTGACCAGGCTGGTGTCCGCGCCGATGCGCCCGAGCTGCGGGGGCTCGCCGCCGCGCCCCTTCAGCACGTCGGCGGTCGTCGCGCCGGAGCAGGCCCAGAACGAGGTGCCCTTCGCGAACGCGAACGCCTTCGAGACCTCGTGGTAGTACGCCTTGGACGTCCGGTGGCACCGGTCAAGGGGGTTCTGATCGGCCACGGACGCCTCCGCGCCGACGCCCGCCGAGTACGAGTCGCCGAGCGCGACGTAGGAGCCGCCGGTGGCCACCTCCAGCGGCGTCGGCGCCTTCTGGGCCGCGACGGGGTCGGCGCGCTTCTCCGGCGCCGGCGTGCGGCACCCGCTGCCGAAGACCTCGCAGCGCGCCGCCGGCATCACCACCAGCGGGACGACGGCCAGCGCCAATAGCACCGCCAGGAGGACGAGCGCGGCCCTCCGCTCCCCCAGACGGTCCCGCACCCATGCGACCGGGCTGATCATCGTCCTCCTCCGGTGTCCATGAGCCAGACGTCCGCGGGCCGCCGCGGGTTCCCGCCTTTACATTGTAGATCTCTAACTGGACCCCGCACCCGAGGGACCAACGATAGTCGGCGCCCACATGATCAGCCGCGGGCCCAGCTCGTGCAGGCCCGCCTTGATCTCGGCGTCCCAGTAGGACCTGAGGCCCGGCCCCCACCGCTCCTCGGGCAGCTCCGCGAACCCGTGCCGGGCGTACCAGGGGCCGTTCCACGCGACGTCCCGGAACGTCAGCAGGCTGACCCCGGGCGCGCCGGCCGCCGCCGCCCGCGCCTTGACCTCGTCCAGCAGCAGGACACCGATCCCCCGCCCCACCAGGTCGCCGCGCACCGAGATCTGCTCCAGGTGGACGGCCCCGTCGACCTCCTCGACGGCCGCGAACCCGACCGGCGGGTCCCCGGCCACCACGATCTCGGCGCCCTCGCCGATCATCTGGACCATCTGCGCGACCACCGGCGGGCCGGGCGGGAACACGATCCCGATCTCGTTGAACATCAGGTCGCCCGAATTCTCGATCGCCGCGAGCCCCGGCAGATCCGCGTCCCGCGCCGTCCGAACCTCGTACTCCATGCCGCGATCGTAGGGCGGCGCTCCGCGGCCCGTCCCCCCATTAACGCGCGGAGCGCGGAGGTCAGGAGTAGAAGCGCACGTGCCAGTCCATCGGCGGCTCGCCGTAGGCGTCGGCGGGCGGCGCGGGGCCGAACTCGACGGCGCTGCCCTCGGCGAGCGCGGCGATGACGCCGGCCGCCTCGACGCCCGCCCGCCAGTGCTCGGGGACGGCCCGCGCGCCGTACCGGGCGCCGAGCAGGTTCCCGCAGACGGCGCCGGTGGAGTCGCTGTCGCCGGAGTGGTTGACGGCGAGCAGCAGACCGCGCGGGACGATCTCCAGCGGGTACCCGCCCTTGCCCTCCGCGACGAGCGCGGCGTAGACGGCGATGGCGAGGGCCTCCGGGGCGGTGAAGCCGCGCCCAAGGCTCTCCAACCGCTCGGAGATCCGGAGCCGGTTCGTCGCGGGGAAGTTCGAGCGCCTTCTCGAGCGCGGCCGTGGTCTCCTCATGACCGGCGTGCGTGCGCAGCTCCGCCATGGCGTCCCGCAGGGCGCCGGTGAGGGACGCGCCGTGGACGAGCGCCGACACCGCCACGGCGAGCGTCCCGGCCGGGAGGTGCCCGGAGGGATGGCCGTGGGTGAGGGCGGCCGTGCCCTGGCCCCGGGTGAAGATGGTCCCGCGGTCGGGGTGGCTGAAACCGCAGGATGCGGCCCGGACCGTCCCGGCGCAGCCCTTGGAGTCGTTGATCGGCTCCTCGACCGTGCCGAGCGGCCAGCCCGGTTTGCCGCGCTCGGCGGCCTTGCGCAGCGCGGCCAGGGTGGTGCGGCCGATGCCGCGCCTCGCGATCACGGCGGGGTCGCGGAGCGCCGGGCCGCCCGTGTGCATGTCCTGCTCGGGTATCGGCTCGCCCTGCGCCCGCAGCCACGCCAGGTAGCCCGACTGCACCAGGCCGAAGTAGGCGCCGCCGATCCCCCGGGCACGCGCCCGGATGGACGCCTGGACGCCCGCCTGCGCGGTGATCAGGCCCAGCTGCGTCGCCTCCCCGATCTCGGCGCGCTCCGGGAACCCGGTCACGCCCGCGTACCCGTACGCCGCGTGGATGTCGCCGAGCGACAGGCCCTCGACGGGACGTCCGAGCGCATCACCGACCGCCCCGCCGAACAGGCATCCCAGCATCCGGTCGCCCGCCATGTCCACCATGCCGGAAACGCTATCGGCACTGCCGGTCCCGCCCCGGCGGGATCACGCAACAACCTCAATCGTCGCGATCGCGTCCGAAGGCAGGTTTCGAGCTTGCGAGAAACCTGATCGCGCAGCGAGCCGCTAGGCGAGCCGGAGCGATGCAGCGATCGCACCGCATTTATCGACGATGGAGGGCCCCCTAGGGCCCGAAGGAGGAGATCAATGCATTAGAGGCGCGGGGCGGGGGTCAGGTGGTGTTGCCGAGTACGTCGCGCGCCTCCGTACGGAAATCTCCGACCGCCTTGTAGAGGCGGCGTTCAAGGTCCAGTACGGCGGCCTCGTCCGCGCCTCTGCGAGCGGTCTCCCCGGCGTGGGCGTTCGCCGCCATGCACCGTACGAGCTCGGACAACTCCGCGCTCGCCCGCTGGACGCGGTCGGCCGCGGCGGCCATCCGCGGCGGGCCCTCGATGATCACGATCTCCGTCGCACGGTGGACGTCGCGCGCCAGGCCGACGAAGCGCCCGACGCGCTCGTCCACACCGGCGGGGTCGGGACGCTCCGCGCGCAGCGCCTCCAGGACGGCGTCCATGGCGACGTCGCGGTCGTGGAGGGCGCCGAGGTAGGCGGCGTAGGCGTCCCGGCGATGCTGGCGGCGCCATTGGGCCGACTGCGTCCGGGCCTGCGTCCTGCCGTTCACGAGGGCCGCGCCGAGCGTGGTGAGGGATCCGATGGCGGCGCCGAGGAGGGCGGCGAGTCCAGCGTCCATCGGCACAGTGTTCCGCAGCCTCTGGCGGACGGTGACCAAGGCCGGCTCACGGAGATGGCCGGTCTCGGACCGGCTCCGGACGCGCTGGAAAACAGGTGCGGGGACGTGCGGGCGGTGGCCATCCTGGAGCATGGGATGGACGCTGACCGACGATCGTGAAGAGTTCCTCGCGCGGGCGGGCGGGTTCCTGCGAAAGGATCCCGTCGCGAACACGGTGGTGCTGACCGTGACCGAGGCCATGCGAGAGCAGGGTCCGGGTCTCTACCTGGAGGTGCTCTTCGGGTGGTGGACGGCCGGCGGAGACGTCGAAGGCACGTTCATGTGGACCGGCGGCGCGTATCCGCTGCTCCTCAGCGCGGTGCCGGAGCCGGCCGTGCCCGAGCTGGCCGACGCCCTGGCCGGACGGGACGCGAAGCCGCTGGGGGTCAACGGGGCACCGGCGGCCGCCGCGGAGTTCGCGCGGGCGTGGGCGCGCAGGAGCGGTTCACCGAGCCGCCTCGTGAGGCGGGAGCGGCTCCACCGGCTGGCGCGACTCGAACCGCCCGACCCGGCGCCGGCCGGCACCGCCCGCGTCGCCGGAGCGGGCGACCGCGATCTGGTCATGGAATGGTTCACGGCGTTCCACCGGGACGCCGGCGGGGAAGGCGCCCCGAACCCCGCGCTGGTCGACGGCAGGCTCGCCAGGGGCGGCCTCACACTGTGGGAGGACGGCGGCCGCCCGGTGTCGATGGCCGGCCGGACCCCGGCGGTCGCAGGGGTGGCACGGGTGGCGCCGGTGTACACGCCGTCCGGGCATCGCCGCCGGGGATACGCGGCCGCGGCCACCGCGGCCGTCACGCAGGCCGCGCTCGACGCGGGGGCCGCCGACGTCGTCCTGTTCACCGACGTCGCCAACCCGACGAGCAACGGCGTCTACCGGCGCCTCGGCTACCGGCCCGTCGAGGACCAGGTCGTGCTCGCCTTCATCTGACGCCGGCCTCCTTCATGTCGCGGAGCTCGCGCTTGAGCTCCTTGATCTCGTCGCGGAGGCGGGCGGCGAGCTCGAACTGCAGGTCGGTGGCGGCCTGGTGCATCTGGTCGGTCATCTGCTCGATCAGGCCCTCCAGCTCCTCGCGGGGGCGCTCGCCGACCAGGTCGGCGGCGTGCCGGCCGACCTCCCTCGTCCTGGACGCGAGGCCCGGGACGGGCGCCTTGCCGCGGCTCTGCTGGCGCCCGGCGCCCCCGATGAGGGTCTCGGTGTCGGCGTCCTCGCGGACGAGGGAGTCGAGGATGTCGGCGATGCGCTTGCGCAGGGCCTGCGGCTCGATGCCGTGCTCGGTGTTGTAGGCCTGCTGCTTGGCGCGGCGCCGGTTCGTCTCGTCGATCGCCCGCTCCATGGACGGGGTGACCGTGTCGGCGTACATGTGCACCTGGCCGGACACGTTGCGGGCCGCGCGCCCGATCGTCTGGATGAGGGACGTCTCCGAGCGCAGGAAGCCCTCCTTGTCGGCGTCCAGGATCGCGACGAGCGACACCTCGGGCAGGTCGAGGCCCTCGCGGAGCAGGTTGATGCCGACCAGGACGTCGAACTCGCCGGCGCGCAGCTCGCGGAGCAGCTCGATGCGGCGCAGCGTGTCGACCTCGCTGTGCAGGTAGCGGACCTGGATGCCGAGTTCGAGGAGGTAGTCGGTGAGGTCCTCGGACATCTTCTTGGTGAGGGTGGTGACGAGGACGCGCTCGTCGCGCTCGGTGCGCTCGCGGATCTCGTGGATGAGGTCGTCGATCTGCCCCTTGGTGGGCTTCACGACGATCTCGGGGTCGATGAGGCCGGTCGGGCGGATGACCTGCTCGACGACGTCGCCCTGGACGCGGTTCATCTCGTAGGTGCCGGGCGTCGCCGACAGGTAGACGGTCTGGCCGATCCGGTCGAGGAACTCCTCCCACTTCAGGGGGCGGTTGTCCATGGCGGACGGCAGCCGGAACCCGTGCTCGACCAGCATCCGCTTGCGGGACGCGTCGCCCTCGTACATGGCGCCGATCTGCGGGACGGTCTGGTGCGACTCGTCGATGACGAGGAGGAAGTCCTCGGGGAAGTAGTCGAGGAGGGTGTTGGGGGCGGTGCCGGGGCCGCGGCCGTCGATGTGCCGGGAGTAGTTCTCGATGCCGGAGCAGGTGCCGACCTGCCGCATCATCTCGATGTCGTAGGCGGTGCGCATCCGCAGGCGCTGCGCCTCCAGCATCTTGTTCTGCCGCTCCATCGCGGCGAGGGTCTCGCCCAGCTCGGCCTCGATGTCGCGGATGGCCCGCTCCATGCGCTCGGGCCCGGCGACGTAGTGGGAGGCGGGGAAGACGTACAGCTCCTCGTCCTCGGTGATCAGCTCGCCGGTGAGCGGGTGCAGGGTGGCGAGCTTCTCGATCTCGTCGCCGAACATCTCGATCCGGACGGCGAGCTCCTCGTACTGCGGGATGATCTCGATGGTGTCGCCGCGGACCCGGAACGTGCCGCGGGTGAACGCGAGGTCGTTGCGGGTGTACTGCATGCCGACGAGCTGGCGGAGCAGGTCGTCGCGGTCGACCTCCTGGCCGACGTGGAGGCGGACCATCCGGTCGACGTACTCCTGCGGGGTGCCGAGGCCGTAGATGCACGACACCGACGCGACGACCACGGTGTCGCGGCGGGTGAGCAGCGAGTTGGTCGCCGAGTGCCGGAGCCGGTCGACCTCGTCGTTGATCGAGGAGTCCTTCTCGATGTAGGTGTCGGTCTGCGGGATGTACGCCTCGGGCTGGTAGTAGTCGTAGTACGAGACGAAGTACTCGACGGCGTTGTGCGGCATCATCTCGCGCAGCTCGTTGGCGAACTGGGCGGCGAGCGTCTTGTTCGGCTGCATGACGAGAAGGGGCCGCTGCAGCTTCTCCGCCAGCCACGCGATCGTGGCGGTCTTGCCGGTGCCGGTGGCGCCGAGCAGCACGGCGTCCTTGCCGCCGCCCTCGATGCGGGCGGTCAGCTCGGCGATCGCCTGCGGCTGGTCGCCCGACGGCGTCATCTCGGTGACGACCTCGATGGGCGCCACGCGGCGCCGCAGATCCGTGATCGGGCGCATCGGCTCTCCCCTGGCTCCGGCTCGGTTCCCCTGCTCCGTCCAACTGTATGCAGGGGCTCCGACATTCCGTGCCGGGGTCAGGAGGCGGGGAGCGGGATCCTCGCCCGGACGGCGTAGCCGCCCTCGCTGGGCCCGGCGTCGAAGCTGCCGCCGAGGGCGGTGACGCGCTCGCGCAGCCCGATCAGGCCGTTCCCGCCGCTCGGCAGCCCGTGCTCCGGCTTGGCGGTGGGCGGGTCGTTGGCGATCTCCACCTCGATCGCCTCCGGCAGCAGGCCGAGGCCGACCCGGGTGTCGGCGGCGCCGGCGTGCTTGTGGACGTTGGTGAGGGCCTCCTGGACGAGGCGGTAGACCGTCCGTCCCACGGCGTTGGGCATGGGGCGCTCCTCGCCCTGGATGGACAGGTCGACGCGGAGGCCCGCGGCGCCGGACTGGCCGACCAGCTCGCGGATGTGGGCGAGCGTCACGGCCTCCTGGGGAAGGGCGTTCTCCCCCTGCCTGAGGACGCCGATGACGTGGCGCAGCTCCTCCAGCGCCTGCCGTCCCATGTCCCCTATGACGGTGGCGGTCTCGGAGGCCCGGACGGGGTCGCGGACGGCGATCGCCTTGAGCGCGCCCGCGTGGACGACCATGACGCTGATCCGGTTGGCGACCACGTCGTGCATCTCGCGCGCGATTCGGGTGCGTTCCTCTCCCCGCGCGCGCTCGGCGAGGAGGTGCTGTTCGCGTTCGAGGCGTGAGGCGCGTTCCTGGAGCGATGCAAGGAGCTGCTTGCGCGCGCCCATGTAGAGCCCGAGCAGGACGGGGACGGCGATGAACGCGATGCCGAAGATGGCCTGCGCGAGGAAGCTCTCCGTCCCGGCCGTCGGGGACGGGAAGGCCAGCGATGCGGCGTAGCTGAGGACGGCGACGACCACGACCGTCCGGCGGGACACGGTGTACGCGGCGAGCGAGTACATGATCACCAGGGCGCCGAAGGCCCCGGCCCCCGTGACGGTGCCGAACACCAGCGCGAACAGGGCGAGCTCGACGGGCCGGGCGCGCCGGACGATCAGGGTCAGCCCGAGGACGGCGCTGCAGCCCGACACGACCGGCGGCGGCAGCCAGAAGCTCTGGTCGGCGAACCAGAGGAACACGCTGTCGGTCACGGCCAGCGTCACGGCCACCGCGATGTCGAAGGCGCGCGAACGGCGCGTGGGCCAAGCCCCCGCAAACCACCCCCGCACGCGCATGCGGTGAAGCCTATAGCGAGCGGAAGACCCCCACATCGCACAAGTGAGCGAACGCCCTACCTGCAGGGCTTTTCCGGCCTATGGGCGCTGTGGTTACGATGACGGCGCCGATCGTGCCGCCCGATGGGGACGCCCCCGGGCGGGGCGGCCCCGGCGCCTACCAGAACGGGGAAACCGCGCACCATGACCCGCTTCGCCAACTGGCTCGGGAAGAACGCCGACGCCGTGATCGCGCTCGTCCTGGCGATCGTCGTCGCGGTGCTGGGCCTCGGGGTGAACCTGCCGAACGAGACCGAGATCACCAACAGCGGGATCCTCGCGGTGATCGGCCTGCTGGCGACGTCGGTGCTGCGCGACCGAGGCCGGCGCATCCCCGTCGAGGCGGAGGTGCGCGACACGCTGCGGTCGTCCTCGGCCACGCTCGACGACCTCAGCGCCAAGCTGACCCACATCGAGGAGTTCGAGAGCGTCCTGTCCGGCACCAAGCGCGCGCTGGACGAGACCACGGTCGTCCGCGTCATCAGCGGGGCGCAGGTGGCGCAGGTGCTCGAAGAGGCGCGCCGCGACACCGACCGGTGGTTCTTCAAGGGCGGGACGGGCACCTACATCCGCGCGCGGACGCTCCCGGAGTGCGTCGCGGCGGCCCGCAGGGAACGGCGGACGCTGCTGTTCCGCCTGGAGATCCTCGACCCCACCAACGTGGAGGTCTGCGAGGCGTACGCGCGTCACCGCCGCTCGGTGTCGGACGGCCCGGACGCGACCGGCGAGCCGTGGACGCAGGAACGCACCCGCAAGGAGGCGTACGCCACGCTCCTCGCCGCGTGCTGGCACAAGCAGCGGTTCGCGATGCTCGACATCGACATCGGCCTGGCGCAGACCATGACGACGCTGCGTTACGACCTCGCGTCGTCGCGCGTCGTGGTCACGCGCGACGACCCGCGGGGCGAGGCCCTGGTCGTCGACAGCAACAAGTTCTATTACAGCTGGGTGAGCGCGGAGCTGCAGACGAGCCTCGACCAGGCGCGCCGCGTCCCCGTCGAGCAGGCCCGGCTGGCGCCGCTGGACGACGAGCCCACCGTCGAGGAGGCTCGCAAGCTCTTCGAGGTGATCGGGATCGAGCTCGCGCACGGCTACACCGACCGGGACATCATCGAGATCATCCGCAAGGCGCTGCGCGCCAAGGACCCGTACGAATGACCGGGAGGGCAGGCAGGCGAAGGATGGGGCCGCGGGAGTGAGGTACGAGGAGATCCGCGAGGAGATCCACGCCGGTACGGCGGCGCGGACGCTGCCCGCATGGGCCGGGCGCGTCCTCGACGACGTCCTGGACGACGTCGAGGCGGGCAGGTCGTCCCTGCCCGCCGTGCGGCATCCCCTGGGCTTCCTCTGCCTTCCCTTGGAACGCAGCGGCGACCTCGGGGTGTGCCTCCACATCTGGACGCCGGAGGTGCTTGCGGCGCCGTCCACCACGTCGCCGGTGCACTGCCACAGCTGGGACCTCGTCAGCTTCGTCCTGTACGGGACGGTGCGGAACGTGCGGATGGACGTCGGTGACCCTTCCGACGGTGCCGCCCGGCAGGTCTTCGAGGTCATCAGCCATGACGACGTGGACGAACTGAGGGCGACCGGACGCGCCGTCCACTGCTCCCCTGGCCCGTCCAGCACGCACCGGACCGGAGAGTCCTACACCCTGCCCGCAGGGGTGTTCCACAGCACGCTCATAGAGGACGGCTTGGACGCGGCCACGGTCGCTCTGGGCCGCCAATCACCGGGCGGCGGCGACCTGTCGCTCGGTCCCCTGGACGTTCCCACGCACCGGGTGCGTCGTTCGCGTTCCGACCATGCCGACACCGTGCGGGCCCTGCGGCGATCGGCCCGCAGGATCGCCGCGGCCCACTGCTCGGCGCGCCGGTAGGCCGGCCGCCGGAACCCGCTGGAGAGGCCCGATGAGATCTACGACCCCGTCCCCGGCCCTTCCGGTCGATCTCGCCGCCGCCCGCCGGGTGGCGGTGGACGCCGCCGAGGCGGCGGGCGCCCTGCTCACCGCCAGGGTGGGCGGGCCTCTCGGGACGCGTCCGAAGGGCACCGGCGGGGACGTGGTGACGGAGCTGGACACGGCCGCCGAAGACCTCATCCTGGCGCGGCTGCGGGCCGCGTACCCGGGGCACCGCATCATCGCCGAGGAGTCCGGGGTAACCGACGGCGTGCCCGGCCAGGACATGGTGTGGCTGGTCGATCCGCTGGACGGCACCAACAACGTCGCGATCGGCATGCCGGTGTACGCGGTGGGGCTGGCGCTGTGCGCGGGCGCCGAGCCCGTGCTGGGCGTCGTCCATGACCCGGTGTCGGGGCAGACATGGTCGGCGGTGCGCGGCAAGGGCGCACTGGGGCCGGGCAAAGGGCTGCTGACATTGCCTGACCATCCGCGGCCGGGTCGCGCGAAGAACCCTGTTCTTGCGTGGACGCAAGGGCACCAGGTCAAGTCGGACGATCTCGTCGCGTTCGCCTTGCGCACGGCCTTGGAGAAGCAGTGCGCCCGCATGCTCCAGCTGTGGGCGCCGCTGGTGGCGTGGACGATGCTCGCCCGCGGCGACATCGACGGGATCGTCGGCTACCTGCCCGAGATCGTCGACCTGCCCGCGGGCGCGCTCCTGGCCGCCGAAGCGGGCGCGGAACTGCGCCGCCTGGACGGCTCCCCCTACGAACTCGGCATCGACCGCCCGGCGTCGGAGCTGGGTTTCGTGGCCGCGCGCCCCGACCTCCTGGACCGGCTCCTGGAGACCACGACGACGATCGCCCGCCCCGACGGCCGCTTCCACGTCGCCTTCTAGGCGCTACCCGGTCAGCAGGAGGGCGCCGACGGCGGCGGCGCAGCCGGTCACGGCGACGACCGTCCCTGCGAACACGAAGGTGCGCATCGGGACGCGGACGTCCCAGCGGCGGCACCACTCGAACCACAGCAGCGTCGCCAGCGACCCCCAGGGCGTGATGACCGGCCCCACGTTCGTCCCTATGAGCAGTGACAGGAGCTGGTCCTTGTTCGACGCGGGAACGGCCGACTCCCCCGCCACGTATGCGGGCAGGTTGTTGAGGACGTTCGACAGCCCCGCCCCGGAGAACGCCGCCCGGAACACTCCAGCGACACCGCCGTCGTCGCCGACCAGGCCGCGCATGACGTCGTCCAGGCCGAACCGTTCCAGCGTGGGGACGACCAAGAACAGCCCGGTGACGAACACCATGAGCTGCCACGGGATGAGCGTTGGACGTAGCACCGACCGGTCGCGCACGGCGAAGGCGACGACGGCCACGACCGCCGCGACGGTCGCGGCGACGCCGAGCTGGATCCCCGTGTGCACTCCGGCGAGGATCGCGCCGATGAACAGCAGGCACGCGACCCCGGTGGAGCTGAACAGCACCCGGTCGCGGACGGGCGCGGGGTCGGGCGGATCGTAGGTGTCCTCGCCGCGCATGCGCCGCCGCCAGTAGAACACCCACAGCAGCGCCATCGTGACCGCCAGGACCGCCACCTGGGGGAACCACATGCGGGCCGCGAACGCGCGGGTCTCCAGCGCCACCCGGTCGGCGGCGAGAAGGTTGGTCAGGTTCGACACCGGCAGCAGGAGGCTCGCGGTGTTGGCCAGCCACACCGTCGTCATGGCCAGCGGCAAGGTCGCGATCCGCGCGCGCGCCGCCAGTGCCAGCATTACCGGGGTCAGCAGTACGGCGGTCGTGTCCAGGTTGAGGAAGATGGTCGTGAGCGACGCGAACGCCACGCACAGCAGGAACAACGCGGCATAGTTGCCGCGTCCGGCCCGTGCCATCCGCTGCGCGATCGCGTCGAAGACGCCGGCCTCCTTGGTGAGCTCCGCAAGGATGATGACGCTGAAAAGGAAGAGCAGCAGGGGCGCGATCCGCCCGACGCTGGAACGCGCCGTGTCGGCCGGCAGCAGGCCGGTGGCGACGAACACGAGCCCCAGCACGAGCACGGCGACGCGTATCCAGTCGAGGACGCCCAGGGAGCCGGCGGCGCGGCGCAGGGTCTCGGTCGGACGGGGCGGCACGCGCGTCATGATCCCATAGCGGCCGGGCGCCCTGCGTTCCGTCCCGCGGGCGCGCGATACTGGCGCCATGACAACCCCCGGCGGCCACCCCCAGGAGCGTCCGACCGACTTCTTCATCAGCTACTCGCCCGCCGACGAGCGGTGGGCGTCCTGGATCGCCTGGCAGCTGGAGGCCGCGGGGCACCGGACGATGATGCAGGCGTGGGACTTCGTGCCCGGGACCAACTTCATCGACTTCATGGACCGGGGCCTGTCGGAGGCCAAGGCCGTGGTCGCGGTGCTGTCGCGCAACTACCTGCGCTCCCGGTACGGGCGGCTGGAATGGATGGCGGCGCTGCGGGCCGACCCCGACGACCCGGCGCGCAAGCTGGTCACGGTCCGGATCGAGGACTGCCCGATCGACGGGCTGCTGTCCACGATCACCTACGTGGACCTCGTGGGCGTCGACGACCCGGACGAGGCGCAGCGGCTGCTGATGCGGCGCATCCAGGAGGCGCTCGCCGGCCATGCCCGCCCGCTGAACGGCCCTGGTTTCCCCGGAGCCGGTCCCGGCCGCCCCGGGCCGCCGCCGGGTGGCCGGGAACCCCTTCCGGGACGCCTGGAGGAGCCTGAAGGGCCGCAGTACGGCACCGGGCCGGCGCCGGCGGAGGAGCGTCCCGTCCGGCGGGCGCCCGCCGCCGCCCCGGCGTTCCCCGCGGCGGACGCCGGGCAGGAGCCGCGCGGGCGGCTGAGCATCCTGCACGTCTCGGGCCCCCGGTTCGGCCGGACGCTCGCCGAGCCCGGCGAGCCGACGACGGCCACCGAGCTGCAGGACCGCATCTGGAGCGACGTGACGCGGCTGGCCGACTCCGGTGTGCCGCGCCCCGACCTGCTGGTCGTCACCGGCAACATCACCCACTCGGGCAGCCGCAAGGAGTTCGCCGAGGCGCTGTCGTTCCTGACGAGCCTGCGCGCGCTGCTCGGGCTGGAGGCGCAGCGCGTCGTGGTCGTGCCGGGCACCCACGACGTCACCCGCGCGGCGTGCCAGGCGTACTTCTCCAGCTGCGAGGCCGACGACATCGAGCCGCAGCCGCCGTACTGGCCGAAGTGGCGGCACTACGCGGGCCTGTTCAAGGAGTTCTACCAGGGCATCGACGCGCTCATCTTCGACAGCGCCCAGCCGTGGACGCTGTTCCCCGTACCGGACCTGAAGGTGGTGGTGTGCGGGCTCAACTCGACCCTGCCCCAGACCCACCGCGAAGAGGACCGGTACGGCCGCGTCGGCCGTGCGCAGGCCGCCTGGTTCAACGAGCGGCTGCGGCATTTCGAGGACGAGGGCTGGCTGCGCCTGGGCGCGATCGAGCACACGCCCATCCCGGGCGAGCCCGGCGCACTGCGCGACCCCGAAACGGTGGAAACGCTCCTCGGCGCCCACGTCAACCTGTTCTTCCAGGGGACGGAGTCGGAGTTCGGTGCCATCCCCCTGCTCGACGGCAGCGGCGTCCCGTCCGTCCCGGCGCTGGGGCCCGGCCGTCACCAGACGATCGTCCTGCAGCGGGACGGCCTGGAGCGGTGGATCCCGGAGGACGCCGCCAGGCGGGGGCCAGAGCGTCTCGAACGGTCCTGGCAGAGCATCGACGGAACGTTCCCGCCACCGCGCGCCGAGACCCCTCCGGCGCCGCCCGTCCCGGAACTCGGCCCTGGGGCGGACGGCGACGCCGACCCCGTCCCCGACCCGACGGCGCGGCTTCTCGACCGCCTGACGGAGGCGTGCGAGACGCGGTTCGAACGCGCGACCATCCGGCGCATCGTCCCGCCCGCGCGCGAGGACGGACGGTCCGACCCGCCGCACCTGCTGCTCACCCACATGGAGGACGGCTTCGTCCGCCAGTACCGCATCGGCGCCCACGTGGGGCAGGTGACCGAGGCCGACGTGGACGCGTTCATCCGGCACGTCCACGCCGACGGCACCGACCACGGCTCCGAACTGGTGTACCTGGGCCCGGCACCGGCGCGGTCACTGCGCGACGACGCGCTGCGGCGCGGCATCCGGGTGCGCAGCCTGACCGAGTTCCAGGGGCTCGTCGACCTGTCGGAGTACGTGTCGGCCCAGACGGGACGGCTCTCCGCAGGCGGCCTGTACCCGCCGTCCCTGTACGTCCCGCAGCGCTACCGGGAACTGGACCGCTTCCGCCCGGAGACGAACGACGACGCGGAGACGCGCTCCAGGGCGGACGTCCACGACGACGTGGTCGGCGAGATGCTGCACCTGCTCGCCGCCGACCACGGGCGGTTCCTGCTCCTGCTGGGCGACTTCGGCCGCGGCAAGACGTTCGCGCTGCGCGAGCTGGCCCGCCGCATCCCGGAAGAGCTGCCGCACGTCATCCCGATCCTCATCGAGCTGCGCGCGCTCGACAAGGCGCACTCGGTGGACGGCCTCGTCGCCGCGCACCTGGCCAACCACGGCGAGGAGCTGATCGACCTCAAGGCGTTCCACTACATGCTCCGCCAGGGGCGCATCGTCCTGCTCTTCGACGGGTTCGACGAGCTGGTGACGCGCATGACCTACGACCAGGCCGCCGACCACCTCGACACGCTCCTGCAGGCCGCCCAGGACAAGGCCAAGATCGTGGTGGCGAGCCGGACGCAGCACTTCAAGTCCCAGGCGCAGGTGCTGACCGCCCTGGGCGAGAAGGTCGGCGTGCTCCCGCACCGGCGCGTCCTCGGCCTGGAGGAGTTCACGCCGCCGCAGGTCCGCTCGTACCTGGTGAACCGGTACGGGGACGAGGACGCGGCGGACGCGCGCCTCGGCCTGCTGGAGGGCATCGAGGAGCTGCTGGCGCTGACGTCCAACCCGCGCATGCTGTCGTTCATCGCCGACCTGCCCGACGACCGGCTGCGCTCGGTCGCGCAGGCGCGCACGGCCGTCAGCCCCGCCGACCTCTACCACGAGATCCTGTCGTCCTGGCTCGGGTACGAGGCCGACCGGGTCGGCGGGGCGGGCGGGCCGTCCGGGCTGAAGGCCGACGACATGTGGCAGGCCGTGGGCACGCTCGCGCTGCGGCTGTGGGAGGGCAACGAGCAGTTCCTGCGCCTCGCCGAGCTGGCCGACGTCGCCGACACCCTCACCGGGCTCGCCGGCGGGCGGATGTCGCCGCACCAGGTGACGCACGCCGTCGGCGCCGGAAGCCTGCTCGTGCGCACGCCCGAGGGGCTGTTCGGGTTCATCCACACGTCCGTCATGGAGTGGCTCGTCGCGCGGCACATCGCGGACGAGTTCGCCAGGGGCGCGGCACCCGCCGCGCTGGGCCGCCGCGCGCTGACCCAGCTCACCGTCGACTTCCTGTGCGACCTCGCGGACACGCGCGCCTGCCAGGAGTGGACCGCCTCCGTACTCGCCGATCCCGACGCCGACGACATAGCCCGCGCCAACGCGATCCGCATCACGACACGTCTGCGCACCCCCGCGCACACCGACCTCCGCGGCGCGCGCCTGCAAGGCGAAGACCTCTCCTACCGCGACCTGCAAGAGGTCGACCTCACAGGAGCCGACCTCACCGACGCCCAGCTCGTCGGCGCGAACCTGTCGCGCGCCGTCCTGCGCGACGCGTCGCTGGCCGGCGCCCGCCTGGACGAGGCCAAGCTGACCGGTGCCGACCTGCGCGGCGCCGACCTGTCCCGGGCCCGCCTCGCCCGCGCCGACCTCCGCGACATCGCCGTGGACGGCAGCCGCTGGACGCGCGCCGCCCTGGTCGACGCCGCCCTCCCCGACCGGATCGCCGCCGCCCCCGAACTGCGCGAGGCGGCGATCGCCCCCGGACGTCCCATCGACATCCAGGTCGCACCCGCCGCCGTCGGCGTCCCGTACGGATTCCACTTCCAGACCAGCCGCCTTCCGCAGCCGCTCGCGTACAGCCCTGGGGGCTCCGTGGTGGCCATAGGCAGCGAGGACGGCGGGGTCCTGATCTGCGACGCCGTAACAGGCACTCCCCTGCGCAACCTCCAGGGCCACACCGACCGCGCCTACGCCGTCGCCTTCGACACCGCGGGCAACATCCTGGCGAGCGGATCCGCCGACGGCACCGTCCGCCTCTGGGACCTCGCCACCGGCCACACCACGCACACCCTCGCCGTCCACCCCGACGGGGTGTGGCCAGTGGTGGTCGGCGGACGCGCCCCCTCCGGCACCAACCTCGTCGCCGCCGGCGCCGCCGACGGCACCATCCGCGTGTGGGACGCCGCATCCGGTGCCCTGCTGCACGAACTGCCCGGGCACACCGCCCCCGTCTACACCGCCGTGTTCGACCCCGCGGGCTCCCTCATGGTCACCGGCGACGCGAGCGGCACACTGCGCGTCTTCGACCTCACCACCGGCGCGCTGCGCCGCGAACTGGCCGGCCACCACGGCGCCGTGTTCCGCGCCGTGTTCCACCCGGACGGCTCCCGGCTCGCCGCCGGCGACGAGGCCGGCGTCGTCCGGCTCTGGGACATCCGGACCGGCGAGATCGAGCAGGAGCTCCTCGGCCACACCGGGCGCGTCTACGCCATCGCGTTCCACCCGGACGGGGACCTCCTCGTCACCGGCGACACCGACGGCTCCGTCCGGCTCTGGGCGGGCGGCCGGCACCGCAGCACCCTGTCCGGCCACGGCGGCGGCATCTACCAGGCGACGTTCAGCCCGGACGGCGGCCGCCTCGCCACCGCCGACAGCGCCGGCTCCGTCCGGCTGTGGGACCCCGGGACCGGCCGGCAGCGCCTCGAACTGGCCGGGCACCGCGGCGCCGTGTGGCCGTTCGCCTTCCGCCCCGACGGCGCCCAGCTCGCCACCAGCAGCAACGACGGCACGGCCCGGCTGTGGGACGCCGAGACCGGGCAGTGCCGCGTCGTCCTGCGCGGCCACGGCCGCCGCGTCACCGGCGTCGCGTTCAGCCCCGACGGCGGCATGCTCGCCTCCAGCGGCAACGACGGCCTCGTCCGGCTCTGGGACCCGCGCTCGGGCCGGATGATCCGCGAGCTGCGCGGCGTCGCCGACAACCTGACCGCCGCCTCGTTCAACACCCGCGACTCCCAGCTCGCCACCGCCACCAACGACGGCGGCGTCCACCTCTGGCAGGCCGGGACCGGCACCTTCGAACGCGAGCTGAACGTCGAGACCGACCACGTCTGGGCGCAGGCGTTCGCCCCCTCCGGAGACGTCCTCGCCACCGCCAACGACGACGACTCCGTCCGGCTCTGGTACTGGACGACCGGCCGCGAGATCGTCAACCTCGCCGACCACCGGGGCCGCGTCCGCTCCATCGACTTCCAGCCGAGCGGCGACCTGGTCGCCACCGGCTGCGACGACGGGCTCGTCCGCCTCTGGAACCCCCGCACCGGCGAGCTCACCGCCGTCCTGCGCGGCCACGACGACCGCGTCTACCAGGTGACGTTCTCACCGTCCGGCGAGACCCTCGCCAGTGCGAGCAACGACGGCACCGTCCGCCTGTGGAACCCGTCCACGGGCGCGCCCCTGCACGCCCTCACCGAGCACACCGGACGCATGTGGACGACCGCGTTCCACCCGTCCGGGGACATGCTCGCCAGTGCGGGCGACGACATGGTCGTACGGCTCTGGAACCCGTCCAGCGGACGCCTCATGCACACCCTCACCGGCCACACCCGCCGCGTCTGGTCGGCCGCGTTCAGCCCGGACGGCAGCCTCCTCGCCACCGCGGGCGACGACGGCGCCATCATCCTCTGGGACGTCACCGACCACACCGCGCCGGCCCGCCACGCGACCCTCCTCGGCCTGGCCGAAGGCTGGGCCGCACTGGCCCCCGACGGCCGCTACAAGTGGGAGGGCAACGCCACCGCCGAGTTCTGGTACGCCGTGGGCATGTGCCGCTTCGAACCGGGCGAACTGGACCCCTACCTGCCCGCCGTCCACCGCCTCCCCCTCGACGCCCCCTTCTAGGGCGCGGAGCGGTGGGTGAGGGAGTGCCAGAGGGCGTCCACCTGGGATTTCAGGTCGGCGAGGCTTCCCGAGTTGTCGATCACATGGGTCGCCACGGCGCGGCGCTCCTCGCGGGACGCCTGGCTGGCCATGCGGGCCCGGGCGTCCTCCTCGGTCATGCCGCGGCGGGCGACCAGCCGGTCGAGCTGGGTCTCCTCGGGGGCGTCCACGACGACGACCTCGTCGTACATGCCGGCCAGGCCGTTCTCCGCCAGCAGGGGGACGTCGTACACGACGACGGCGCCGGGGGGCGCCGCGTCCATCAGCTCCTGCATCCGGTCGCCGACGAGGGGGTGGACGATCGCGTTCAGCGCGGCGAGGCGGGCCGGGTCGGCGAAGACGATGCGGCCGACCTTCTCGCGGTCCAGCGCCCCGGACGCGAGCAGGACGTCCGCGCCGAACTCGGCCACGACGGCGGCGAGGCCCGGCGTGCCCGGCTCGACGACCTCGCGGGCGATCTTGTCGGCGTCGATGACCACCGCGCCGTGCCCGTCGAGGCGCGCCGACACCTCGCTCTTGCCCGACCCGATCCCGCCGGTGAGTCCCACTTTCAGCACGGGACTCACCCTAGCCGTCAGCCGGTTCCGGCCGGGACCAGGGGTTTGCGCATGTGCACGAGGGTGAGGTGCGCGGCGACGCGCTCGCGGTGCGTCTCGGCGTAGCCGAGCCGCCGGTACAGGCGCAGGTTCGTCTCGCTCAGGTGGCCGGTGAACAGGACGCACGCGTCGGCGCGACCGGCGACCTCGTCCTCCAGCGCCGCCAGCAGCCGCCGCCCGATGCCGCGGCCCTGCAGGTCGGGGACGACGACGAGCCGCCCCACCAGGCACGTGTGGTCGCTGAACTGGGCGCGGACGGCGCCGACGACCCGGCCCTCCAGCACCGCCTTCAGCACCACCGCGTCGGTGCCGAGCACCTTCTCCAGCTGCTCGGCCGTCTCGACCAGCGGCGGGAGGAACGGGTCGCCGTACAGCTGCGCCTCCGCCACGTAGGCGGCCCGCTGGACGGTCATCAGCTCCCCCGCGTCGCGGAGGGCGGCGCGCTCGATCGCGACCGTCGGTTCGCTCATGGGGACGACCCTAGCGGCGGACCGCGCCGCGGATCGGCTCACCGCCCGATCCGGACGGTCACCGCGACGGGATAGTGGTCGGACGCGTCCGACGCCGGGACGTCGTAGTCGGTGACGAGGATGCCGTCCGAGCCGAAGACCCAGTCGGTGCTCGCGCCGTCGGACCTGGTCGGGTACGGCGCGCCGCCGCCGATCGCGGCGTTGCGCAGGTCGGTGCCGTCGGTCATCGCGGCCAGCTCCGCGCTGCCGGCGCCGGCGTTGAAGTCGCCGCCGATGATGGTGCGGGGCGCGCCGCCCCAGGCCCGCAGCAGCGTCGCGATCTCGCGGGACCGCTCGCCGGCCTGGTCGTCGCCGCCCTCCAAGTGCGTGGACCACACGTCCATCGTGGTCTGGCCGATGCCGAGCCGCGCCCACACGTAGCCGCGGATCTGCGACCAGTCGCCCTTGCGCATCCGGCCCGTCCCGGAGCTGCGGACCGGCAGCGACGTCAGGATCGCGTTGCCGAACTGGCCGTCGGCGGCAGGCCCCCAGATCAGCTTCATGCCGAGGCGGCGCGACAGCCACACGCCGACGTCGGTGGTGCCGGACAGCAGCGACCCGCGCCCCGCCTCCTGGAGGAGGACGACGTGGGCCTGCTGGCCCTCGATGACGCGGGCGATGCCCTCCGGGTCGAGGCGCCCGGACTGGTTGACCGCGTCGTGGATGTTGTAGCTGAGCACCCGCACCTGGCCGACGGCGGGCGCCGCCGGGGCCTCCCCGTCGGGCGCGGCCACCGTGAACACCAGCGTGCCCGCCAGCAGCGTCAGCGCGGCGGCGCCCGCGGTGAGGGCGCGCAGCGGCGCGCGGGCGGGCAGCGGCCCGCCGCGGGCCGCCGCGAAGGCGGCGAGCGCGCCGAGCAGGATCCCGGCGAGGCCGGGCAGCACGTTGTTCGGCACCGGCAGCGGCGACACGGAGCTGACCTGGTACGGGACGAGGACCACCGCGATGAGCAGGCCGCCGAGCGCGGCGCCGGCGTCCACCCGCCAGACCGGGCCGCCGTCCCCGGCGCGGCGCAGCGGCGCGCGGCACGCCACGGCCAGCAGCCACGCCGACAGCACCTGCCCGACGATGACGATGGGGACGGCCTCGATGCCGGAGACCGCGTAGGTGCCGGCGACGGCGCCCGCGCCGACCCCGAGGAGCGTCCCGCCGAGCACGCAGACACCGCCGGGCACGGCCCGGACGGCGAGCCCGGAGGCGAGGAACGCCAGCGCGAGGCCCTGCCCGATGACGATCGCGACGTGCGCGCCGGTCAGCGACTGCCACCCGGACGACGCGACGAACGCGGGGCTGGCGAGGACGAGGATCTGCAGCGCCAGGAACGGCCCGAACGCGGCGGCGCCGATCGCGTCCCGCCAGGAGATCCCGGGCGCGCTGACCGGCCCGGACGCCACCTCGCGGTAGAGCGCGGCGGCGCCGGCCGCGACGAACGCCAGGCAGGCGAGCCAGGGGCCGATGCCGTCCCGCCACACCGGGTCCCAGGTGGCGAAGCACATCCGCACGGCGCCGTCGATGGCCAGGCCCGCGACGGTGGCCGTCGCGAAGCCGACCCCGGACAGGCCGCGCGCGCCCTCGTACAGCGCCGCGACGGCGATCATGCCGATGGCGGTGCCCGCGAACGCGATCCAGGTGCGCGGGTCGACGGCCTGCGCGAGGAGGCGGACGGCGAACAGCCCGCCGATGCCGGTGAGCAGCAGCGCGCGCGGGCCGGCGAGCCGGCGGATCAGCGGGGCGGTGAACCCGGCGAGGTACACGGCCGCGACCGCGCCGGCGGCGGCGCCGGTCCCGGCCTCGTCGGCGAAGTGGTCGAGCTGCGGCAGCGAGAACCGCAGCGTCTGCGCGAGCACCGCCACGGTGACGGCGATCAGCGCGAGCCTGGCGGGGCCCTGCGGGACGATCGGAGCGCCGGCCGCCGCCGGGCCGCCGGCCCTGGTGCCCGTGGCTGGGTTGGCGTCTGTGCTGGCCAATTGAACGAATGCTCCCCGGGGGACGAGCGGACCTTCGGTACGGACTTGCCGGAAGCAATGGTGGCGCAACCGAAGCACGGCCGGAGGCCGATCCTGAAGATCGTTCTCCGGCCGTGCCTCGTGTTGTCACCGGCCGTTCGCGCGGGCCGCCGGGGCGGCCGCGCGCGGACGGCGCGTCAGGCGGCGGTCACTGGCCGCCGGAGAGCTTCTCCCGCAGCGCGGCGAGCGCCTCGTCGGTGGCGAGGGCGCCACCGCCGGACTCGCTCTCGCCGCCACCGGAGTAGGAGGTCTCCCCGCCTCCGCCGCCGCCGCCACCGGTGCCGGCGGCCGGCTCGGCGCCCGCCTCGGCCTCGGCCTTGCGGGCCTCCTCGATCTGCTTGCGGTGGGCGTCGAAGCGCGTGCGCGCCTCGGCGTACTGCCGCTCCCAGGTCTCGCGCTGCTCGTCGAAGCCGTCAAGCCACTCGCCGGTGTCGGCGTCGAAGCCCTCGGGGTACTTGTAGTTCCCCTGGTCGTCGTACTCGGCGGGCATGCCGTACAGCGTCGGGTCGAAGTCCTCTTCCTCGATCCCGGCGGCGCCCTCGTTGGCCTGCTTGAGCGACAGGCTGATCCGGCGCCGGTCGAGGTCGATGTCGATGATCTTCACGAAGATCTCGTCGCCGACCTGGACGACCTGCTCGGGGATCTCCACGTGCCGCTCGGCCAGCTCGGAGATGTGCACCAGGCCCTCGATGCCCTCCTCGACGCGGACGAACGCGCCGAACGGCACCAGCTTGGTGACGCGTCCCGGCACGACCTGCCCGATCTGGTGGGTGCGGGCGAACTGCTGCCACGGGTCTTCCTGGGTGGCCTTGAGCGACAGGGAGACGCGCTCGCGCTCCATGTCGACGTCCAGGACCTCGACCGTGACCTCCTGGCCGACTTCGACGACCTCGGACGGGTGGTCGATGTGCTTCCAGGACAGCTCGGAGACGTGCACCAGGCCGTCGACGCCGCCGAGGTCGACGAACGCGCCGAAGTTGACGATCGAGGACACGACGCCCTTGCGGACCTGGCCCTTCTGCAGCGTGTTGAGGAAGGTCTGGCGGACCTCGCTCTGCGTCTGCTCCAGCCAGGCGCGGCGGGACAGGACCACGTTGTTGCGGTTCTTGTCCAGCTCGATGATCTTGGCCTCGAGCTCGCGGCCGACGTACGGCTGCAGGTCGCGGACGCGGCGCATCTCGACGAGCGAGGCCGGCAGGAAGCCGCGCAGCCCGATGTCGAGGATGAGGCCGCCCTTGACGACCTCGATGACCGTACCGGTGACGATGCCGTCCTCGTCCTTGATCTTCTCGATCGTGCCCCAGGCGCGCTCGTACTGGGCGCGCTTCTTGGACAGGATCAGCCGGCCCTCCTTGTCCTCCTTCTGGAGGACGAGGGCCTCGACGTGGTCTCCGGTGGAGACGACCTCGTTCGGGTCGACGTCGTGCTTGATGGACAGCTCACGCGAGGGGATGACGCCCTCGGTCTTGTAGCCGATGTCGAGGAGGACCTCGTCACGATCGACCTTGACGACAGTGCCTTCGACAATGTCGCCGTCGTTGAAGTACTTGATGGTCTCATCGATCGCGGCGAGGAAGGCTTCCTCGGACCCGATGTCATTGACCGCTACCTGCGGGGTGGTCGAGGTGGCCTCGGTGCTGCTCGTCATGTGTCGGCTGGCTCCGGTACGGACATGGAAGTCGTATGGGTAGTGCGCGGAGGGCCGTTATCCGCCCTGCCGAAGACCGGAATGGGACGCGGTCGCTGCCGCGTCAGTGCACCGAACCGTTGTCGCCGACCTGACCGAGCGCGAGCCTGCTCCGTCTGAAGCGCGCGCAGGCCCACAGCGCAGCGATCAGGATATGGGACCGATCTCCCGTGGTCAATCCGCCGAGGGCGGTCTTCCCCGGTCTCGCCCGTCAGTACACCCGGGCCCGGGCCCGGTACTCCTTGGCGAGCCGGTCCTCGGCCGCCTTCGGAAACGTGATCGTGTTCGGATCTCCGTCAGATGTGTACCGCTCATCGGGGTTCTTGTCCAGGTACTCCAGCCACGCGGTGGAGCAGTACTTCTTGCAGTCGTTCTCCTTGATCTTGCCTTCGGACCGGACCCGGTCGACCGCCCACCGGTCGAAGTCGTCGTCGAACGGGGACAGCGAAGGCCGCCACCCGGCGAGGAACGCGCCCTGGAACGAGTACCGGCCGTCCTCCTTCTCGGCCCACGCCTTCTTCTTCGGGACGGCCCCGAACGGGTAGGCGAACGTGGTCGTGTGCGCCCCGGTGAGCCGGACGATCCGGTCCTCCATGTCGCCGATCTCCTTGTGCACGCCCTTCTCGGACAGCCCGGAGAGGCTGGGGTGCGTCACCGTGTGGTTGCCGATCTCGAACCCGTGCTGCTGGAGCCACCTCAGTCCGGTGGCGGCCTGCGCGTCGTCCATCCCGAACATCTCCTTGTTCAGGTAGAACGTCGCCACCGGCCGGAACCCGGGATTCTCCCGCGCCACCTGCTCGATGATCGCGACGGCGGTGTCGGGCGCCGGGTTGCCCTGCGCGTCGAGCCCGAAGTGCCCGGGCGTGCTGTCGTCGAAGGTCAGCACCACGGGATGTTTGCCGGCCGGCACGCCGACCCGGCCGCCGAAGAACTCGGCCGCCGTGATCGGGTAGTAGCCGTCCTTGGCGAGCCCGGTCAGCTCGTCGTACAGCTCCTTGGTCGACCGGTCCAGCGACAGCTCCGGCTTCTTCATGATCCGGTGGTACATCAGGACCGGGACCTGGCCCAGCTCGTCCGCCTTCACGGCCACCGCCCCGGGCGCCGCCGCCGGGATGGGCGCGGACGCCGACACCGACGGCGCCGCGCTCCCGGACGCCCCCGTCGCACCCGGTGCGGGCGTCCCTCCGGCCTTGGCCGCCTGCGCGGTCGGCGCCGCCGCGGACTCCGCCCCGGCGCGCTTGGCCGCGTCCGCCCTGTCACGCCCCTTCCGGTCCCCGGGAAGCGTCAGCCCCAGGACCACGGCACAGACGATCACGACTCCAGCGATCTTGTGAAGGAGAGGCACGGCACCCCCGCCGGTCGACCCGAACAGGACCAGGAGGACAGCGTACGACCCCCCGGACATCTACGGACACCCACCGACGTACCCACATGATCCC
>NZ_SMKY01000652.1 GCF_004349235.1 Actinomadura darangshiensis | reverse complement strand
GCGTCGGGGAAGGCGGGGCGGGCCTGCTGGGACTGCGGCTGCTGGGGCTGCTCGTCCTGCCCGGCGGACGCGAGCAGCTCCTGGAGCCGCTGGTGGACGTCCTCGAAGACCTCCACGTGCTCAGAGACGGGCCGCCCGCCGAGTTCGCCGAGGCGCGCCACCGCGGCGTCCACCCGCGGGTCGCCGGTCGGGTCGGGCGGCGGCACCGCCGGGACCTCCGGCTCCTGCGGCATCCGCTCCGCGGCCTCGTCGGACATCACGTTTACCTCCCAGTGCTCCCGGAGCGCACGCGACGAGTCGCCTCCGGCTCACCATGAACGCTACCGTCCCTGGACGACATCGATGCCGGACGAACGGGGAACGGCCTGACCATGGCGAACGAGGAGGACTGCCGCGCGGCGCTGGGGCGTGTCGCGGCGCGCCTTGCGGAGGTCGAGCCCGACCGGCTCGCCGAGCACGTCGTCGAGCGGACGATCAGCTGCCGCGTCCCCGACCTCGGACTGGCCTACCGCACCCGGCTCCACGAGGGCGGCCTCGACCCGTTCGAGCACGACGAGGACCCCAAGGCCGCGCAGGTGCGCCTCATCGTGGACAGTGACGACCTCGTCGCGATGGCCCATGACGAGCTGAGCCCCACCAAGGCGTGGGCCGCGGGCCGCCTCAAGATCGAGGCGAGCATCTTCGACCTCCTGCGGCTGCGGAGGCTCCTCTAGAGCCGCAGGCCGCCGAGAGCCTCCGTGAGGGCTTCGGCGGGCGCGGGCGCGTCGTCCTCCCAGGCGGCGGACGCGAGTGCGCGGAGACCGTCGTAGGGGTCGCCGGAGCCGGTGAGGGTGAACGTTCCGCCGTCGCGGCGGGCGGTCCAGTCGCGGCACCGGTGGCCGCCGCCGTCCCGGAC
>NZ_SMKY01000651.1 GCF_004349235.1 Actinomadura darangshiensis | reverse complement strand
CCCTCCACCACCGCCGCGCCGCGAGGCCGCCGTCTCGCGGCCTGGGGCCTCGACACCGCGGTCCTGGCCGGTGCCGCGATCCTCCTCGGCATGATGACCTGGGGGCGCCTGAACGGCCTCCTCGGGGACGGGCTGTGGGGCAACGCCCTGTCCGCCACAGGCGGGCTCCTGCTGTCCGGCGGCGACGTCCAGCAGGCCGCCGAGGACTTCGGCACGGGCCTCTGGAACAAGATCGTCGGAGCGATCGAGCAGGCGCTGGTGCTGCTCATCCTGATCGAGTTCGCGCATCAGTTCGCCGGCCAGGCCCTGGCCGGACGGACCATCGGCAAGGCCGCGCTCGACCTGCGCGTCGACGGCGCGAAGTCCGCCAAGTCCCGCGCGCTACGCCGCTCCTTAGCGACCACGGCGGGCGGCACCGGCCTGTACTGCATCGCCTGCATCTTCCTCCTTAACGGCCTGTTCTTCCTCTCCCTCGTGACGTGGCTGGCCGCCGTCGCGGTGTTCCTCGCCAACAGCGCGCCCGCCCTTATCGGCGCTCGCCGCCGCACACTCGCAGACCTGGTCGCGGGGACGGCCCTGGTCCGCGCCGAGGGGTACCGGCGCGCCGCCGAGGCCGCCCGGCAGGGCGCCGTCATCGCCTGGGACGGCACCCAGGCGGCGGGCCAGGTCGCCGGGCAGGCCGTCCGCGACAACGCCGCCCGCCTCGCCCAGGCCGAGTCCATGCAGCGGGCTCTGCAGTCGGAACGCGCCCGGCAGGTACAGGACATGGGCCGCCGCTCCGCCGCCAGAGTGCAGGGGGCGATGCAGGGGGAGCGGGCGCAGCAGGCCGGCGAGATGGGCAAACGCCTGGGCGGCCGGCTCAAGAACGCCTACCAGGATCGCCGAGCGGCCCGTCAGGACC
>NZ_SMKY01000650.1 GCF_004349235.1 Actinomadura darangshiensis | reverse complement strand
CTGAGCGACGCGGTGGTTTTGTAGGACGGCGATGGCCTTGACGATGTGGCCGGCCTTGCTCGGGCTGCAGCGCAGCTTCCGCAGGATCCGCCATGACTTGAGCTGTGCGTTCGCTCGTTCGCCTGGTCCGCGGAGCTTGGCGTGCGACCGGTTGGCCAGCTTCTGTGACTCGGGCTTGTTCTTGCCCTTGTAGGGCGTGATGACCACCGACGCCTCAGCCCCTTGGTAGGCCTTGTCGGCCAAGGTGAGGATCCCCGCCCTCTCCAGCTCGCGCAGGATGCCCCGTACGCGGGCGGCGGTCAGGTCGTGGACCTTGCCCGGCAGTGCCCCCGAGGTCCACAGGATCGTGCCGTCCGGCCCGGCGATGACCTGCACGTTCATTCCGTGTACTCGGTGTTTTCCAGAGTAGTAGGGGCGGTCGGCCCGGACCCGGTCGGTGTGGATGAGCGTCCCGTCCAGCACTAGATGGGTCAGTCCGTCCCTGCTCGCCTTCCGCAGCGCCTTCGCGAGTTTGGGTGAGCGGGCCGACAGCAGCATGACGGTCTCCTCCACGTACCTCCAAGCGGTGGTCGGCGACACCCCGAACCCTGCGCTGACCTCGGTGAACGTCTCGTCCTTGCGAAGGTAGGCCAGGACGAGAAGCGCCTGCTGACCGGGGTTGAGCAGCCGCCAGGTCGACCCAATCGCCTTGCGTCGCCGGCGGATCAGCCCGGCGACGTAGTTCAGCGTTGAACGCGACAGATCCAGCCCGGCACGGTAGAAAAGCACGTAGAGACCTCTGGTTCAGGCGACGTGATTGTGGTGATCAACCCGTCTACCAGGGGTCTCTCTACGTCAGGCCACCAACCGACGCATTGCGATCATGCTGTGACCAGCGGACTGCCGCCACAGGGATGAAATGGGTTCA
>NZ_SMKY01000649.1 GCF_004349235.1 Actinomadura darangshiensis | reverse complement strand
CGACCGTCGGGGGCGGGGACGAGGCGGGCATCGCACCTCCAGACCGGTGACCACTTGCCTCCACGGTAACTCAAATGAGACAAGATTCAAATCTTGTCGCACGTCCAATCGCGCCGCGGCGGCCTGAATCGTGATCTTCGCCCGTACGCTTCCGCCGTGACGATGCCACCAGATACTGATGATGTTCCGGAGTCTCCGGAGCCCGCGCCGCAGCCCGCCGCGTCGCGCCGGAAGCGGTTAGTGATCGCCGCGCTGGTCGTCGGGGTCGTCGGGCTTGCGGGCCTCGCTTGCGGCCTGGCCTTCCTCGGCGGAGGTGAGGACGCCGCGCCCCAGGGCGCAGGTGGCGCGCGTGCGTCGGCCCTGGCGGAGGACGCGTGCTTCACGGGCTTCCGGCAGGAGGGGGCGAAGATCTTCGCGCGGGCCGTGCCGTGCACGAGCGCTCACGAAGGAGAGGTCCACGCGAAGCCGGACCTGCCCATTCTCGACTATCCCGGCGACGCGCGCTTGGTCGCCGAGGGGGCGAAGGCGTGCCGGGTCCAGGCGTCGTCGCTGTACGCGGCCGGTCGTGACGACGAGTTCACGCTGGTCGTCGGCCGTCCGGGCAAGAAGGAATGGGAGAGCGGCGAGCGCGCCGTGACGTGCCTTCTCCGCTATGCCGGCGGCCCGAAGAACTTCCGGCTGGAGGGGCAGTGGACCCCGCTGAACTTGCTGGCCGAGGGCGATTGCGTCGGGACCTGGAAGGGCACGGGTGATGTGGACGTCGTCGACTGCACGAAGGAGCACGAGGTCCAGGTGCTCGCGAAGCTCGCGCTGACGGGTGCGCAGGACCCGGACGAGGCGGATGTGTACGCCCTCTGCGCCCAGCGGGCGCGACGCGTCTTCGGTACGGACCCGCCGGCGCACCTTCTGCTGCGCCTCGGCGGTCCGAACGGGCGGGAGTGGGC
>NZ_SMKY01000648.1 GCF_004349235.1 Actinomadura darangshiensis | reverse complement strand
CCCACCGCCTTCGTCCACACCGCCTTCGTCGGCCCCGCTGCCCGCATCGTCCGCGCCGCCCGCGTCGGAGGGTCCGCCGGGGGGTGCGGCGGGAAGCCCACCGACACCTTCCCCGGCGGCTGCGGGGGCAGGTTCAGGGCCGGTGCGGCGCCCGAACGGGCAGACCTACCACCCCCGGCAGCTGGCCGACCTGCCCGATGTGGCGGCGCTGCGCCGTCTGCGCGAGGCGGGCATCGTCTCGCTGCTGTACGGGCCGCCCGGTACCGGCAAAACCTCGCTGGTGGAGGCGGCCTTCCCTGACCTGATCACCGTGGCCGGTGACGGGGACACCGCGGTGGCCGACTTCGTCGGCGAGTACACCCAAGCGCCCGGCGGCGGCTATGAGTTCGTGTACGGGCCGCTGGTGACCGCGATGACCGAGGGCCGCTGCCTGTTCATCGACGACGCCACCCTCATCTCCCCCAAAGTCCTGGCGGTGGTGTACCCGGCCATGGACGGCCGCCGCCAGATCACCGTCAAAGCCCACAAGGGTGAGACGATCACCGCCGAGTCCGGCTTCTACGTGATCGCCGGACACAACCCCGGCGTGCACGGCGCGGTCCTCACCGAAGCCCTCGCGTCCAGATTCTCGGCGCAGATCCAGGTGTCGACCGACTACGACCTGGCCCGCACCCTCAAGATCGACTCCCGTGCCGTCCGGGTCGCCCGAGGTCTGGCGGACCGTCAGGCTTCCGGGGAGATCGGCTGGGCCCCGCAGCTGCGTGAGCTGATCGCCTTCCAGAAGATCGCCCGGGTGCTCGGCACCGACGCCGCCGTGGCCAAACCTGCTGGGCGTCGCCCCCGAAGAGGACCGCGACGTGGTCGCCGAACTCCTCACCACCGTCTACGGCCGCGCCATCACCCCCCTGGCCCTCGGCCGCCAACTCTGACCGCCCACCCACCCTGAACTTGAA
>NZ_SMKY01000065.1 GCF_004349235.1 Actinomadura darangshiensis | reverse complement strand
GTCGATCGGAGGGTCGTCATGGGGTGGTGTCGTCATGGGGTCATTCCGGTAGCAGTGAGCGATTCAGGGGTTTCTTTGCGGCTCGGGCCAGGCAGATGACGGCGCGGATGCCGTTCTCCCAGTCCTGTTCGCTCGGGGCGGCGTAACCGCATCTCGACATCGACAGGCGGCTGGTGCCCGTCGAAGAGCTTCCGGCCCTCCTTGTCGCAGAATCGGGCCGCCTTCTTCTTCACGGTGTTCCAGCCGATGTACGGCGGATAGTTGCCCGGTGCGTACTCACCGTTCAAGGGCAGCCAGAAGGTGGCGTACACCTGGCTCCGGTGCGGGGCGGCGGTGCCGGTGTAGTGCATGACGCACGTCACCTCGTGATCACCCTTCGACCGGGCCCGCTGATCCGGGCCGAAGAGAAGGGGGTCGAGGTTCGCGTGGCCGTCACCACGCTGGTGGGTTCGACCGCCGCCCCGGTGAAGCAGTCGCCCGCGCGCAGGGCCGAGGCCCGTGCCTTGCCGCCCCGGACGATGTTGCCGGACGCGTCCCGTTTCAGCGAAGGGGATGACGAGCCGCCTGCCAGCACGGCGATCCCGGCTCCGGCCGCCACCAGGGTGGCGTAGACCTGGAAACGGTGCGGCTTGCGGCAGGAATCGGTGGGGGTGGCCGGGTCGTCCTCGTCCCAGTCGTCGACGCAGGCGCTCACGGGTGGCGCCGAGCGAGCGATCACCTCGCCTTCATGGGGTTCCGTGCAGGGCAGTTTCCTCGCGTTGTAACCATTGGCGCCCTCGCGTCTGAAGCCCCCGGAGCAGTCGCCGTCGTCGAGGTCGGTGATGGGCCGGGTGCCGTCGCGGTGCGCGGCCGTGCCCGCGTGTGCCTGAGCGGGCGGCGCGGGTGGACCGGGCGGGTTCGCGCCCGGCGGGGCCCAGCCGGAGTCCTCGGCGGGCGGTGGCGTGGGCATCAGTGCGGCACCACCGATCGCTTGAGCTTTCGGCCCTGGCCGCTCACCATGCAGATGACCGTCGTGATGCCGCTGTTCCACTGGTCTTCGCCCGGCCAGATGTACGACTCTTCGACCGGGACCCGGGGCGGATGCTTCTTGAAGACCTTCGACAGCCGCGAGTCGCAGCCCCTGATCGCCAGCTTCCTGGCCTTCTTCTCACCGGGATAGGGCGGGAAGCCGTCGTAGGCGGGGTCGTCCACGCCGGGAAGGGGCAGGCCGAAGACGGCGGCCACCTGGAACTCATGCGGCTTCGTGCACTCGACGATGGGGAGCGCGGCCCCTTCGTTCGCCCAGTCCTTGAGGCAGTCGCCGGCGGCCAGCTCGGTGTAGAGCTTCAGGTTCGTGTCCACGGTCGCCGCGACCGGGGTGGTGAGCGTCCCGGGTCCGGCGTAGTGGACGGCGCAGGCCACCTGCCGGTTCCCGCTCTCCCAGGCGGCCTCGTCCGGGACGAGGTACGCCGGGCGCAGGTACCGGTAGCGCGTGCTCTTGACCAGGTAGAGGGTCCGCGAGTCGCACAGGATGGCCGCGTCCTCCCGGACGTCCCGGTCGCCGGAGTACGGCTGGTCCGGAAGCGTGGAGGTGGCGATGATCTCGCCGTCGTGCGGCTTCGTGCAGGGTGTCGCCGTCACCAGGGTGGCGCGGCCGTGCAGCCGGCCGGTGAAGCAGTCGCCCTGGCGGAGCGTCGAGGCCAGGACCTTGCCGCCCTTGCTGATGTGGCCCGAGGCGTCGCGGTCCACGGAGAACATCGAGCCGACGGCCAGGGCGGCGGCGACGCCGCCGGCGATGATCCAGACGACCGAGGCCGCGATGCCGGTGACGGCCAGGCCCCTGCCCTTCTCGCCCCGGCGCCCGGCCTGGACGAGGGCGGCGATGCCCAAGCCGATCCCTATCACCACGAGTCCGATGACCCCGGTGGCGAGGGCGGCGATGGCCAGCCGGTTCGTCCGTTCCGGGACGGCGGGCGGCGGGGGCGGCACGGCCCACTCGACGGTCACGGGCACGGGTTCCGGTAACGCGGATTCCGGGGACGCCGGTACCGGGGCGTCGGGCGGCGCCCAGCCCGGTTCAGGGTCGTCGTCAGCGGATGGTGGCGTGGTCACGGCGGAACGGTAACCGGAACTTTCCCGGAAAGCGGCATTTCCGGCAGATGTCGCCAAGCTGTGATCAAGGAACCGCGTGGCCGGGCGGCGGACCCGGCCACGCGGGCCGGTCAGGCCAGCGGCGGCTGCGGCTCGTCGTTCTCCGCGCGGATCACCTGCATGACCGCGTTGATCAGCGCCAGGTGGGTGAACGCCTGCGGGAAGTTGCCGAGATGGCGGCCGGTGTGCGGGTCGATCTCCTCGGCGTACAGCTGCAGCGGGCTCGCGTAGGACAGCAGCTTCTCGCACAGGGCGCGCGCCCGCTCCAGCTCGCCGATCATGACGAGGCTGCTCACCAGCCAGAACGAGCAGATGGTGAAGGTGCCCTCCTCGGACTCGAAGCCGTCGTCGGTCTCCGTCGCCCGGTAGCGCAGGACGAGGTCGTCCTCCGACAGCTCGTCGGCGATGGCGAGGACGGTCTCCCGGACGCGCTTGTCGTCGGCCGGCAGGAAGCCGAGCAGCGGGATCAGCAGCGCCGAGGCGTCCAGCGTGTCGGCGCCGTAGTGGGCGGTGAAGACGCCGCGCTCGTCGAGCGCGTTCGCGAGGACGTCGGCGTGGATCTCGTCGGCGGCGGCCTGCCAGCGGCGCGCCCGCTCCTGGTCGCCGCGTACCCGGGCGAGCCGGGCGCCGCGCTCGGCGGCGACCCAGCAGAACACCTTGGAGGAGGTGAAGTGCTGGGGCTCGCCGCGCACCTCCCACATGCCGCAGTCGGGCGTCCGCCAGTTGGCGAGCGCGTCCTCCACCTGCCGGACGACGATCTTCCAGAGCCGGTCGTCCAGCCGGTCGCGGCGGCGCACGAACAGGTAGATGGAGCCGATGATCGCGCCCCACACGTCGTGCTGCGCCTGCATGTACGCCTCGTTGCCGATGCGGACGGGGCGCGCGTTGTCGTAGCCGGTGAGGTGCTCGAGCGTGGACTCGGGCAGCTCCTCGCGCCCGTCCAGCCCGTACATGATCTGCAGCTTGCCCTCGGCGGCCTCGGCGACGTCGGTGATGAAGTAGAAGAAGTCGTTGGCCTCCCAGTCGTAGCCGAGCGTGTAGAAGGCCCACAGCGCCATCGTGGAGTCGCGGATCCAGGTGTAGCGGTAGTCCCAGTTCCGGTCGCCGCCCGGCGCCTCCGGCAGCGACGTCGTCGCCGCGGCCGCCACCGCGCCGGACGGCGCGAACGTCAGCCCCTTCAGCGTGAGCGCGCTGCGCTGCAGGTGGCTGCGCCACGGGTGGTCGGGGAAGCGGCCCCGGTCGAGCCAGTGCTGCCAGTGGTGGACGGTCCAGACGAGCCGCTCCTGCGCCTCCTCCCAGGACGAGGGCGCCGCGTGCTCGCTCCACGACAGCGCCACGAAGCGGGACTCGCCCTGCTTCAGCAGCGTCCGGGACGTGGCGAGCGACCCCTCGAACCCGACGTTCATGTCCGTGGACAGCCGCAGCCCGACGCCGTTCCCGCGCGCCACGGCCTCGTGGTACCCGGCGCCGGTGTGCTCCCAGCGGGCCGGCGTCTGGCCGTAGTCGAACACCGGCATGCAGTCGAGCCGGACCTGCGCCTGCCCGTTGACGCACCTGACCATCCGCAGCAGGACGTGGTCGGCGTCGTAGTCCGTCGGCGCCCTGCGATGGGTATGGGAACGTTCCGTCTCGTGGTGCCACGGGCCCATCAGCAGCGCGTCCGTCACCACGAGCCAGCCGCCGTGCACCCACCAGGTGGTCTCCATCACCATGGTGCCGGGGATGTAGCGCTGCGCGGCGGGCACCTCGACGCCCGCCGGCCCGACCCGGAAGTAGCCGGCGTCGCGGTCCAGGATCGACCCGAACACGCTCGGCGAGTCCATCTTCGGCAGGCACATCCACTCGATGTTGCCGCTCGGCGCGACCAGGGCGGTCGTCTCGCAGTCGGACAGGAACCCGAAATCGGCGATCGGGGCGAACGGGTCTCCCGCCCGGCCGCCGGCGACCTTGGGCCTCACAGCCTCACCTCCTAGGTCCATCATTCCCTCTCCCGCGCAGTGGGTATGTCATCGGTGCGAGCTGTTCCCCGGACGGTGTCCGGGCACGTGCGTTCTCCGGTCTCCCCAGTGGTTCAGACCTATTGGAATAGACCATTTGGAATAGACCACCATCCGCGGTCTGAGCTGGGATAACTTCCCTCGGCCCACCGGGCGCCGAGAGGGCCCGGAATTCGCGGGTACAGTCCCCGCAAACAGGGCAGCGGACCCGCCGCCGCCTGGGCGAACGCGACGCCGCGCGCCCTCGCGCGGACGGATCCGGAACTGCCGCTGGGTGGAACCGGAGCGAGAAGGAGCTCCCCGTGCCGAAGTTCGTGTACGACTTCACTGAGGGAAACAAGGACCTCAAGGATCTGCTGGGCGGCAAGGGCGCCAACCTGGCCGAGATGACCAACCTCGGACTGCCCGTGCCCCCCGGGTTCACGATCACCGCGGAGGCCTGCCGGCACTACCTCGAGCACGGGAGCCTGCCCGCGGGGCTGGCGGACGAGGTGAACCGGCACCTGGCCGACCTGGAGTCGGCGATGGGCAAGCGGCTCGGCCAGAGCGACGACCCGCTGCTGGTCAGCGTGCGCTCCGGGGCCAAGTTCAGCATGCCGGGGATGATGGAGACCGTCCTCAACGTCGGGCTGAACGACGAGTCCGTGCACGGCCTCGCGGCTCAGGCGGGCGACGAGCGGTTCGCGTGGGACTCCTACCGGCGGCTCATCCAGATGTTCGGCAGGACCGTGCTGGACATCGACGGCGACCTGTTCGAGGGCGCCGTCGAGGACGTCAAGCGGGCCCGCGGCAGCGACGACGACGCGGACCTGACCGCCGACGACCTGAAGGGGCTCGTCGACCGGTTCAAGGGCATCGTCCGGGAGCGGGCCGGCCGAGACTTCCCGACCGACCCCCGCGAGCAGATGGACCTCGCCGTCGAGGCGGTGTTCGAGTCCTGGAACGCGCCCCGCGCCATCCTGTACCGGCGGCAGGAGCGCATCCCGGTCGACCTCGGCACCGCCGTCAACATCTGCTCGATGGTCTTCGGCAACATGGGGATGGACTCCGGGACGGGCGTGGCGTTCACCCGCGACCCCGCGTCCGGGCAGCAGGGCATCTACGGCGACTACCTGCAGAACGCGCAGGGCGAGGACGTCGTCGCCGGCATCCGCAACACCGTCGCGCTGACGGAGCTGGGGCGGATCGACAAGGCCTCCTACGACCGGCTTCTCGAGATCATGGAGACGCTGGAGAACCACTACCTCGACATGTGCGACATCGAGTTCACGATCGAGCGCGGGAAGCTGTGGATGCTGCAGACGCGGGTCGGCAAGCGGACCGCCGCCGCCGCGTTCCGGATCGCCTGCCAGCTGCTCGACCAGGGCCTCATCGACGTGGACGAGGCGACCCGCCGCATCACCGGCGACCAGCTCGCCCAGCTCATGTTCCCGCGCTTCGCGGCCAAGGCGGACGGCGTCCGCACGCTCACCAAGGGCATGAACGCCTCGCCGGGCGCGGCCGTCGGCAAGGCCGTGTTCACCACCGAGCGGGCCGTGGAGCTGGCCGAGCGGGGCGAGGACGTGATCCTCGTCCGCCGCGAGACCAACCCCGACGACCTCGCCGGCATGGTCGCGGCCAAGGGCGTCCTGACGTCCCGCGGCGGCAAGACCTCGCACGCCGCCGTCGTCGCCCGCGGCATGGGCAAGACCTGCGTGTGCGGCGCCGAGGAGCTCGACGTCGACGTCAAGGGCGGGCACTTCACCGCCCCCGGCGGCGTGACGGTGCGCGAGGGCGACGTCATCTCGATCGACGGGTCGTCCGGCGAGGTCTACCTCGGCGAGGTACCGGTCGAGGACTCGCCCGTCGTCCGCTACTTCGAGGGGCAGCTGACCGCCGAGGACGGCGACGACCTCGTCACCGCCGTGCACCGCATCATGGAGCACGCCGACTCGCGCGCGGCGCTGAAGGTCCGCGCGAACTCCGACAACCCCGGGGACTCGGCGCGGGCCCGCCGGTTCGGTGCGGCCGGCATCGGGCTGTGCCGCACCGAGCACATGTTCCTCGGCGACCGGCGGCAGCTCGTCGAGAAGCTCATCCTCGCCGAGGACGACGCGGAGCGGAAGGCCGCGCTGGACCACCTGGAGCCGCTGCAGAAGAGCGACTTCGAGGGCATCTTCGAGGCCATGGACGGACTGCCGGTCACGATCCGGCTCATCGACCCGCCGCTGCACGAGTTCCTCCCCGACATCACCGAGCTGTCGGTCAGGGTCGCGCTCGCGGGCGACGGCGCGGACGCGAAGGACCGGAGACTGCTCGAAGCAGTCAACCGACTGCACGAGCAGAACCCTATGCTGGGCCTGCGGGGCGTGCGGCTCGGTTTGGTGATTCCCGGCCTGTTCGGCATGCAGGTCCGCGCGATCGCCGAGGCGGCGGCCGCCCGCCGGCGGGCCGGCGGCGACCCGCGCCCGGAGATCATGATCCCGCTGGTCGGGGCCGTCCAGGAGCTGGAGGCCGTCCGCGACGAGGCCCGCGCCATCCTGGACGAGGTCAGGGCGGGCAGCGGGATCGACGTCCCGGCGCTGATCGGCACCATGATCGAGCTGCCGCGGGCCGCGCTGACCGCCGGGCAGATCGCCGAGGCCGCCGAGTTCTTCTCCTTCGGCACCAACGACCTCACCCAGACGACGTGGGGCTTCTCCCGCGACGACGTCGAGGCGGCGTTCTTCTCCCGCTACCTGGAGCTCGGCATCTTCGGCGTATCGCCGTTCGAGACCCTCGACCGGGAGGGCGTCGGGCGGCTCGTCCGGATCGCGGCCGAGGAGGGCCGCAAGGCGCGTCCCGGGATCAAGCTCGGCATCTGCGGCGAGCACGGCGGCGACCCCGACTCGGTGCACTTCTGCCACGAGGTCGGCCTCGACTACGTGTCCTGCTCGCCGTTCCGCATCCCAGTCGCCCGGCTGGAGGCGGGGCGCGCGGCGATCGAGGCGGCGGGCGCTTCGGAAGGCAGCGACAGCAGGTGACGCCGTCCGGCGAACCTGGCACCCGTGCCGGACCATCTCACCTAATGTGTCCGATGCGATGACGTTGGAAGTGGAAGTGCCGGAGCCCGAGGACGACGGCGCGGACGAGACGGAGAAGCCGCCGCGCCGCCGGCGTTCGCCCTGGTTCACCGTTCCGGTGAGCATCGTCCTCGGGCTGCTGGCGATCGCCGTCCTGACGCCGCTCACCGTCGGCGCGCGGATCTGGTACCAGGCCCGCCAGGACGAGCGGCCACGCTCCGACGCGATCATCGTGCTGGGCGCCGCGCAGTACAACGGGAAGCCGTCCCCGACGCTGAAATGGCGCCTCCAGCACGCCCTTGAGCTGTACAAGGACGGTGTCGCCCCGGCGATCGTGACCGTCGGCGGCAAGGCCGCCGGCGACAACTACACCGAGGCCGGCACCGGCCGCGGCTGGCTGATCGAGGAGGGCGGCGTGCCCGCGTCCAAGGTCTTCGCGGTGCCGGTCGGGCGCGACACGCTGGAGAGCATGAAGGCCGCCGGCAAGGAGTTCGACCGGCACCACTGGTCGTCCGCCGTGATCGTCACCGACCCGTGGCACGGGCTGCGCGCCAAGAAGATGGCCGCGGACAGCGGCATCAAGGCCGCCGCGTCGCCGACCCGCAGCGGCCCCAGCGTGCAGACGCGCGACACCCAGTTCCACTACATCGTGCGCGAGACCGGCGGCTACCTGTCGTACGTGCTGCTGGGCAAGAGCGTCCAGGTGCCGGACGAGACGATCAAGCGCATCCACGTCGACCCGTCCGGGACCCCGTCGCCGGCCCCGCCCACCTCGCCGGGCCGCTGACGCTCCGCGCGCCCTTTACCCTGGATAGGGCCATGACCACCAACGCGAACAACGGCTACACCGGGCGCGACCTGCGGCGGTGGGCGCCCGAGCCGCCCAAGCGCAGGGACCGGACCGCGTTCGAGCGCGACCGGGCCCGCGTCCTGCACAGCGCGGCGCTGCGCCGGCTCGCCGCCAAGACGCAGGTCGCCTCGCCCGGCGCGGACGCCGCCGCCGACACCGTGCAGAGCCTGCGCACCCGGCTGACCCACTCCCTCGAATGCGCCCAGGTCGGCCGCGAGCTGGGCAAGTCGCTCGGCTGCGACCCCGACCTGGTCGAGGCGGCGTGCCTGTCGCATGACATCGGGCATCCGCCGTTCGGCCACAACGGCGAGTCCGCGCTGGACGTCGTCGCGCGCGACTGCGGCGGCTTCGAGGGCAACGCGCAGAGCCTCCGCGTCCTGACGCGGCTGGAGCCGAAGTCGTTCGCCCCGGAGGGCCCGCCCCTGCACGGCCGCAGCGTCGGCCTCAACCTGACCCGCGCCGCCCTGGACGCCGCCATGAAGTACCCGTGGCCCCAGGCCGAGGCGGTGAACGGGAAATTCGGCGTCTACGACGACGACGCACACGTGGCGCGCTGGGTGCGGGAGGGCGCCGAGCCGGGCCGGACCTGCTTCGAGGCGCAGGTCATGGACTGGAGCGACGACGTCGCCTACTCCGTCCACGACCTGGAGGACGCCCTGGTCGCGGGGCACGTCGACTTCGTCCGGCTCGCCGACCCCGCCGAGCGTCGGCTCGTCGCCGCCACGGCCGTGAAGCTGTACTGCCCCGACGCCGGCCTGGCCGAGCTGGAGGAGTGCTTCGCGGCGCTGCTCGCCGAGCCGTGCTGGCCCGACGGCTACGA
Organism: Actinomadura darangshiensis; assembly: GCF_004349235.1. Classification (GTDB taxonomy): domain Bacteria; phylum Actinomycetota; class Actinomycetes; order Streptosporangiales; family Streptosporangiaceae; genus Spirillospora; species Spirillospora darangshiensis. Next base: position 27,264 of record NZ_SMKY01000065.1, on the reverse strand, counting down.
CGGGACGCCGCGCAGCCTCGCCGTCCTGAAGAACCTGACCAGCACCCTGATCGGGCGTTTCTGCATGGCCGCCGAGACCGCGACCCGGGAGGCCTACGGCGACCGCCCGCTCACCCGGTACGCGGCGGAGCTGATCGTGCCGCGCGCGCAGCGGCTGGAGAACGCCCTGCTCAAGGGCATCACGGCGCACTACGTGTGGATCAGCCACGAGGAGATCAGGGCCCGCCAGCGGACGCTGATCACCGAGCTGGCGGAGCTGATGCTCGCGGGTGCCCCCGGCACGCTCGACCCCGGGTTCCGGGACGCGTTCGTGGACGCCGGCGACGACGCGGCCAGGCTGCGTGCCGTGGTCGACCAGATCGCCTCGCTGACCGACCTGTCGGCGATGGCCCGGCACCGCATGCTGGGCGCCCGCGCGCACTGACCGTTCCGGGCGCGGCCGCGGGAGGAATATGCCTCGACGCGCGCAACGATGACCCTTGTCTCGTTACGGAGGCCGCTGTAGGGATAGCTACAGGTCAACTACAGGAGGTCGCCATGCCCGAGGAGACGTTCGTCATCGCCGGCGCCAGCCTGGCCGGTGCCAAGGCGGCGGAGACGCTCCGCGAGGAGGGCTTCGGGGGCAGGGTGCTGCTGGTCGGGGACGAGATCGAGCGGCCGTACGAGCGGCCGCCGCTGTCCAAGGGGTTCCTGCTGGACAAGGAGGCGCGGGAGAAGGCGCACGTCCACGAGGCCGACTGGTACGACAAGCACGACGTTGAGCTGCGGGTCGGCACGTCCGTCGCGTCCATCGACCGGGACGCGCACCAGGTCCGGCTGTCGACCAAGGAACCGGTCTCCTACGACAAGCTGCTGCTGGCGACGGGCTCGTCCCCGCGGCGGCTGGACGTGCCGGGGTCCAAGCTGCAGGGCATCCACTACCTGCGGACCATGGGCGACTCGGCGACCTTGAAGCAGGCGCTCGCGCACGGCGGCCGGCGGGTCGTGGTGGCCGGGGCGGGCTGGATCGGGCTGGAGACGGCCGCCGCCGCCCGCGAGTACGGCAACGACGTGACGATCATCGATCCGGAGCCGGCGCCGCTGCACGCCGCCGTGGGGCCGGAGCTCGGCGGGATGTTCGCCGGCCTGCACCGCGCGCACGGCGTCATCCTGCGGCTGGACGAGGGCGTCGCCGGGTTCTGGGGCGCGGGGCAGGTGTCGGCCGTCGTCACCTCGGGCGGCGCCGAGGTGCCCGCCGACGTCGTGATCGTCGGCATCGGGGTGCGGCCGAACAGCGCGCTAGCCGAGGAGGCCGGCCTGGAGGTGTCGGACGGGATCCTCGTCGACCAGTCGCTGCGCACGTCCGACCCCGACATCTACGCGGCCGGGGACGTCGCCAACGCCTACAACCCGCTGCTCGGCCGCCGGATCCGGGTGGAGCACTGGGCGAACGCGCTGAACGGCGGGCCCGCCGCCGCCCGCGCCATGCTCGGCCAGGACGTCGTCTACGACCGGATCCCGTACTTCTTCAGCGACCAGTTCGACCTCGGCATGGAGATGTCGGGCGCCGCGGCGCCGGGGGAGTACGACGAGGTCGTGTACCGCGGGGACGTCCCGGGGCGGGAGTTCATCGCGTTCTGGCTGTCGGCCGGCCGCGTCGTCGCCGGGATGAACGTCAACGTGTGGGACGTCACCGGGGACGTCCAGGCGTTGATCCGCTCCGGCCGCCCGGTGGACGCCGCCCGCCTCGCCGACCCCGGGGTGCCGCTGGCAGAGCTGCTGTGAGCCGCGCCCGGTAGGCCACGTACAGTCTGCCGGGTGGTTACGGAGAAGATCGCCACGCTCGGCCGGGCGCGCGTCGCGGTGACGCTGGCGTTCGCCGCGCACGGCCTGCTCGGCGCCGCCTGGGTCGCCCGCATCCCGCAGATCAAGGAGCATCTCGGGCTGGGCGAGGGCGCGATGGGCGTGGCGCTGCTCGGCGCGCCCGTCGGCGTCGTGGCCGCCGTCCGGTTCGCCGGGTGGATCATCGCCCGGTGGGGCAGCCGGGCGACGACCGTCGCGGCGGGCCTCGCGGGCGCGGCGTCGCTGATCCCGCTCGGGCTCGCCTGGAACCTCGGCGCGCTGATCGTCTCCCTGCTGCTGATGGGCGCCTCCCTCGGCCTGATGGACGTGGCGATGAACGCCCAGGGCGTCGCCGTCGAACGCGGCTACGGCCGCCCGCTGATGTCCGGCCTGCACGGCTCCTACAGCGTGGGGACGCTGCTGGCCGCGCTGGTCGGCGCGGGCGCCGCGCATGCCGGGGTGCCCGTCCCGCTGCACCTGGCGGCCGCGACGGCGGTGCTGACCGTGCTGCTCCTGACCGGCTGCCGCGGGCTCTTGGACCGTTCCGCCGACGCCCTGCCCGAGCCGGCAGGCGACGCGCCCGCGACCCGTGCCGTTTCCCGGTGGCCGCTGGTCATGCTCGGGGTCATCGGGCTGTGCTCGTTCGTCGGCGAGGGCGCGATGGCCGACTGGAGCGCGATCTATCTGCGGGAGAACCTCGGCACCGGGCCGGGCGCCGCGGGCCTCGGCTACGCCGGGTGCGCGGTCGCGATGACGGTCGGGCGGCTCAGCGGGGACCGGGTCGTCGCGCGGTTCGGCCCGGTCCCGGTGCTGCGGGCGGGGTCGCTGGTCGCCGCGCTCGGCCTCGGGCTCGGTCTCGCGGCGGGCGATCCGACGGCGGCGGTGGCCGGATTCACCCTTTTCGGACTCGGGGTCGCCGTGGTGGCGCCCGTCACGTTCAGCGCGGCCGGCAACGTGCCCGGCGTCCCCGCCGCGTCGGGCATCTCCGCGGTCACGGGCGTCGGCTACCTCGGCCTGCTCGGCGGCCCGCCCGTGATCGGGTTCGTCGCCCAGGGGGTGGGCCTGACCTGGGCGCTCGCCGTTCCGGTGGGGCTGGTGGGACTGATCGTCCTGCTCGCCCCGGCGACCGCGACGGCCGAGCGGTGACCGGGCCGGCGCGGTGATCTTTTGGCGGGGTTGTGACCTTCGTAAATGTCCTACTCGGGTAAGGTCTGGGCGAGTGAGCACCATGCAGCGGTCAAGACCGGTCAAAACGGTCGCGTCCGCCCCGGCATACCGGACATTCCTCAGCGAGCTGCTCAGCTTCGGCTTCGTGGGGGGCGTCGGGACGCTGATCATGATCTTCGGCGCCAACCTGATGCGCGCGTGGCTCGGCGGCAGCCCGGTCACCAGCGTCGTCGTGCCGACCGTGGTGTCCACGCTGAGCTCCTACCTGCTCAACCGGTTCTGGACGTTCCGGCACCGCGACAGCGACGGCTCCGGCCGGGAGGTCGCGATCTTCTTCGCGCTGAACGGCGTCGGGCTGCTGATCCAGGTGCTGTGCACCGGCTTCACCTACTACACCCTCGGCCTGCACGGCGGCGTGGCCTACAACCTGGGCCTGCTCGCCGGCGTCGCCCTCGGCTCGGCGTTCCGCTACTGGTCGTACAAGAAATGGGTGTTCACTCCCGCCACGGCCACCTGAATGGGGCGGCTTGAGGAGGAGTGGGCCGGGCATCGGCCCGCCGTCTTCGGGGCCGCGTACCGGATCACGGGCAGCGTCGCCGACGCCGAGGACATCGTCCAGGACGTGTGGCTGCGCGCCTCCGCGCGGGAGACGCTCGACGACGTCCGCGACCTGCGCGCCTGGCTGGTCACGGTGGCCGCCCGGCGCGCCTACGACGTGCTCGGCTCCGCGCACGCGCGGCGCGTCGAGTACGTCGGGCCGTGGCTGCCCGAGCCGCTGCTGACCGGCCCGGACGCGGCCGAGCCCGTGCTGATGGACGAGACCGCCGGCACCGCGATGCTGGTGGTGATGGAGGAGCTGACGCCACCCGAGCGCGTCGCGTTCGTCCTGCACCAGGCGTTCGAGGTGCCCTACGAGCAGATCGCCGGCGTGCTCGGGAGGTCGGCGGCGGCGTGCCGGCAGCTCGCGTCCCGGGCCCGCCGCAAGATGGCGGCCGCGTCGCCGCCGCCTCCGGGCTCGCCGGGGGAGCGCGCGAAGGTGCTGGAAGCCTTCAGGTCCGCCTACGAGCGCAAGGACGAGGCCGCGCTGCTGGCGCTGCTGGACCCGGAGGCCGCCTACACCACCGACGGCGGCGGCCACGTCTTCGCCGCCCGGAAGGTCATCGCCGGTGCGGGACGAGTGGCCACCGCGCTGCTCCGGGTCGGTGGGCAGCGGGCGCTGCGGCTGTCGTTCGCCGAGGTGAACGGCCGGCGCGAGCTGCTGGTGCACGGGCGGCACGGGCTGGTCGCCGTCGACACCGTCGAGATCGAGGACGGCCGCATCACCGTCATCCGCCGGGTGCTGAACCCGGAGAAGCTCGCTTCCGTCCGCTGATCCGGCTCGGGCCGTCACACCGGGCGCCGGTGCGTCGTCTCCCTGGCGACGAAGGGAGACGACCATGCCGCGCATGCTGATGCAGGAGGCCTCACCCGAGGTCCACCAGGGCTTCATCAAGATCGCCGGGGTGATCCGGCGGGGGCCGCTGGACCACCGGACGCAGGAGCTGGTCAAGATCAGGGCGTCCCAGCTGAACGGCTGCGCGTACTGCGTGGACCAGCACACCAGGGACGCCCGCGCGAACGGGGAGGAGGAGCGGCGCGTCCACCACCTGACGGTGTGGCGCGAGTCACCGCTCTTCACCGACGCGGAGCGCGCGGCCCTCGGCTACGCCGAGGCGGCCACGCGCCGCGAGCCGGTGAGCGACGAGCTGTGGGAGACGCTGCGCAAGCACTACCCGGAGCGGGAGCTCGGCGACCTCGTCGGGCTGGTGGCGCTGATCAACGCGCTGAACCTGTTCGGCGTCCCGCTGCACATGCGGCCGCCGGCCGAGGTCTGATCCGGGCGGTGTCTGAATAAACGGTGTCTGAATAAAACGGTCCCGCGCGCCGCGCCGCGGCGCGCGGGACCGGGCCTCACCGTCCCGCCGGGACGATCTTCTCGGTCTGGGCGCGGGCCTCGGCGAGGACGGGAGCGAGGTCCTGCCCGGTGCCCTGGGAGAAGATCACGTGGTCGACGCCGCGCTCCGCGAGCCGCCCGATGGTGTCGACGGCCGCGCCGGCAGACGGCTCGCCGAGCAGGGTCAGCGACGTCTTCTCGATCTCGTCGTAGTCGCGCCCCTCGCGCTCGCAGTGCTCCCGCAGGACGTCGAGCTTGTGCGGCAGTTCGTCGCCGTCGAAGAGGTTGCAGGCGTCGGCGTACTTCGCGACGAACCGCAGCGTCTTCTTCTCACCGCCCCCGCCGATGAGGACGGGCGGGTGCGGGCGGCGCAGCGCGGGCGGCGAGTTCAGCGGCCGCTCCAGCCGGTAGTGCTCGCCCTCGAACGGCGACTCGTCGCCCTTCCACATCTGGTGGGCGAGCCGCAGCGTCTCCTCCAGCCGCTCGAACCGCTCCGCGACCGGCGGGAACCGCACGCCGAGGCCCCGCGACTCCTCCTCGTTCCACGCCGCGCCGATGCCGAGCCAAGCGCGCCCGCCCGACAGGACGTCCAGCGTGGTCACCGTCTTGACCAGGATGCCGGGCTCCCGGTAGGTGACGCCGGTGACCATCGTCCCGAGGGTGATCCGCTCCGTCAGCGCCGCCGCGTAGGCGAGCGCGGAGTAGCCCTCCAGCATGGGCTCCTCCGAGGGCCCCACCCCGCGGATCTGGAAGAAGTGGTCCATCACCCACAGCGAGTGCAGGCCGCCCTGGTCGGCCGCGCGGGCCGTGCGGGCGAACGTCGGGGCGATCTGCTCGGTCCCGCCGGGATGGGTGAAGCTCGGAACCTGGAGTCCGATGCGCATGGGAGTCCTTCGCGTTCCTCGTCGTCTGCTGTCCCTCCCACTCTGGGACCTGGAGTGCGCTCCAGGTCAAGCAGGCGCACCGGCGCGATATTGACCTGGAGTGCACTCCAGGTGGGATCCTGGACGACGTGAGCTCCTACTCTCCCGCCGAGACCGCCGAGAAGAGCGGCTTCAGCATCGACACGCTGCGCTACTACGAGAAGATCGGGCTGCTGTCCGGCATCGCCCGGAACGCGTCGGGCCGGCGCGTGTTCAGCGACGACGACCTGCAATGGCTCGACATGCTGCGCTGCCTGCGCGGCACCGGCATGCCGATCGCCGAGATGCTGCGGTACTCCGAGCTCGCGCGGGGCGGCGGCGAGACCGTCCAGGAGCGGCTCGAACTGCTGCAGGCGCACGACCGCCGGGTGGAGGAGCAGATCGCCACGCTGTGCGCCCAGCAGGAGCAGATCAAGACGAAGATCGGCTTCTATCGGGGCGCCGTCGCCTCCTGCGAGCCGGCCACCGCCTCGGCCTGACCGGGGCGCCCCGCCGGGCCGCCTCAGCGCCAGGCGGGGTCCCGGCCCAGCAGGGCGAGCAGGTGGTTCCCCGGCGTCGCGCCGTCCGCGGAGGGGACGGACGGGGCGAACGAGTCGCCGGGGCCGCGGCCGTCCGCGGGGACGATGGCGGCGACCTTGAGGGACGCGGCGACCAGCTCGTCCGACGGCTCCCACGGCGCGCCGATCGCGGCGGCGACGTCCCACGCGTGCACCACCAGGTCCACGAAATGGAAGCTGATCGCCAGGGATGTCGGGAACGCGCCGCCGTCGCGGATCTCCGGGAGGACGAGTTCGGCGTCGAGCGCGACGCCGGCGAAGGCGCGCGTGACGAGGTCGAGGGACGCCTTCGCGGCGGCGTAGGGGTCGTCGCCGAGGTCGCCGCCGCGCCACACCGCCAGGCGCCCGCCGTCGCCCTGGGCGGCCGCGGCGAAGCCCTCGTCCTGGCTCACCTGGTGGCGCAGCAGGCCGTGCAGCGTCCAGTCGGGGCACGGCGTCGGCAGCGTGAGCGCGTCCGGCTTGACCTGCGCGACGGCGCCGAGGTAGAGGTCGGCCGCCTTCCGGTCCAGTGGGCGGAAGTCGGTGGTGAGGAGTTCGGTCAGCAGGTCCATGCCGTCCACGCTAGGAACGACCAGAGGACCAGGTAAAGGTCCAAAATTGCGAAAAATGACTGAGCCGATTTAGGGTCGGTGCCGTGGAACTGCATGTGAGCCTGGTGGGGCGCCGCGATCTCGTGGGGCAGATCTACGGGCAGCTGCGCGCCGCGATCCTGGACGGCCGGCTGCGCGCGGGGGAGGCGCTGCCGCCCACCCGGGAGCTGGCGAGACGGCTGGCGATCTCCCGCAACACGGTCGGCGTCGCCTACGACCGGCTCGCCGCCGAGGGGTTCCTGACGAGCCGGGTGGGCGCGGGCACGTTCGTCCGGGAGACCGGGTCCGCCGCCCGCGGCGCGCCCGCCTCGTCGCCGCTGCGGCCGCGGAAGGTGTGGGACGACGTGTCCGCCTGGCCCGGGCGGATGCCGAAGATCCGCTGGGACTTCCGCGCCGGGCTGCCCGACGTGACGCTGTTCCCGTACGAGCCGTGGCGGCGGATCGTGGCGGGGCTGCTGCGGCCGTCGGGGCTGGCGGAGCCCGCTTCGGCGGGCGACCCGGCGGGCCTGCCCGCGCTGCGCGAGGCCATCGCCCGGCACGTGGGCGTCTCCCGGTCGGTACGGGCGAGCGGTCACGACATCGTCGTCACCGCCGGCATCCAGCAGGCGCTCGACCTGATCGTCCGGGTGCTGCTCGAACCGGGCGACGTCGTGGCGGTGGAGGACCCGGGGTACCCGCCCGTGCGGATGCTCCTCACCGCGGCCGGCATGCGGGTGCGGGGCGTGCCGGTCGACGCGGAGGGGCTGCGGGTGGACGCGCTGCCCGGCGACGCGCGGGCCGTCTACGTCACCCCGTCCCACCAGTTCCCGCTCGGCATGCCGATGTCGCTGCCGCGCCGCCGGGCGCTGCTCGACTGGGCCCGGCGCCGGGACGTGGTGATCGTCGAGGACGACTACGACACCGAGTACCGGTACGGTGGCCGGCCGGTCGAGCCGCTGCAGAGCCTCGACGAGGACGGCCGCGTCCTGTACACCGGCACCTTCTCCAAGATCATGCGGCCGGTGCTGCGGCTGGGGTTCCTCGTGGCGCCGCCGTCGCTGCACCGCGCGTTCCGGATGGCGCGGTACGTCACGTCCTGGCACGCCGAGCTGCCCGCGCAGGCGGCGCTCGCCCGGTTCATCGACGAGGGCCTCCTCGCCCGGCACATCCGCAGGTCGCGCCGCGAGTACCGGGCCCGGCACGAGCGCGTCGCCGAGCTGGTGGAAGGGCCGCTGGGGGACCGGCTGGCCCTCGTCCCGTCCGAGGCAGGGCTGCACCTGAGCGCCACCCTCACCGGCGGCACCGACGACGCCGCCGTCGCCGCGAAGGCGCTCGGCGCTGGCATCGGGCTGTTCGCACTGTCGGAGTTCGCGGTGTCGGGGCCGTCCGCCCCAGGGCTCGTGTTCGGCTACGGCGCCGTGACGCCGCCCGAGATCGACGCGGGGATGCGCCGGCTCCGCACGGTCCTCGGCTAGCGATGGACGGGCGTGACGCGCCGGCCGTCCGCGCCGAAGAACAGGATGCGGTCGAAGTCGACGGTCAGCGCGACATGGTCGCCCCGGTTGGGACGCCCGCCGGGCGCGATGCGGAATATCAGGTCGGACCGCCGGTGGTGGCCGGCGTGCTCCTCGGCGGGGTCGGCCTCCGGCGCCGCCCGCCCGATCATCGCGCGCAGCCGGTCGCGCAGCCCGGGACGCCTCGGCTCGTGGGCCTGCGGCTCCTCGGGCCGCCCCACCTCGGTCGCGTCGATCGTCGGGATGCCCGCCTCGGCGTAGGCGAGCCATTCGTGCCCGTGGAACTCCAGCGCGCGGACCTGGCCGGACAGGACGGTCCCGGGCGGGGCGGGCGAGCCCGGCGCGATCGGCATCATGGTGTCCGGCCGGATCCCCACGATCACGGACCGGCCGTGGTGGCTGATCAGCGCGGACGCCCGCGGGTCGTCCCACGGCAGGGTCAGCCGCTGCGGCCCGAAGTCGAGCAGCAGCCCCTCGCCCTCGACGGCCCACAGCGTGGCGTGCAGCAGGTTCATCGGCGGCGAGCTGAGGAACGCGGCCACGAACACCGTCGCCGGGTCCTCGTAGATCTGCTCGGGGGTGCCGACGTCCTCCAGCACACCGTCCCGCAGCACCGCCATCCGGTCGGCCATCGTCATGGCCTCGACCTGGTCGTGCGTGACGTAGACGGTGGTGGTGCCGGTGGAGCGGACCAGCGCGGCGATCTCGACCCGCAGCTCGGTGCGCAGCCCCGCGTCCAGGCTCGACAGCGGCTCGTCCATCAGGAACAGCGACGGCTCGCGGATCAGCGCCCGGCCGATCGCGGCCCGCTGCCGCTGGCCGCCGGACAGCGTCCCCGGCATCCGGTCGATCATCGAGTTGATGCCGAGCGCGCGCGCCAGTTCCACGACCTTCGCGTGCGCCTCGGCCCGGTCGTCGCCGGACACCTCCAGCGGGAACATCATGTTGCCCTTGACCGTGCGGTGCGGGTAGAGCGCGCCCTCCTGGAACACCATCGCCACGTTCCGCTCGCGCGGCGGCAGCTCGTTGGCCACGGTCCCGTTCAGCCACAGGTCGCCGGAGGTGATCTCCTCCAGCCCGGCGATCATGCGCAGGATGGTGGACTTGCCGCAGCCGGAGGGGCCGAGCAGGACGAAGAGCTCGCCGTCGTTGATGCGCAGGCGTACCTTCCGGACGGCGACCTGCCCGCCGGGATACACCTTGTCGACGCCGTCGAGCACAACATCCGTCATCGGGTCCGCCTGGGGGTGGGCAAAACTTCGGTCCGTCATCACACCGCGCGACGGTCGGGGTTGTCCATAGTAAATCGGGGGTTACCGCCTGTTAACCCGGCCGAGTCCGGCCAGCCTGCGCCGATTCTCCGGGTCACCGCAGGTTGACCGCGTCCTCGACCGGCCCGCGGCGGGGCTGGAGATCGGGAATCGGCCGTGTCACCTTTGATCATGTAGCCCGTCCGGGCTCGAAGGAGGAGCTCCCATGTCCGACTTCCCGTCCCCAGTCAGCCGCCGCGCCTTCCTGCACCGCACCGGGGCGGGCGCCGTCCTGCTCGCGGGCGGCGTCCTCGCCGGCGGCACCGCCGCCGCCGCGCCCGCCGCGCCCGCTGCGCTCACCGGGCGGGCCCGCAAGGCGGCGCCCGCCGACCTCGACCCGCTGGCCCTGCTGAAGAAGATGATCTCCTTCGACACCCAGAACTTCGGGGAGGGCGGCGTCACCCGCCCGTACGCCGAGATGCTCAAAACCGTCTGGGACTCCGCGGGCGTCCCCGCGGAGATCATCCCGACGCCGAAGAAGGACAACGTCCATCTCATCGCCCGGATCAAGGGCACCACGGCGGCGCCGCCGCTGCTCCTGCTCGGGCACTCCGACGTGGTGCCCGTGGAACGTGACAAGTGGACGGTCGACCCGTTCGCCGGAGTCGTGAAGGACGGCGAGATCTTCGGCCGCGGCGCCCTGGACATGAAGGGCGCCAACTCCGCGAACATCGCCGCCATCCTGCGGCACGTCAGCGAGGGCGCGAAGTTCGACCGCGACATCATCATCCTCACCGACTGCGACGAGGAGGCGGGGCAGTACGGGTCCGGCTGGCTCGCCGAGAACCACTGGGACAAGATCAACGCGGGCATGGTGCTCACCGAGGGCGGCTGGTTCCTCGCCCAGAAGGACCGCCGGACGCCGATGCTCATCACGGTGACCCGCCAGGACAAGGTCTACTTCAACCTCGACCTCGTCGCCGACGGCACCGCGACGCACTCGTCCAAGCCCAACCCCGACTCGGCCATCGCCAAGCTCTCCCGGGCCGTCACCGACGTCGACACGTGGCTGGCGCCGGTCGCCCTCACCGCGGTCACCCGCGAGTACTTCGGCGCGCTGGCCAAGGCCACCGACGACCGCGGGCTCGAACGGGCACTGCGGCTGCTGCTGTCCGCGCACTCGCAGCACGCCCGCGAACGCGCCGCCGCGCTGGTCGTCAAGCGCAGCCCCTACCCGTGGCTGCACCAGGCCCTGCTGCGCACGACCCACGCCTTCGTGATCGAGGACGCGGGCTACAAGGAGAACGTGATCCCGTCCACCGCGACGCTGCGGATCAACTGCCGGGGCGTCCCCGGCGGCCAGCGGCCCCGCGACTTCCTGGCCGCGTTCCGCAAGCGGCTGGCCGACCGCGACGTGCAGGTCAAGCTGGCCGGCAATCCGGGGGAGTCGGAGGAGGACGCCCTCAAGCGGCTGGACGAGACCTGGGCCAAGGGGCCGTCCAGCATCGACTCGCCGCTCTACACCGCGATCGGCGAGGCCGCCGCCAAGACCTACCCGGACGCGGTCTTCGCGCCCGCCCTGTTCGAGGCCGGGACGAGCCTCGGGCCCTGGAAGGAGAAGGGCATTCCCGGCTACGGCGTCTATCCCTACGTCGTGGACAACGACCAGCTGATCGCCATGCACGGCAACGACGAGCGCATCACGGTCGAGGCCCTCAAGCAGGGCACCGAGTTCATGTACCGGCTGTTCGACCGCTTCCGGGTCCGCTGAACCGGAGGCGCCGAGCGGTGCGCGCCCCGTCCCGGCCGCGGGGCGGGGCGCACCGATGCCGTTCCGGATGCGATGCCGCCGATGTCGTGGGGCGGCCGTAGACTCCGTGGTCGTGGCAGGCCGGATTCGCAATGAGGACATCGCACTCGTGCGGGAGCGCTCTTCCATCGACGCCGTGATCGGGGAATATCTGCAACTGCGCAGCGCGGGCGGCGGCAACCTCAAGGGGCTGTGCCCGTTCCACGACGAGAAGTCGCCGTCGTTCAACGTCACGCCCTCGCGCGGGCTGTACTTCTGCTTCGGCTGCGAGGCCGGCGGCGACGTCATCAAGTTCGTCCAGGAGATCGAGCACCTGACGTTCTCCGAGTCGGTCGAGCGGCTCGCCGCCCAGGCCGGCATCCAGCTGCGCTACGAGGAGGGCGGCGGCCGCGGCCCCCGGCAGGACGGCGGGCAGCGCGCGCGGCTCATCGAGGCGCACAAGGCGGCGGCCGAGTTCTACGTGGAGCGGCTGAACTCCCCCGAGGGGCAGATCGGCCGCACGTTCCTGGCCGAGCGCGGCTTCGAGGCGGCCGACGCGGCGCGCTTCGGCGTCGGGTTCGCGCCCCGCGAGTGGGAGGGCCTCGTCCGGCACCTGCGCCAGCGCGGCTTCGCCGACCGCGACATCGTGGCGGGCGGCCTCGCCAAGGAGGGGCGGCGCGGCCCGATGGACCGGTTCCGCGGCCGGCTCATGTGGCCGATCCGCGACCTGTCCGGCGACGTCATCGGGTTCGGCGCCCGCAAGCTCTACGAGGACGACGACGGCCCGAAGTACCTGAACACCCCCGAGTCGCCGCTCTTCCACAAGGGCTCGGTGCTGTACGGCGCCGACCTCGCGAAGAAGGAGATCGCGCGCCGCCGGCAGGCCGTCGTGGTCGAGGGCTACACCGACGTGATGGCCTGCCACCTGGCGGGCGTCCCGACGGCGATCGCCACCAGCGGGACGGCGTTCGGCGACGACCACATCAAGGTGCTGCGCCGGCTGCTGATGGACCAGGACGAGTTCCGCGGCGAGGTGATCTTCACCTTCGACGGCGACGCGGCCGGCCGCAAGGCGGCGCTGCGCGCGTTCGACGACGAGCAGAAGTTCGTCTCGCAGACGTTCGTGGCCGTCCAGCCGGACGGGCTCGACCCGTGCGACCTGCGGATCCGGCACGGCGACGCGGCGGTGCGCGACCTCGTGGCGTCCCGGCTGCCGCTGTTCGAGTTCGCGGTGCGCAGTGCGATCGAGCAGCACGACCTCGACACGGTCGAGGGGCGGCTCGGCGCGCTCGACGCGGCGGCCCCGGTCGTCGCCGCCATCAAGGACCGCTCGCGCCGGCACATGTACGCGGTGAACCTCGACCGCTGGCTCGGCATCATGGACGAGCAGTTCGTGCTGCGCCGCGTCCGCGAGCTGGCCGCGCGCGGGCACGGCCGCGCGCAGGCCGGAAACGGCCGTGGCCAGAACGGGAGCGGCCGCCCCGACAACGGCCGCGCGTGGAACGGGGACCCGCGGCACGGGCGGGGGGAGCCGCAGGCGCCGCAGCGGCCCGCGTTCGACCCCCGCGACCCGGACGTGCAGCGCGAGCGTGAGCTGCTGAAACTGGCCGTGCAGCGGCCGGCGCTGCTCGGCCCGGCGTTCGAGGAGGTCCCGCCCGAGGCGTTCATCGCGCCGCCGCACGCGGCGGTGCGCGTGGTGATCGGGGAGGCGGGCGGCGTCACGGCGGCCGGCGGCGCCGCGGAGTGGGTCTCGGTGCTGCTGGAACGGGCCCCGAACGACCAGGTCAGGGAACTGATCACCAGGCTCGGGGTGGAGCCCGTCCGGGCCGCCCAGGAATCGGATGACCGTTATGCCGCGGAACTGCTCGCCCGAATACAGGAACGCCAGCTCACCCGCATGATCGCCGACGCGAAATCTAAACTCGGGCGGCTGAATCCGGTCGAGGCGCCGGAGGACTACCAGCGGCTCTTCGGCGATCTTGTCGCGCTTGAGCAGCAGAGACGGGTGTTGCGGGAGAGGGGCCTTGGGTCACAGTAGGTCAGCGGTCCGCGAAAATAGGTCCTGTGATCTAGGCCCCCTTTGACGCAGACTGTCTGCGTGGGCCCTTCGGTGCTGCCAAGCGAGGCGCCATCGGTTGATCAGGTGGCGGACCTCGTCGCACGTGGCAGAGAGCGCGGCGGTGTGACCGTCGAGGACGTCGCTGCCGCGCTCGATCGCTCGGACTTGCCGGACGACTCCCTGGAAAAGGTCGTCCGGATGCTCGCAGAGCAGGGGGTGGAGGTTCTCGAGTCTCAGCAGGAGACCGAGGACGTCGCGCGAGCGGATGAGGGTGACCTCGGCAAGCGGGCGCCGACGAGCGACCTGGTTCGGATCTACCTGAGAGAGATCGGTCGCGTACCGCTGCTCACGGCAGAAGATGAAGTAGAACTAGCGAAATCGATCGAGGCGGGACTGTTCGCCGAGGAGAAGATGGCGCGTACCGCCGTCCTCGCCCGCGGCGAGCTGATCGACCTCGAACTGCTCTCCCGCGAGGGGATGCGGGCGAAGCAACGCCTGATCGAGGCCAACCTGCGGTTGGTGGTCTCGATCGCCAAACGCTACGTCGGCCGGGGAATGCTGTTCCTCGACCTGATCCAGGAGGGAAATCTCGGACTCATCCGTGCGGTCGAGAAATTCGACTACACCAAGGGGTTCAAGTTCTCGACCTACGCCACCTGGTGGATCCGGCAGGCGATCACCCGGGCCATCGCCGACCAGGCCCGGACGATCCGGATCCCGGTGCACATGGTGGAGACCATCAACAAGCTGGTCCGGGTGCAGCGGCAGATGCACCAGGACCTCGGCCGCGAGCCGAGTCCCGAGGAGATCGGCCTGGAGATGGGGCTGTCGCCCGTCCGGGTCGTGGAGATCCAGCGGATCGCGCAGGAACCGGTCTCGCTGCAGTCGCCGATCGGCGAGGAGGACTCCGACCTCGGCGACTTCATCGAGGACGCGGACGCCGTCGTGCCGATCGAGGCGGCGGCGTTCATCCTCCTGCAGGACCAGCTGGAGGACATCCTCGGCACCCTGTCGGAACGGGAGCAGCGCATCATCCAGCTGCGCTTCGGCCTGACCGACGGGCATCCGCGCACCCTGGAGGAGGTCGGCCGGGAGTTCGGCGTGACGAGGGAGCGGATCCGCCAGATCGAGTCCAAGACGCTGGCGAAGCTGCGCCACCCGTCCCGCGCGCAGATGCTCCGCGAGTATCTGGAGTGAGCCGGGCGTCCTCCCGGCCCGCGCCGGCCGGGAGGACGCACCGGCCCGGGACGCCCGGCATCCGGCATAACGTCGCATTTCGTCCGAGCGGTGTCTTACCGTTGGGGTCATGCTGATCGTGACGACAGATGGCGTGGCCGGGTACGAGATCAGGAGCGTGCTCGGAGAGGTCCTGGGGACGGCCGTCCAAGCCGATCAGGCCCCGGCCCCGGCACCCGGGCAGGCCGGGACGTTCCGGGTGACGGGGGAGCAGCCGGGGATGAGCCTGGCCGCGGCCCGCCGCGAGGCGGTGGACCGGCTCGGCGAGGAGGCGCGCCGCAAGGGCGCGAACACGGTGGTCGGCATGCGGTTCGACACCGCCGCGCTGTCCGGGGGCTTCGAGGTGTGCGCCTACGGGACGGCGGTCTGGGCGGAGCCGGCCGCGCAGCAGCGCGAGCAGGCGCCGCAGTACCAGCAGCAGCCCCAGCAGCAGGGCAATCCGCCGCCGTACGGGGACCCGCAGCCCGGCGGCCCGCCGATGGCCGCGCGCAACCTCACGATGGGGTGGCAGGACCGCCCGCGCTGAAACTCGTGCCGGGGCCGCGACGTGGGACGGCTCACTGTCGCGGGGGGCACTTGACGTGCTGAGGTTAGCTTTCGCTAATTTAGGTAAGCCTAACCACTTTTGCACGCCCTGGAGCCCCTCATGCGTCCTGTGTCCGTCCTCGCGCTCGCCGGCGCCGCCGCGGTGTCGATGTCCCTTCTGGCGGCGTGCGGCGGTGACGGCGAGGCGGACGCGGCGGGCGGCATCGCGGTGACGGCCACCGACGACTCGTGCGAGGTGGCCAAGACCGAGCTGACCGCGGGCAAGACCACCTTCAAGGTCAGCAACAAGGGCTCGAAGGTCAACGAGTTCGAGGTCCTGAAGCCGGACGGCAAGATCCTCGCCGAGCGGGAGAACATCGGCCCCGGCACCAGCGTCGACTTCGTCGTGAACCTGCCCGCCGGGCAGTACAAGGTGCTGTGCAGCGCCGGCCAGACCGGCAAGGGGCCGTCCCAGAACGTCACGGTCAGCGGGAAGGCCGCCGGCGGCGACCAGCGCCTGGCCCAGGCCACCGCCGACTACAAGACCTACGTCATCGGGAAGCTCGACGACACGATCGGCAAGACGCGGAAGTTCGTGGACGCCGTGAAGGCCGACGACGTCGCCAAGGCCAAGGAGCTGTACGCGCCGTCCCGCGTCGGCTGGGAGACGATCGAGCCCGTCGCGGAGAAGTTCGGCGACATCGACCCCAAGGTCGACGCGCGCGAGGCCGACCTCAAGCCGGAGGAGAAGAAGGACTGGTCCGGCTGGCACCTGCTGGAGAAGGCCCTCTGGGAGGACGGCTCGGTCAAGGGCAAGGAGAAGTACGGCGACCGGCTGCTGAAGGACCTGGAGACGCTGAAGTCGCGGCTGCCCGGCCTCACCCTCGACCCGGTCAACGACATGGCGGGCGGCGCCAAGGAACTGCTGGACGAGGTCGCCACCGGCAAGGTCACCGGCGAGGAGGAGGCGTTCAGCCACACCGACCTCGTCGACTTCAAGGCCAACGTCGACGGCGCCAAGAAGATCTACGACCTGCTCAAGCCGGTCGTGCAGGAGCGGGACGCGCAGCTCGCAAAGGACCTCGACGACAACTTCGCCGGCGTCGAGTCGCTGCTGAAGAAGCACGAGAAGGGCGACGGCTACGTCTCCTACGACAAGGTCGGCAAGGGCGACCGCAAGGACCTGGCCGACGCGGTGAACGCGCTGGGCGAGCCCCTGTCGAAGCTCGCCGAAGTCGTTGCGAAGTAACCGGGGCGACCGGGACGAGAGGGCGGTGACGGCATGACCGGCGAGCAGGCGGAGGCGCGTCCGGGGATGTCCCGGCGCAGGATGCTCGGGTTCTCCGGCGCGAGCCTGCTGGTCGGCGCCGCCGCCGGGGCCGGCCTCGACCGGGTCGCCTCGGCGGACGAGGACGGCGCCGCGGGCGCCGCGATCGCGTTCCGCGGCGCGCACCAGGCGGGCATCGCCACGCCCGTCCAGGACCGGCTGCACTTCGCCGCCTTCGACGTCACGACCGACGACCGGGACCGGCTCGTCCGGATGCTGAAGGAGTGGACCGACGCGGCCGCCGCCATGACCGCCGGGAGGCCCGTCGGGAACGGCGCGGCCGCCGGGTCCCCGGTCGCGCCGCCCGACGACACCGGCGAGGCGGTCGGGCTGCCGCCGTCCCGGCTCACGCTGACGATCGGGTTCGGCCCGTCGCTGTTCGAGAAGGACGGCGAGGACCGGTTCGGCCTCAGGGCGCGCCGCCCCGCCGCCCTCGTCGACCTGCCGCACTTCCCCGGCGACGACCTCGACCCCGACCGCGGCGGCGGCGACATCGCCGTGCAGGCGTGCGCGGACGACCCGCAGGTCGCGGTGCACGCGATCCGGAACCTGGCCCGGATCGGGTTCGGCGTGGTCGCGGTCCGCTGGTCGCAGCTCGGGTTCGGCAAGACGTCCTCGACGACGCCGGACGCGCAGACCCCGCGCAACCTGTTCGGGTTCAAGGACGGCACCGACAACCTCGGCGAGAGCGACAAGGCGCTCCTCGACGAGCACGTGTGGGCGGGGAAGGGCGACGGCTGGATGGCGGGCGGCTCCTACCTCGTCGCCCGCCGCATCCGCATGCACATCGAGACCTGGGACCGGACGTCGCTGCGCGAGCAGGAGGACATCTTCGGCCGCGGCAAGGGCGAGGGCGCGCCGGTGGGGCGGGAGAAGGAGCGCGACAAGCCCGTCCTGGCGCGGATGAAGCCGGACGCGCACGTCCGGCTCGCCCACCCCGACTCCAACCACGGGGCGCGGATCCTGCGGCGCGGCTACTCCTTCACCGACGGGTCGGACGGCCTGGGGCGGCTGGAGGCGGGCCTGTTCTTCATCGCCTTCCAGAGCGACCCGCGCAAGGGGTTCATCCCGGTCCAGCAGTCACTGGCCACCGACGCCTTGAACGAGTACATCCAGCACGTCGGATCGGGCATCTACGCGTGCCCGCCCGGCGTCCGCGAGGGCGGCCACTGGGGCGACGGCCTGTTCGCCTAGCGCGAATTCGCCCGGCTAGCCCTGCTGGGCCCGTTCGGCGCGGATCCGCGCCACGACGTCCCCGGCGGCGGTCTTGATGGACTCCAGCTCCTGGAGGTAGGCCCAGTAGTCCGGGTGGGCCCCGGTGAGCCGGTTCGGCGCGTTCTCCAGCCGTCCGACCAGCGAGTCGAGCACCCGGACGTGCTGGGCCGGGGGCCCGCCGGGCTGCGCCATGGCGAGCCGCTGCGCGTCCCGCACCGCGAACTGGACGCCCTCGGCCGGCTTGGCCGGGTCCTGGGCGACCGCCTTCAGCTCGTCCACCCGCCCGGTGACCTGCCCGGCGCGGCGGTCGGCCGCGTTCAGCTCGGTGCGCGCGGCGGTGAGCGCCTGCTGCGCCTGCTTCCACTCGGTGCGGCCCGTGTGCGCGGACGCCTCGTTCAGCCGCTCGCGGGCCCGGGTGACGGCCGCCTCGATGGACTCGGGCGCGCCCTTGAGGTCCTGCCAGCACGTCTGCGAGTAGCCGCGCACGAGCACGCGCATGGCCTCCTTGACCGGCCCGACGCGGTTGGCGACGACGTCCACCCGCGTCCGGACGGAGGCGAGCGAGTTGCGGACCTTCTCCGCCATCTGCGGCAGCTCCGCGGCGGCCTCCCGGGCCCGCTCGGCGATGTCGCGGACCTCGTCGGCCTTGCGGATGGCGCCGTCCAGGCCGAGGCCGCCGAGGCCCTGCGAGCCGAGCTGGGCGAGGACCTGCTTGGCGCGGTCCAGTTCCGCCTCCGGATCGGCGGCGTCCATCCCGGCGCCCTTCGCGGCGGTCACGGCGGAGTCGGCGGCGGCCACCGCGTCGCGGGCGGCGGTCAGCCGGGGCGGGAGCTGGTCGAGCGCGGACTCCAGCCGGGCCATCTGCGGGGCGAGCCGCTCGGCGAACCCGTTCAGGTTCCGGGCGGTCTGCTGCAGCCGCTCCGTGCAGGCCACGAACGCGCGCCGCGCGGAGTCGTACTCGGCCGGTGACCGGTCCCGGTCATCGAGGTCGTGCGCGTCCAGGACGGAGATGTAGGCGACCGACGCGGCGTCGGCGGCCTCGCTGAGCCCGCCGAACTCGCGCCGGGCCGGCTCGGCGGCCCTGGCGTCCAGGTCCTCGAACACGGTGACGCGGCCGTCGATGAACTTCTGTGCCTGGTCCATGTCGTAGAAGGCGGCCGCCGCCGCCTCCCGCGCCTCGATGGCCCCGGCCGCCGCCTGTGCCCCACGGCCGCCCCGGCGGCGCTGGTCGCCCGGTCCCCGCAACGCAGCCTCCCTTCGTCCCTGCCAGTCTCCCGCAAACGGCCCGGGTTGCGTGTGACGGGCGGCATCTGGAGTAATCCCTCTACAAAGGATGGAACGGATAGCATCGCTGCTACGTCGATATGGCTGGGCGCCCGGTCGGCGTCCGATACCGGAATGCGATCTTGGAGGCCCATCGTGCCCGTCAGCCTGAGCAAAGGCGGCAACGTCTCGCTCACCAAGCAGGCCCCCGGCCTGTCCGCGGTGACCGTCGGTCTCGGGTGGGACCTGCGCACCACCACCGGGACGGACTTCGACCTCGACGCCTCGGCCATGGTCCTGGACGCCTCCGGCAAGATCATCACTGACCAGCACTTCGTGTTCTTCAACAACCTTCGCACGCCCGACGGCGCGGTCGAGCACACCGGTGACAACACCACCGGCGCCGGCGAGGGCGACGACGAGCAGCTCAAGGTGAACTTCGGTGCGATGCCGGACACGGCCGAGCGGGTCGCGTTCGCCGTGTCGATCTACGATGCCGACAGCCGCGGGCAGAGCTTCGGGCAGGTCCGCAACGCCTACATCCGGGTGCTGAACCAGGCCGACGGGGCGGAGATGGCGCGCTACGACCTGTCCGAGGACGCCTCCATGGAGACCGCGATGGTCTTCGGCGAGCTGTACCGCAACGGGACGGAATGGAAGTTCCGCGCGGTCGGCCAGGGCTACGCGTCCGGCCTGGCGGGCATCGCGACGGACTTCGGCGTCAACCTCTGAACAGGCTCATCACGAAGGGAGTGGCCCGAACATGGGAGTCTCACTCGCCAAGGGCGGCAATGTTTCACTGAGCAAGGCCGCCCCCAACCTCACCGCGGTCACCGTCGGCCTCGGCTGGGACGTCCGCGCCACCACCGGCGCCGACTTCGACCTGGACGCGTCCGCGCTGATGCTCGCGGGCACCGGCAAGGTCATGTCCGACCAGCACTTCGTGTTCTTCAACAACCTGAAGAGCCCGGACGGCTCGGTCGAGCACACCGGCGACAACCTGACCGGTGAGGGCGAGGGCGACGACGAGTCGATCAACGTCGACCTCACCGGGGTGCCGGCCGAGTGCGACCGCATCGTGTTCCCCGTGTCGATCTACGACGCCGACAACCGGCAGCAGAGCTTCGGGCAGGTGCGCAACGCCTTCATCCGGATCATCAACCGGAACGACGGCAACGAGCTCGCCCGCTTCGACCTCACCGAGGACGCCTCCACCGAGACGGCGATGGTCTTCGGCGAGCTCTACCGGCACAGCGGCGAATGGAAGTTCAGGGCCGTCGGACAGGGGTATGCCTCCGGTCTCGCCGGCATCGCGATGGACTTCGGCGTCAACGTCGGCTGACCGCCGCCGCCCCGCACCCCGGCCGCCCCGCCCGGCCGTCCTCATCTAGCAGAAATATTCGCATGATTCTTCGCACCTTCGGTTGGTCCTTCGGCGTCACGGTCGTCGGCCTGCTCCTCGCCCTGCTCTACGACGGGCCGACCGGGCTGGCCCTGGTCGCCGTGCTGGCCGTCCTGGAAGTGTCGCTGTCGTTCGACAACGCCGTGGTCAACGCCAAGGTGCTCGACCGGATGAGCGTCTTCTGGCAGAAGATCTTCCTCACCGTCGGCATCGCGATCGCGGTGTTCGGCATGCGGCTGGTCTTCCCGCTGCTGATCGTGGGCATCACGGCCAAGCTGAGCCCCGTCGAGGCGTTCGACCTGGCGCTGAACGACTCGCACCGCTACCACGAGCTGATGAACGACGCCTACCCGATGATCGCGGCGTTCGGCGGCATGTTCCTGATGATGCTGTTCCTGGACTTCGTGTTCGAGGAGCGCGCCGAGAAATGGCTGCCGTGGCTGGAGCGGCCGCTCGCCCGGATCGGCAAGCTGGACCAGCTGTCGGTCGTCGTCGCGGGCGGCTCGCTGGCGTTCGTGGCGTGGCTGTCCGCCGACGACCCGGGCAACGTCATGATCGCGGGCGTGCTCGGCATGGTGACCTACATCCTGGTCAACGGGCTCGGCGAGCTGTTCTCCGAGGCGACCGACGAAGACGACGAGGACGAGGGCGAGGAGGCCGGGGAGACCGCGGGGCGGTCCGGGCCGAGCTCGCTGGCCCTGGCCACCGGCAAGGCCGGGTTCTTCCTGTTCCTGTACCTGGAGGTGCTGGACGCCTCGTTCAGCTTCGACGGCGTCATCGGCGCGTTCGCGATCAGCACCGACCCGATCGTCATCGCGCTGGGCCTCGGCATCGGCGCCATGTACATCCGGTCGCTCACGGTGTTCCTGGTCCGCAAGGGCACCCTGCACGAGTACGTCTACCTGGAGCACGGCGCGCACTGGGCGATCGGCGCCCTCGCGGTCTGCATGCTGGTCAGCATCGGGCACCACGTGCCCGAGTGGATCACCGGCGGGCTCGGCGCCGGCCTGATCATCGCCGCGTTCGCCAGCTCCGTCGTCCGCAACCGGAACCAGGCCGGGGAGCCCCCGGAGGTGGGGCCGGGCGCGGCCGACCGGGCGAAGGAGCCCACCGGCTCGTCCAAGTCCCCCTGACCCGCACTGACTCGCACTGACCGGCGCCGGCCGGCAGATCTCCACCCCGCGACACACATCGATCATCAAGGGAGCCGACGATGTCAATCTCGCTGCAGAAGGGGCAGAAGGTCTCGCTGGCCAAGCCCGGCGGGGGCACGCTCTCGCGTGTCCGGATGGGCCTCGGCTGGGACGCCGTCGCCAAGAAGGGCCTGTTCGGCAAGGGCAAGGCGCAGTCCATCGACCTGGACGCCTCCTGCCTGCTGTTCGACGCCGCCGGGAACCTCACCGACCAGGTGTGGTTCCGGCAGCTGCGCAGCAAGGACGGGTCCGTCCAGCACACCGGCGACAACCTGACCGGCGCCGGCGAGGGCGACGACGAGGTCGTCAACGTCGACCTGCAGGGCGTCCCGGCCAACGTCGCCCAGCTGGTGTTCACGGTGAACTCCTTCACCGGGCAGGACTTCTCCCAGATCGCGAACGCGTTCTGCCGGCTGGTGGACGAGAGCACCGGCCAGGAGATCGCGCGCTACGACCTGAGCGGCGCCGGGCAGCACAACGCGCAGATCATGGCCAAGGTGTCGCGGGACGGGCAGGGCTGGTCGATGACGGCGATCGGGGCGACCGCGACCGGCCGCACGTTCCAGCACCTGCTCCCGGCCGTGGCGGACCACCTGTGACCGGCGCGCCCTGGTAGCCCTCCCATGCGGCATTTCGACCACATCGACGCCGCCCGGCGCAAGCACCTGTTCTACCGGCACCCGCGCCCGTTCGAGCGGCACGACGACCCGGCGGTGCTGGGCGTGGCGCTGGGCGCGACGCTGTACTGCCCCGCCACCCGGCCCGAGCTCGGCACCGACATCGAGCGGGCGGCGCGGCGGGGCGTGATGAGCATGGTGGTGTGCCTGGAGGACGCGATCTCCGACGACGAGGTGGAGGCCGGGGAGGCGAACCTCGTCGCGCGGCTGCGGGCCCTGCACGCGGATCGCGACCGGCGCGGCGCGGACGTCCCGCTGCTGTTCGTCAGGGTCCGCGACCCCCGGCAGATCGGCGACCTGGTCGACCGGCTCGGGGACGCCGCCGGGCTCGTCACCGGGTTCGTGCTGCCGAAGTTCACGGCGGCCGGCGGTGGAGCGTTCCTGGACGCGCTGGAGGACGCGGCGTCCCGCACCGGGCTCCGGCTGCTGGCGATGCCGGTGATCGAGAGCCCGGAGGCGGTGTACGCCGAGACGCGCGCGGAGATGCTGCACGACGTGGCGCGGCTGCTCGCCAAGCACCGGCGGCGGATCCTCGCCGTCCGGCTCGGCGCGACCGACATGTCCGCCGCCTACGGGCTGCGCCGGCCGCCCGACCTGACGATCTACGACATCCGGCCGGTCGCGGGCGTGATCTGCGACGTGGTCAACATCCTCGGCCGCGCCGACGGCACCGGCTACGTGGTGACCGGGCCGGTCTGGGAGTACTTCTCGCAGGGGGAGCGGATGTTCAAGCCGCAGCTGCGGCAGTCGCCGTTCGACCGGCAGCGGGCGGCGCCGCTGCGGCAGCGGCTGATCACCTCCGACCTGGACGGGCTGATCCGCGAGGTGCACCTGGACAAGGCGAACGGCCTCACCGGCAAGACCGTCATCCATCCGAGCCATGTCGCGGCCGTGCACGCCCTGTCGGTGGTGACGCACGAGGAGTACTGCGACGCCGCCGACATCCTCGGCGTCGCCGGGGGCGGCGCGATGGCCAGCTCGTACGCGAACAAGATGAACGAGGCGAAGCCGCACCGCGCGTGGGCGCAGCGGCTGATGCTGCGCTCCCGGGTGTTCGGGGTCGCGGCGGAGGGCGTCACGTTCGTCGAGCTGCTGGAAGCGGCGGACCGCCGTTGACCGCCGCGTGGGTCGGGTCGCGTCTCGGAGTGCGCCTCGCGGACGGCGCGCGTCCCGTGGGTGCCGGGCTTTCGGCGCTGGTGGGGCTCGCCGTGCGCCGCAACCCGAAGCGTGCGCATCTGCTGGTCTCGGCGGTGCTGGGCAAGCACGTCCCGACGGATCCGCGGCTGGTCTACGGGTCGGGGCTGCTGCTAGGTGAGCTTGTGCGCGCGCGCCTGCGTGGCGAGGATCCGTGCGATCCGGGGCCGCTGCTCCCGGACGCCTTGCAGGTTGTGCCCGGGGCTGCCGCCGCGCTCCGTGACCGCATGCGCGCACCGCAGGTACCCGTGGACGCGATCGTCCTGGGCTACGCAGAGACCGCCACGGCATTGGGGCATTCGGTCGCGGACGCTCTGGGCGGCGCCTACTACCTGCACTCGACGCGACGTCCCGTTGAGGGGTTCGCCACGTACGGCGGGTTCGAGGAGGAGCACAGCCACGCCACGAGCCATCTGCTGCTGCCCGCCGACGCGGAGGCGCTCGACCGTGATGTGCCGGTCGTGCTGGTGGACGACGAGCTCTCCACTGGGCGGACGGTGCTGAACACCATCCAGGCGCTGCATACCGTCCGTCCGCGGAGCCATTACGTGCTCGCTGCCCTGGTCGACCTGCGTGATGCTGCCGACCGGGCTCGTATGGACGATCTCGCCGTGCACCTAGGGACGCGCATAGACGCGGTGGCTCTGGCCGGGGGGCATGTCGAGCTACCGGACGGTGTCCTGGAGGCGGGGAAGGCACTCGTCGCCGGCATCCCCTCGCAAGCGCCGGACGACGGTGGCCCACGGTTCGCCGTGTCCCGGGCCGCGCTGGAATGGCCCGCCGGGTTGCCGGACGGAGGACGCCACGGCTTCCTGCCCGAACACCGGGCCTGGCTGGAGAAGGACCTGGCCCGGATGGGGGAGGCCCTTGCGGACGGCCTTGAGGGTGCTTCCCGCGTCCTCGTGCTCGGGTTCGAGGAGCTGATGTACGCGCCGCTGCGTCTCGCGGAGGCGCTCGCAGACGCGCTTCCGCACGTGGACGTGTTCTACTCGACGACGACGCGTTCACCCGTCCTGGCCGTGGACGACCCTGGGTACGCCATCAGAACGCGCCTGACTTTCCCCTCACACGACGATCCCGCTGATGGGCCAGGGGAGCGGTACGCCTACAACGTCGCTCCTGGGGTCGGCCAACGCGGATTCGACCGGATCGTGTTGGTCGTCGACGACGCTGGAGACACCTCGGCGCTCGCCGCCGGATTGCTCGAACGGCTGCGCGCGCTTGCCCCGGTGCTGGTCGCCCCCATCCCGTCCTACAGGGGGCGCTTGTGAAGCCGCTGTACGGACCGTCCTTTGGCAGCTACCCGGCGGACGACGTCGCATGGCTGCTCAAGGACCTCTCGCATGCGCGGCTCGAAGCGCCTACAGAGGAACGCGAGGCGGCCATCCAATCGGGACGGGCGCACTACGCCGAATCCCTCCCGGTGGAGTACCAGCCAGGGCCGGAGTACCTGCGCCTGTTCCATGAGGCGTTGGCGGCGTCCGCCGAGCGGCTCGCGTACGCGACGGGGCTCGTCACGGAGATGATCCTCGCCGAGCGCGGCCGTGACGCCGTCCTGGTGTCGCTGGCGCGGGCCGGGACACCGGTCGGGATCCTGATGCGCCGCTGGGCGCGGTACGCGCACGGGCTCGACCTACCGCATTACGCGGCCAGCATCGTCCGGGGGCGGGGCATCGACACCGCGGCGCTGCGGTATCTCGCCGAGCACCACGACCCGGCGTCCGTGATGTTCGTGGACGGCTGGACGGGCAAGGGCGCCATCACGCGCGAACTCACCGCCGCCCTGGCGCCGTACCCGTTCCTGTCCGATCTCGCCGTGCTGGCAGACCCGGGACGGTGCACGCCCCTGTACGGCACGCGGGACGACTTCCTGATCCCGTCCGCCTGCCTCAACTCCACCGTGTCGGGCCTTGTGAGCCGGACGGTCCTGAACGACTCCCTCATAGGTCCCGGAGACTTCCACGGCGCGAAGTTCTACGCCGACCTCGCCGGCGACGACGTGTCGGCCGTATTCATCGACGCTGTCTGCGCAAGGTTCGACCACGTGGCCGAACACGTCGCGAAAGACTTGGCCGACCTCCACTCGGCCGACCGCGCCCCCGACTGGTCGGGATGGGAGGCGGTCCGGCGATGCGCTGACGCGGAGGGGATCGACGACCTGAACCTCGTCAAGCCCGGGATCGGGGAGACCACGCGTGTACTGCTGCGGCGCGTCCCATGGAAGGTGTTCGTACGGGCCGACGCCGGACCCGAGGTGACGCACATCAGGCTGCTCGCAGGCGAGCGCGGCGTGCCCGTCCATGAGGTCGAGCCCGGCCGGTTCCCCTACGCGTGCATGGGGTTCATCCATCCGCGCTTCGGCAAGGGAGCCGTCCAGTGACCGTCCTGGTGTGCTCCGACCTGGACCGCACGCTCATCTACTCGGCCGCCGCCTTCGCCCTGGACGGACCCGACGAGACGATGCCGCGCCTGCTCTGCGTGGAGTTCTACCAGGGCGCGCCGCTCTCATACCTGACCGAGCCTTCCGCGCGAACGCTCGAAGCCCTCTCAGCGGCGGCCACGTTCGTCCCGACGACGACTCGCACGCCGGAGCAGTACCGGCGCGTGCACCTGCTGGAGAAACCGCCCCCGTACGCCATCTGCGCGAACGGCGGCCACATCCTCGTGGACGGCGTCGACGACCGGGAGTGGGCGGCGGCCGTCCGAGAACGAGTCGCGGAGGGATGCGCGCCGCTCGCGGACGTCCAGCACCACCTCGCTCAAACCGGCGGTGACTTCGTTCTCAAACGGCGTACCGCGTCCGACCTGTTCGCCTACACGGTCGTGGACCGGGCGTCCGTGCCGCCCGGCTGGGTCGAGGACCTCACCGAATGGTGCGCCGAACGCGGCTGGCGGACGTCCCTGCAGGGCCGCAAGGTCTACTGCCTGCCCGCCTGCCTGACCAAGGCCGCCGCCGCGCAGGAGGTCGCCCACCGCGCCGGCGCGTCCACGATGCTGGCCGCCGGCGACTCCCTCCTCGACATCGAGCTCCTCGAAGCCGCGCACCTGTCGATCCGCCCCGCCCACGGCGAACTGCACGACACCGGCTGGACGTCCCGCACCACCGCCGTCACGGCCGCCCGCGGCATCGCCGCCGGCGAGGAAATCGCCGCATGGCTCCTGGACAGGGCGGCCGGAGCGTAAATAATCACGGGCCGCCCCCTCCGCCCGTTGACAACCGACGTCGCCCAAGGGGTCGCCCCGGCCGCGATCTGAGGCGACAATCACGGTGAACCCTTCTCTCGCTCAGGAGGAGGTCACCTGGACCACATGAGCTCCCGGCTCACCGGCGACGAGACCGCGCTGTGGAAGGCCGCGGCCAGAGTCCTCGACGCGAACTGGACCGGGACAGCCACCGCCGCCTCGCCAGGCCTCTACCCGCACCAATGGAGCTGGGACTCGGCGTTCATCGGCATGGGCCTCGCCCGCCACCGCCGCGACCGGGCCGAGGCCGAACTGTGCTCCCTGTTCCGCGGCCAGTGGGCCGACGGGATGCTCCCGCACATCGTCTTCAACGCCACCCTCGACCGGCACGCCTTCTTCCCCGGCCCGGAACTCTGGTGCAGCGAACGCCAGCCCGACGCCCCCCGCGGCGTCCACACCTCCGGCCT
>NZ_SMKY01000647.1 GCF_004349235.1 Actinomadura darangshiensis | reverse complement strand
GCCAGCGTCTTGCACGCCGACGACACCAACGTCAGATCCGCGATCTTCTCACCGCGCATCGCCCGCTCGGACTTGACCGCCGCGTGATACGTCAACTGCCGGGCACCCTCCAGCCGCATCGCCATATCCGCCAACATGAACTGCACACCCTGGAAATCAGCGACCGGCCTACCGAACTGCCGCCGCTCCTTCACATACCCCACCGCGAAATCCAGCGCACCCTGCGCGATGCCCAGCGCCTGGGCCGCGATGGTGATGCGGGTGTGATCCAACGTCGCCAGCGCCGTCTTGAACCCGGTGCCCTCCCCACCGATGATCCGATCGGCCGGGACCCGCACCTCCTCCAAGACCACCTGCCGGGTCGGCGACCCCTTGATCCCCAGCTTGCGCTCCTTGGGACCAAACGACACCCCCGCATCACCCTTCTCCACCACGAACGCCGAAATCCCCCGCGCACCCGCCGACGGATCGGTCACCGCCATCACCGTGTACAACTCCGACACACCCGCATTGGTGATCCACATCTTCGTACCGTTCAACACCCACGCATCACCGTCGCGCACCGCACGCGTCCGCATCCCCGCCGCATCCGAACCCGCCTCGGCCTCCGACAACGCATACGAGAACATCGCCTCACCCCGCGCCACCGGCCCCAGGTACTTCTTCTTCAGCTCCTCCGACCCCGACAGCAGCACCGGCACCGTCCCCAGCTTGTTCACCGCCGGAATCAGCGACGACGACGCACACGCCCGCGCGACCTCCTCGATCACGATCACCGTCGCCAGCGCATCCGCCCCCGCACCCCCGTACGATTCGGGCACGTGCACCGCGTGCAGATCGCTGCCCACCAGAGCATCCAGCGCCTCCCGCGGGAACCGCGACTCCTCGTCCACCTCCGCCGCGAAAGGAGCGATCTTGGCATCGGCCAGCTCACGCACCGAACGCCGCAGCAGCTCATGCTCCTCCGACGGCGCGTACGCGGGAAAGTC
>NZ_SMKY01000646.1 GCF_004349235.1 Actinomadura darangshiensis | reverse complement strand
GAACGCGCCCTCGCGACGGCCCCCACCCGCGGCGGCTCCCACGTGGTCGCCACCACCACCGCGCTGCACGTGCCCACCCCCTCCGGCGGCTTCGCCCGCATCCCCTGGGAACGCGTCGACCACGCCACCTGGAAGGACGGCTGGCTGCACGTCAAGGAGACCTCGGCCGGCGCCGAGCACCACGTCCGGCTCACCGACGCGGGCTCCGTGCCGGAGACCGTCCGCGAACGCGTCACGTCCACCATCGCCGTCACCCACCACGCGGCACTGCCCGGCGGCGGCAAGGTGCGCATCGCCGGCCGGCGCCCCGCCGCCGGCGGCGACGTGCGCTGGACGTTCGTCTTCGACGCAGGCCTCGACCCCGCCGACCCGGGCCTGCGCGCCCAGGCCGAACAGGTCCTCGAAGACCTGCGCCGCCAGACCGGTCTCTAACCCGGGTACACCGGAGGCTGCTCCTCCTTGCGGCCCTGCACCTGCTCCGGCACCCGCTCCTTCAGATGGCCCGCCTTGTCGCGCGCCGCCCCGGCGAACTCCTCGCCCTTCGACCGCAGCACGCCCGCGGCGTCCTGCACGTTGGGGTTCTCCCACCCCTGCCTCGACAACTGCTTGATCTGCTCGTACCGCTCACGCCCCGCCTTCGTCCCGAGGACGTAGCCGATCGCGGCGCCTGCCATGAACATCATGCGAGTCTTCATGTTGAACTCCCACTGCCGGTGGAAACGTGCCACGTCCCATACCCGCCAGCGCCGACCCAACCCATAACCGTGCGCGAACAGCCCCGCACATGCGCTAACCTGGACCCGCCGACAGGGGCCGAGGCCCCACCGGACGCACAATCCCGCGTAGCTCAATCGGCAGAGCAGCCGGCTGTTAACCGGCAGGTTATTGGTTCGAGTCCAATCGCGGGAGCGTAGCGGCTCCGCTTGCTTGTTGAGCTTCGCTCTACTTCGCCGGGGCTCGCCGTGTCTTCCCGGGGGGCGACCCCCGGACCC
>NZ_SMKY01000645.1 GCF_004349235.1 Actinomadura darangshiensis | reverse complement strand
TGTACTCGGTCATGATCTTGGTGTCAGTCGGGTGATGGGTGGCTTGCCGCCCAGGGCCGAGTGGGGGCGTTGGGTGTTGTAGTGCTGCAGCCAGGGGGCGAGTGCTTGGGTGCGCTGGTGGTTGCTGGTGTAGGGGCGCCGGTAGGCCCATTCGGTGGCCAGGGTGCGGTTGAGGCGTTCGGCTTTGCCGTTGGTCCATGGGCAGCGGGGTCGGGTGAACTTCTGGCGGGCGCCCAGGTCGGCGCAGGCCTGCTGGAAGGCGGCTGAGACGCGGTAGTTCTTGGCGTTGTCGGTGAGGATCCGCTGGATGTGGGTGATGCCGTGGGTGGCGAAGTACGCCGCCGCCCGGGTGAGGAACGCTGCGCAGGTGGTGCCCTTCTCATCGGGCAGGACCTCGGCGTAGGCGAGCCGGGTGTGGTCGTCGATGGCTGTGTGGACGTGGTCGTAGCCGATGCCGCGGCCGCGGACGGGTTCGCTGCGGCCGTGCACGCGCCAGCCGCCGCCGTTGGGGATGCGGCCGAGTTTCTTGACGTCCAGGTGGACCATCGCGCCCGGCTCGGGGTGTTCGTAGCGGCGGCCGGTTTGGCGGGTCGCGCGGATCTGCTGCCCGGTGACCGGGTCGCAGGCCGCCAGCACCGGGACGCCGTGGCGGCGCAGGATCCGGGTGACGGTGCGGGCCGGCACCCCGGTGGCCGCCGCGATGTGGTCGGGACCCGCACGCAGCTCGCGGCGCGCGGCCAGCACCCGCTCCTCGACCTGGGCCGGGTCCGGGACGCCGACGCGCGGGGACCGCTGCGCCGCTCGGCCAGCCCGTCCCAGCCTTGGCGCCGGTATCGGCCCACCCACCGGTGCGCGCATTGCCGCGACACCCCCAGCTCGGCCGCGACGTGCGCGACCGGCCGGCCGTCCTGCACGACACGGCGAACCAGCAGGCATCTGCCGTGGAATGTCAGACGGGCGTTAGCGTGACTCACTGAGACCTCCGGGTGCTGGTGAAGC
>NZ_SMKY01000644.1 GCF_004349235.1 Actinomadura darangshiensis | reverse complement strand
CCCCCTGACCCCGGCCGACACCGCCCTCCGGCGGTCAGGAGGCCAAGGAGTCGCGGACGGTCATGAGGGCGAAGCCGAGGAGGTTCTGGCCTCGCCAGGTCGTCGCGTTCTCGGCGCGGGGGTCGTCGGCGGCCAGGCCTATGCCCCAGACGCGGTCCAGGGGGCTGGCTTCGACGAGGATGCGGTTCGCGGTGCCGAGGAGGTAGTCGCCGAGCTCTTTGTTCTGGGCGAACTTGGCCTCGTTTCCTTTTGTGACAATCGCCACACGATTGTCCTGCCAGGTCTGCTCGTCGAAGTCGCGGACGCGGCGGCCGAGGTCTTTGGCGCGGCGGGGATGGGACGCGGCGATGACGGCTTCGGCCGTTTCCTCGTCGCCGAAGAGGCGGGCCTTTCCGGCCATCATGTAGTGCTCCGCGGTCGCGTAGGTCGAGCCGTCCACGGTGAAGGGGGCCGGCCACCATTGGCTGAGGTAGCCGGGGCCTGCGGTCCGGTGTCCCCAGAAGAACAGGAACTTCAGGCGGGTGCCCTGGTTCTGGAGGCGGGTCAGCTCGGCTACGTCCATGGCGGGGATCGTGCCAGGCGGCGTCGCCGGGAGCCACCGGGTTTCGGGAATGGATGATCGATCCGGGCTGTTGGAGACAATGCGCCGCGGGCCCGGGGTGGGGCCCGCGGTCTAGACCATTTTG
The DNA here is from genome assembly GCF_004349235.1 of Actinomadura darangshiensis. Taxonomy (GTDB): domain Bacteria; phylum Actinomycetota; class Actinomycetes; order Streptosporangiales; family Streptosporangiaceae; genus Spirillospora; species Spirillospora darangshiensis. The sequence continues at coordinate 371 of NZ_SMKY01000644.1, read as the reverse complement.
CGTAACCGGGCGGGTCGTCGGGAACATCGTCTAATTCGGCCCGGCCCGAACAGGAGGACGGCAGTAACAATGGACAACGCCCTGGCGAACCCCCGTCGCACCAAGATCGACGCGTGGCCCGAATGGCGGCCCGCGGAGACGGACTCCGAGCGTCCCGCGGAGGCCGAAGCGACCGAGGACGAACTCGCCGCGCATTGACGACGGATCAGGACCCGCCCGGAGCCCCGGGCGGGTTCTTTCGTCCCTAGTGTCTCGCTCGAAAAGTTTCTTTCTGTTTGAGAGACTGGGGTATGCGAACCGCTGCCCCCTTGGCATTGCGTGATGGTGACGCGGACGAGCTGCGTCGACTTGAGTCGGCGCGCAGCGTCTCG
>NZ_SMKY01000643.1 GCF_004349235.1 Actinomadura darangshiensis | reverse complement strand
CCACCGCCACGATCACGATCCGCATGTGCCCCGCCCTCCCCACGCACCTTCTATGTTGATCAACATAGAATCAGATGGACGGCATAGGGGACAAGCGGCCGCTAGCGTGATCCGGCAGGGCTCACCGCGGCGGTGAGGAACAGGCGCAGGGCCCCGAACGCGTGGGCGAGATCGACGCCCTCGGGCGCCATCCGCCACTGCTGGTAGATCCCGACGGCCGCGCTCAGAGTGACAAGGCCGAAGTCCTCCGGGGTGGCGCCGTCCGGAAGGCGGACGGCGACGTGCGGCTGGGCCGCCCACGCGGTGAAGATCCGCCGCATCGTGGCGTGCAACTCGGCGTAGCGGTGGTGGATCGGCGAACCGGGCTCCACCGCGTCGGCCAGGAGGCTCACCAGCAGCCGGGTGGTGGGCACCCGGGCGAACGCCTCGGCCTGCTCCATCAGCTCGGCCAGCCCGTCCGGCCCCGCCGGATGGCGCTCGGAGAAGCTCTGCGTCATCTCCAGGAACGTGTGCTCGATGACGGCCAGCAGCAGGCCCTCCTTGTCACCGAAATGCCAGGGAATCGAACCGCGGCTGATGCCCGAGCGGTCGGCGACGTCGGCCACCGTCGTCTGCCGGTACCCCTTCTCGGCGAACAGCCCCGACGCCGCCTCGACCAGCAGGCGCCGGCTCTCCCGGCTCGTCTCCGCGCGCCGCGTCGCCATCCCGCCCCCTTCACGAAGACCGATCAGCCGAATATATGCCGTCCGGCACAGAGGGGAGCCGCAGCCGTCAGTGGCAGATGGCCGTGAGCAGTGTCCCGGCCAATAGCAAAACCCATGAGGGACCGTGCTTCCGCGACCAAGCGGCCGGGCGGAGCCGCCGGCCGCGGCGTCGCGCTTGGGATGGCGCCTCCGGCAGGATTCGAACCTGCGACACCCGCTTTAGGAGAGCGGTGCTCTATCCCCTGAGCTACGGAGGCCGGTCGTCGCTTGCGCTAGAGCGTAGCGGACGGCTCCTCCAGGGTAGGGGAAGGGGAGTGGTGAGTGCTCCCCGATATTGGTCCGGAAATCTAGGCCGGGCGGGGGC
>NZ_SMKY01000642.1 GCF_004349235.1 Actinomadura darangshiensis | reverse complement strand
GTGGGTGGGCTGTGCGGGATGGCTGATGTTTCACGCGAAACGTTGGGGGAGTGAGCGGTCTGGAAACGAGTGCGCCCCGGAGGTCGGATCGACTTCCGGGGCGCCAGCGCGCTGGGAGGAGGAGGCTCAGGGCTCGCTGGTCCCGTCGTTGTCGGGGGCCATCGACTTGATGATGCGGTCCAGGTCCTCCAGGGTGGCGAACTCGACCACGATCTTGCCCTTGTTGCGGCCCATGTCGACGCGGACCTTCGTCTCGTAGCGGTCCGAGAGGCGGTCGGCGATCTCCTTGAGGCCGGGGGCGACCGGCTTCTTGCGGCGGCCCTGGCGCGCCGCCTTCGGCTCGTCATCCACCTCGCGGAGCGCGATCATCTCTTCCAGAGCGCGGACGGACAGACCCTCCTGGACGATCCGCTGCGCCAGATGCTCCTGCGCTTCGACGCTGTCGAGGGAGAGCAGGGCGCGGGCGTGACCGGCGGACAGCACTCCTGCCGCCACCCGGCGCTGGACGGCCGGCGGGAGGTTCAGCAGGCGCAGCGTGTTGGTGATGTGCGGACGCGAACGGCCGATCCGTCCGGCGAGCTGCTCATGGGTGGCGCCGAAGTCCTGCAGCAACTGCTGGTACGCGGCCGCCTCCTCCAACGGGTTGAGCTGCTGCCGGTGCAGGTTCTCCATGAGCGCGTCACGGAGCAGATCGTTATCGCCCGTGTCGCGGACGATCGCCGGGATGACGTCCAGGCCGGCGATCTGGGACGCCCGCCAGCGGCGCTCGCCCATGATCAGCTCGTAGTCGTGCTCGTCCGTCGGGGCCTTGCGGACGACGATCGGCTGCAGCAGACCGACGATGCTGATCGACTCGGCGAGCTCCTCCAGGGCCTGCTCGTCGAAATGCTCGCGCGGTTGGCGCGGGTTGACCGTGATCGAGCGGACGGGCAGCTCCGCGAAATGGGCGCCGGCGACCGGTTCGAGAACGGGGCCGGACGCGGCCGTCCCGTTGGGGGCGTCCGGTGCGGGGCCGCCAGGGAACCCCGGTTCGCCTGCGCTGCCCGGCTCGGCGGGCGTCGGCGGGGGCGGGG
>NZ_SMKY01000064.1 GCF_004349235.1 Actinomadura darangshiensis | reverse complement strand
GGCGGCGACGACGTCGGGGTCGGGCAGGTGGGGGCCGAGCCCGATGTCGACCAGTTCGACCACACCGCAGTAGGACGCTCCCGGGTCGATCAAGAGGCCCGGCTTGTGCGTCCCGAAGGTGACGGTGACGTCGGCGTGGACGGCGGTGCCCTCGACGCGGCCGGTGCTCGCGTCCACACCGCTCGGGACGTCGCAGGCGACGACGATGCCGGTCGATTCGGCGGCGAGCGCGGCGTAGCGGGCGTGCGGGTCGCGCAGGCCGCCGGTGCCGCCGATGCCGGTCAGGCCGTCGATGATCAGGTCGGCGGCGGCGATCGCGGTTTCTTCGCCGGAGCTCAGGAGGCGGCCTCCGGCGGCCCGCAGGTCGGCCAGGCCCGCTTCGTGGATCTTGGAGCCGGCCCGGACGGCGTGCACGCGGGCGCCGCGGCGGGCCAGGCGGGCGCCGGCGTAGAGGGCGTCGCCGCCGTTGTCGCCGCCGCCGACGAGGAGGACGACGCGGGACCCGTACACGGCCGGCAGGACGCGCGCGCAGACCGACGCGAGGCCGGCGGCGGCGCGCTGCATGAGCGCGCCGTCCGGGAGCCGGGCCATGAGGGCGCGCTCCGCCGCCCGGACCTTGCCGACCTCGTGCGCGTACCTCATCCGCGGCTCCCCAAGTCGATCACATACTCAGCCTGCCACGCGGAGCCGTTTCGCAACCCCGGAGGCCCCTCAATTGCATGTTTCGTTGCAACTTTCGGTGTCATGTGCGCTCGGGAATCATCGGTCGTAGAATCTTGTGCATCCGGTCCGATGTATTCGCGCCGCGGCCCCCCGGTGCGGCAGAATGCGCCCAGATCAGTCCGCCGGGACTGGAGAGGCCCGAGCAATGAGCACTTCCCGTGGTCCCTCCGTCCGGCAGCGGCGGCTGGCCGCCGAGCTCCGGAGGCTGCGCGAACGCAGGGGCCTCACCGGAGACGAGGTCGCCGAACGGCTCACCTGGTCCACCGCCAAGGTCAGCCGGATCGAGAACGCGCGGACCGGCGCGAAGATCGGCGACGTGCGGCGCCTGCTCGACCTGTACGAGATCGACGGCGCACGGCACGAGGACCTGATCTCCCTGGCACTGGACGCCGGGCAGCGGGGCTGGTGGGAGGACTACCGCGACCTGCCGAGTTCGCTCGCCGACTTCATCGCCCTGGAGTCGGAGGCGACGGCGACCAGGGAATGGGGCAGCACCGTCTTCCCGGGGCTGCTGCAGACGGAGAGTTACGCGCGCAATGTCATCGCCGGCTGGAGCAGCCTCGCGACCCTGCCACCGCAGGAACTGGAACGCAGGCTGGACGTCCGGATGCGGCGCCGGGAACTGCTGGACGGGCCGCTGGAACTGTCGGCGGTGCTGGACGAGGCGGTTCTGCAGCGCCGGATCGGCGACCAGAAGGTCATGCGCGAGCAACTCGAACATCTGTGCCTGATGACCGAGCGCCCGAACGTGACCGTGCAGATCCTGCCGTTGGGGATCGCACACGCGGTATTGGCTGAATCGTTTATTTTGCTGGAATTCTCACCGGTGCACGACATCACATTTCCTGATATCGTCCACACCGAATCCCTGACAATCAGCCACTTCGCGGATGAGGCTGTTACGTATATGTACAGGCTCGCCTATTCAACCCTGGCAGGTCAGGCGCTGGACGCCGCGGAATCGCGGCGGCGCATCGCCGAAGCCAAAGACGCCTGGTGACGGGTCCGCTAAGGGGCTCAATCCTTGTGAAAGGCACCGAGTGTCCCCTTTCGCCACTCCTGCTCCGCACTGGAGGAGAAGCGCCCACTGCGGGGCGAGTAACACGTGCGTCGAAATCGCCACACTGGCCGATTCGTCCCATCCCATTGGGGCGCGGGACGCCAAGCACGGTATGCAGAGCCCGGTCCTGTCGTTCTCCCAGGGAGAGTGGCGCGACTTCCTCGGACGAGCCAAGAAGGGCGAATTCGACTTGGGCCGATGACACGGCGATGACACATCGCTGAGTCCCGTCCGCGGCCCCTCGCGGGGCCGGCGCGCGGGCTACGCCGTGCGAGCCGGGTGCACCGCCGGCCCGGCTCGCCGCCCTCTCCCCCGCAACTCTGGAACTACCTCGGCACGCCTGTCACCCGGGTACCGCACCGCCCGGACGTGATCAGGCGTTTTTTGCGATCTTGTTACCGTGTGGTTGAGCACCGGCAGCGCCGCCGCGGAACCGAATGCATCATCGACACAGGGAGCCGGTATGAGTTCGCCTGAGACACCGCCCGCCCGCTGGAGAAAGAGCACCCGATGCGGCCCGAGCAACTGCGTCGAGGTCGCTCGGCTGGACGGGGACGCCATATCCGTGCGAGACACGCAGGACACCGCGACGATTCTCGCGTTCGGGCCCGCCGAATGGCGTCGGTTCGCCGAAGACGTCAAGGACGGCCGTTTCGACCGTCCCTGAAAGACGCTCTGCAACTTACACCGGAGTTGAGAATTTCAGATGCTCTGAGAATTGCATGAAGCGATAGACGGTGCGGGTCGCGCCAATACACGGCGGACATCTTCCCGCCGAACACCTCCGGGCCGCAGGAATGACACCCGGATGATCAGTGGAACGCCTTTTGTCAGGCGACGCGGACGCCCCTCGGGACCTGGCGGAGAGGGGTGCGCAGGCGGGCGGCGGTGAGGGCGGTGGCGCCCGCCGCGAGGGCCAGGTCGAAGGCCAGGCCCCACGGCCAGACCGCCGGTCCGTCGTTCCGCCCGTTCTCGTAAGTGCCGTCGCCCTCGCGGATGTCGCGGACGCTGCGGCTGAGCTCGCCGAGGGGATCCGACGAGGGCGAGCGGCGCATCACCCGGTCGCCGATGACGATCTCGGTCTCCGGGAGCCGCGGCGCCGCGTCCGCGAGCACGACGACGGGGTTCGGGGACAGCAGCCACCAGATGCGCTCGGTGTGCTCCTCGGTGTAGACGACATCGCCCCCCTCCTCCGGTCCGTGCTCCTCGGCGGTGATCGGGATCGCCAGCATGAACAGCAGCGGCGTCCCGACGAGCAGGGCGAACATCGTCACGTACGACATGAGGATCGAGGTGACGCTGCGGGCCAGCAGAGCCGACCACGCCTGCGACACGGCGCAGACGACGCCGACGAGCAGGGCGGTGACGACGAGGACGACCAGCGCGCGGCCGGGGCCGATGGCGCCCTCGGCGACCGGCAGGAGCAGGCTCGGCAGCGTCAGGAGCAGCGCGACCAGGCTCGTCCCCCAGGCGGCGGCGAGCTTGCCGAGCGTGATCTCGGCGGGGGTGAGCCGGGTGACCTGCAGCGTGGCGAGCGTCCCGCGCTCCCGGTCGCCGTTCACCGACTGGCCGCTGAGCGCCGGGGTGACCAGCAGCATCAGCACCAGCACCCCGAGTAGCACGCCGCCGAACATCGGGACGCCGGGCTCGTCGCGGGGCGAGTTCTCGCCCGCCTCAAGCGCCAGCCGGAACAGCAGGCCGAGCCCGTTGACGCCCAGGAACCAGGCCGCGAGCAGCACCTTCCACCGGCCGGTCCGCAGCCGGGTCCTGATCTCCTGCCGTGCCACCAGGCCGATTCCGCGCGCGGTCATGGCCGGTCACCTCCGGGTCTCGGTCATCGCCAGGTAGGCCGATTCGAGGGCGCTGCCCGCGGGGGCGAGGCCCGTGACGGGCACGTCGGCCCGGACCAGCTCGGCCAGCAGCCCGGCGGCCTCGGCCTCGGTGAGCGGGCCGACCTCGGTGCCGCCCGGCAGGGCGGTGGCCCGCATCGAGGGCCGCCCGTCGAGCAGGCCGGCCAGCGCGGTGGCCAGCCGTTCCGGTTCGAGCGAGCGGATCCGCCAGGCGACCCGTGCGGACGCGCCGGCGAGCTCCGCCATCGCGTGGTCGCCGGCCGTACGGCCGCGGTCGACGAGGACGACCCGGTCGGCGATCTCCTCCAGCTCGCTGAGGATGTGGCTGGACACGAGCACCGCGACGCCGTCGGCCGCCAGGGACCGCAGCAGGTCGCGCAGCTCGATGCGCGAGCGCGGGTCCAGGCCGGACGCGGGCTCGTCCAGCAGCAGGACGCGGGGCCGGTGCACGAGGGCGCGCGCCATCCCGAGCCGCTGCTTCTGCCCGCGCGAGAGGGCGTGGACGGGCCGCCCGAGGTGGTCCTCCAGGTGGACGAGGCTGAGCAGCGCCCTGACCCGTCCCGCACGCTCCTGCTTCGGCAGCCCGTAGGCGTCGGCGAAGAACACCAGGTACTCGTCGACGGTGAGCTGGTCGTACACGCCGAACGTGTCCGGCATCCAGCCGAGCGCGTCGCGCGCCTGGGCGGGACGGGTCAGCGTGTCATGCCCCGCGATCCGCACCGTGCCCGAGTCGGGCGCGAGCAGCGTCGCGAGGATCAGCAGCAGCGTCGTCTTGCCCGCCCCGTTGGCGCCGACGAGCGCCGTGACCTGCCCGTACGGGACGCTGATGTCGAGGCCGCGGAGCGCCTCCACCGGGCCGAACCGCCGGGTGACACCGCGCGCCTCGATCCCGAGATCGCCGTCTGCTGCCACCCGCCACCTCCGCCGCCAGGCCGGTCTCGATCTTCGTGAGACGCGGCCCGGAGGCGGGAGGTTCCGGAAATGCGGGCCCTATTCGACGGTGACGGACTTGGCGAGGTTGCGCGGCTGGTCGACGTCGTGCCCCTTCGCGGTGGCCAGCTCGCACGCGAACACCTGCAGCGGGACGGTCGTGACCAGCGGCTGCAGCAGCGTCGGGACGGCCGGGACGCCGATCAGCGTGTCCGCGTACGGCTCGACCGACGCGTCGCCCTCCTCGGCGATCACGATCGTCCGGGCGCCGCGGGCCCGGATCTCCTGGATGTTCGACACGATCTTGTCGTGCAGGACGTCCCGCGCCCGCGGCGGCACCACGACCACGACCGGGAGGCCCTGCTCGATCAGCGCGATCGGGCCGTGCTTCAGCTCGCCGGCCGCGAAGCCCTCGGCGTGCATGTACGCCAGTTCCTTGAGCTTGAGCGCGCCTTCCAGCGCGACCGGGAAGCCCACGTGGCGCCCCAGGAACAGCACGCACCGCTCACCGGCCAGGGACCGGGCCAGTTCGCGGACCGGCTCCATGGTCTCCAGGACCTTGTCGACCTTCTCCGGCATCCGCTCCAGGAGCTGCACCATGGCGAAGACCTCGTCGCCCCATTTGGTGCCGCGCACCTGCGCGAGGTAGAGCGCGATGAGGTAGACGGCCACGAGCTGGGTGAGGAACGCCTTGGTGGACGCGACCGCGATCTCCGGCCCGGCGTGCGTGTACAGCACGCCGTCGCATTCGCGCGGCAGCGTCGAGCCGTTGACGTTGCAGATGCCGAGCAGCTTGGCCTTCTGCTCCCGGGCGTGCCGGACGGCCATCAGCGCGTCCATCGTCTCGCCCGACTGGGAGATCGCGATGACCAGCGTCGCCGGCGACAGGATCGGGTCGCGGTAGCGGAACTCGCTGGCCAGCTCGACCTCGCAGGGCAGCCCGGCCCAGTGCTCGATCGCGTACTTGGCGATCAGGCCCGCGTGGTAGGACGTCCCGCACGCCACGATGATGATCTTGTCGACCTCGCGCAGCTCCCGGTCCGGGATGCGCATCTCGTCCAGGTGCAGGCGCCCGTCGGCGCCGATCCGGCCGAGCAGGGTGTCGGCGACCGCGCGCGGCTGCTCGGCGATCTCCTTGAGCATGAAGTAGTCGTAACCGCCCTTTTCCGCGGCCGACACGTCCCAGTCGACGTGGTACTCCGTCACGTCGGCGGGGCGCCCGTCGAAGTCGGTGACCGTGACGCCGGCGGCGCGCAGCTCGACGACCTGGTCCTGGCCCAGCTCGATCGCGTCGCGGGTGTGCGCGATGAACGCGGCGACGTCGCTGGCGAGGAAGTTCTCGCCGTCCCCGACGCCGACGACCAGCGGCGAGTTGCGGCGGGCGCCCACCACGAGGTCCGGGTCGCCGGTGTGCACGGCGACCAGCGTGAACGCGCCCTCCAGCCGGCGGCAGACGCGGCGCATGGCCGCGGCGAGGTCGCCGCCCGCCTTCAGCTCCTCCTCCAGCAGGTGCGCGACGGCCTCGGTGTCGGTGTCGGAGACCAGGCCGTGCCCGTTCTCCGCCAGCTCGGCGCGCAGCTCGGCGAAGTTCTCGATGATCCCGTTGTGGATCACCGCGACGGAGCCTGTGCAGTCGACGTGCGGGTGCGCGTTGCGGTCGTTCGGCGGGCCGTGCGTCGCCCACCGGGTGTGCCCCATGCCGAGCGTCCCCGCGGGGGGCGGCTCCTCCGCCAGGGCACCGCGCAGGTTCACCAGCTTGCCCGCGCGCTTGGCCGTCGCCAGCTTCCCGTCGGCCAGCACGGCCACCCCGGCCGAGTCGTAGCCGCGGTACTCCAGCCGCGCCAGCCCCTCCACGACCACGTCGAGCGCCGGGCGGCCGCCTACGTACCCCACGATTCCGCACATGGCGGCAACTCTATTCGGTGTCCCGCGCCGGACCTACCCGCGAGTGCCGTACCGGCATGACGCTAGCGTGGGCGGAGGGTGAAATCCCGGTGACCGGATGACACTCCCGGTTAATGTTCAGCCATGACGAGCGGATGGGACAGCGTGCCGAGCCCCTACGTGGAACTCTCCCGCGACGCCTGGCGCGGCCTGCGGGAGAACACGCCGCTGCCGCTGACGCCCGGCGAACTGGAAGCGCTGCGCGGCCTGCGCGACCCGATCGGCATCACCGAGGTCGAGGAGGTGTACCTGCCGCTGTCCCGGCTGCTCACCCTGTTCTTCCAGTCGGACGGGCGGCTGCGCGACACCGTCAGCGGCTTCCTCGGCGGCGAGGTGCGGCCCACCCCGTTCATCATCGGGGTGGCGGGCAGCGTCGCGGTCGGCAAGTCCACCACGTCCCGGCTGCTGCGCACGCTGCTCGCCCGCTGGCCCGAGCACCCGAGCGTCGAGCTGGTCACCACCGACAGCTTCCTGCACCCGAACGCCGTGCTGGCCGAGCGCGGCATCCTGGACCGCAAGGGGTTCCCCGAGTCCTACGACCGGCGCGGCCTCGTCCGGTTCGTGTCGGCGATCAAGTCGGGCGCGGCGGAGGCGGCGATCCCGGTGTACTCGCACCTGGAGTACGACATCGTCCCGGACGCGGCGCAGACCGTCCGGCGGCCCGACATCCTGATCGTCGAGGGGCTGAACGTGCTGCAGGCGCCGCCGCCCGGCACCCTCGGCGTGTCCGACTTCTTCGACTTCTCCATCTATGTGGACGCGCGGGTCGAGGACATCCGGCAGTGGTACATCGACCGGCTGTTCGCGCTGCGCCGCACCGCGTTCACCGACCCGCGCTCCTACTTCCACAAGTACGCGCACGAGCTGGACGAGGACGAGACGGCCGCGTTCGCGCAGCGCGTGTGGCGGGACGTCAACGAGATCAACCTCGTCTCCAACATCCTGCCGACACGCGCCCGCGCGACTCTCGTCCTGCACAAGGACCGCGAACACGCCGTGCAGCGCGTACGCCTCCGCAGGATCTGACCGGGCCGTAGCTAGCGGCCCCAGGGGCCGGTGACGGCGAAGGTGGTGCCCGGCTCGTAGACGTTGACGAACATCGTCTTGTTGTCCGGGGCGAAGGTGACGCCGGCGAACTCGCCCCACGCGGGCTCGTCCTCGGTGCCGATGCTCTGCCGGTTCCGGGCCATCGGGTACACCGTGCGGCGGCGCGACACGCCGAACACGTGCTGGGCGCCGTTCCCGTCCTCGCACACCATCAGCCCGCCCTGCGGCGCCAGGCAGATGTTGTCGGGCGACTCGCCCGCCTTCTGCAGGTCGGTGTCCGGGCCGAACACGATCACGAGGGTGAGCCGGCGGTGCCGCGGCTCGTACGACCAGACCTGCCCGTAGTGGTCGGCGCGCGACCCGTCCGCCGTCTTCGCGAAGCTCGACACGAAGTAGACGCGGTCGCCGCCCCAGTAGCAGCCCTCCAGCTTCTGCGCGTGCGTGATGCCGCCGGGCCCGAAGTCCTGGAACCGGATCGCGGTCTCCTTCGCGAGCGGGTCCGGGACCTCCTTCCACTCGACGCCGCGGAACACGGTGCCGGGCTTCTGCACGACCGACAGGTCCGGGACGTCGGGGACGCACAGCGACTCAAGGCGCCCGCCGGCCCGCAGGCTGCCGAACCCGCCCCGCGGGTTCTCCGGCAGGAACCGGTAGAAGAGCCCGAACGGCTTCTCGAACGCGTCCTCGGTCTCGTAGACGGTGCCGTCGCGCGGGTCGACGGCGATCGCCTCGTGCTGGAACCGCCCCATCGCGGTCAGCGGCTCGGGGACGGTCCGCTCCTGCCGGAACGGGTCGACCTCGAAGATGAACCCGTGGTCCTTGGTGTAGTCGCCGGTGCCCGCCTTGTCCTCGGTCTCCTCGCAGGTCAGCCAGGTGTGCCAGGGCGTGGGGCCGCCGGCGCAGTTGACGGCCGTCCCGGCGATGGCGACGCGCTCGGTGTGCACGCGGCCGGCGTGGTCGACCTCCAGGGCGGTGCAGCCGCCGAGGCCGCCCGGGTCGTAGGTGACGTCCTCGACGGGCGGGACGCGGTGCTCGGCGTCCGGCCGGTTCTCGTGGTTGCGGACGAGCCAGGTGCGGCCCCGCCGCCCGGCGAAGGCGGCCATGCCGTCGCAGTGGCTCGGCACCGCGCCCTCTCCCGAGCGCAGCGGGTCGCCCTCGCGGGACAGGACGGTGTAGCGGAAGCCGCGGGGCAGGTCCAGCAGACCCTTCGGATCGGGCACGAGCGGTCCGTACCCGTCGTGTCCGCCGGTCGGCGCGGCGGCCGCACTCCCGGCGAACAACTGCTCGACGGCGCCGGTGAAGGCGATGCCCGCCCCCACCGCACCGGTTCTCGCGAGGAGCTGGCGTCGCGAGACTGACATGGGCACACTCCCTGAGTTGGAACGATCAAGACCCTCCCAGGCCGTTGTAACACGGGTCACACGGCCCTGGTATGGCACACATGCACAGTGCCGCAGGTGTCGGTGGGCGGGCCCACCCCGGGAACGTGCGGCCCGGACGCGTGCCGCGTCGTGGCCGCTCGCCCCTCGCCCGGGTCTTCAGGCCGTGGCCTGTGACTCTCCGGTCATCTCCGGGGGCGTGCGAGGGCGGACGTAGCCGCCCAGGTGGGCCGCGGGCATGCGGGCCGGGGCCGGCCGCCGGTCGGCCAGGAAGAGCGGCCCGCGCGGCCGTCCCTCGGCCAGTTCGGCGAGCCGGCGCGTGGTGACGTCCTGCCAGCGCACCCAGCGGACCGCGCCGTCCCTGGTGACGCGGCCGCGGTCGCGGGCCATGTCCACGTCCTCGACGTTGAGCGAGAGCACCCAGTCGGCGCAGGCCGCCGATTCGTACATCAGCCGCCAGAACGTCAGCTCCCGCGGGGGCACGTCGCGGCGGTCCAGCAGGGCCGCGATTTCGCGCCGCTCGATGACACGCGCGCGCCCCGGGGTTCGGGCCGCCGCTCGATGCCGGCGGCCAGGTCGCCCGGGTCCCAGCCGCGCCGGGCGGCCCAGGCCGTGAACGAGCGCAGCGCGGAGCGGTGCCGGTTCCAGGTCCGGGCGGCGGCGCCGTCCCACGCCGCGTGCGGGACGAGATCGCCGCGGCCATCCAGCGGGACGTCCGGGATCAGGCGGGCGCCACGTTCGCGCGGAGTTTCGAAGGTGCCGGGAACGTTCTCGGCGTCGGCGTCGGGCTGCCCGCCGCCGACGGCGGCGGGACCGGGTCCGGGGAACCGGTCCTCACCGTCCATGTCGCGGAACCGGTGGGCTCCGACGAGGTGCGGTCGTCGACGCCATGGGCGTGCGGTCCGCGGCCGACGCGCCGATGCAGGTCGTCACGAGCGGCGTCATCGACGCGCTGGCGAACCGGGGCCGGGTCCGCTCGGCGCCCGGCGGGTTCTCGCTCGCCCACCACCGGGTGACGGACGGCACGCTCGGCTGCCTGGCGACGGGCAGGGAGCAGCCGCGCGACGACATGCTGCTCTGCGTCAGCAACAACCATGTCCTCGCCGACACGAACCGCGGCATGGCCGGGGACTGCCTCTGCCAGCCCGCGCCCGCCGACGGCGGGACGTGCCCGGCCGACCAGGTCGCCGCGCTGGAGAGGTACGTCCCGCTCGACTTCTCCGGGGGCACGAACCTCGTCGACTGCGCCACCGGCTGGTGCTGGCCCGACCGGGTCCGGCCCGAGATCGGCTTCCAGACCAGTGCGGGGATCGAGCTCTTCCGCATCACGGCGGAGATCGAGACGCCCGCGCTGGGGATGGTCGTGGGGAAGTCCGGGCGCACCACGCAGCGCACCAAGGGCGTCGTCACCTGCGTCAACTGGTCCGGCAGGGTCCGCTACGGGACCTCCGGGCAGGCGTTCTTCGCCGACCAGATCGTCATCGAGCCGGCCGAGGGCAGGCCGTTCGCGGCGCCTGGGGACTCCGGTTCCTGCATCTGGACGTGGGACGACAAGCAGGCCATCGGCCTCCTCTTCTCGGGGACGGGGACCCACACGTTCGCCAACCCGATGTCCCTGGTGGCCTACGCGCTGGACATCGATCTCTTCACCTGAGAACCGGGCGGGAGCCGGAGTCCATGGGGGACGCCGGGCGGCCTCGGCGGCCTCCGGCGCCCCCATGACCCTTCCGCGGCGGCGGCGGTGCCCAGACGACGATCGACGCGCTGGTCACAGCGGTTGTGGACTGGCCCCCAGGGTGAGGGCGTTCCGCAGGCGGACGGCGTGCGCCTCCTGGTACCGGGTGACGCGCCAGATGATGAGCATGGCGAGCTGTGCGGCGAGGGCCGCGATCTCCATGACGATCGGGAACAGGATGGTCTGGAAGCCGCCATCGGCGTCCAGGTTCGCGACGCGCCCGCCGACCACGCCGACGAGCCACAGCGTCCACCACGCGTTGACCGGCCAGGCGGACGTTCCCGCGGGCGCACTGGCCCGCCACACGCCGAGCACGACGCTGCGCGGCACCCACAGGTTGAGGAGCGGGACGATCCAGCCGGCGATCACCCAGGGACGACCCCAGTCGTGCGCGAGGTCGTCGATGACATCGGCGTTCCGGCGGGCCTGCCACAGCCAGGCGATCACCGCGACGCCGGCGAGGACGACCAGCGCGATGTCGGCGACCGTCCCGATCGCGACGGCGCCGTCCGGTGCCACCCCGCCGTCGCGGATCAGGCCGATCGCGGCCAGCACCGCCAGGATGTTGAGGAATAAGGCGTTGATCCCCAGCGCGACGACCGCGACGATCGCCGCGGTGCGCGGCGGCCGGACGGTCTCGGCCGGGGAGGAGGCATAGGTCATCGGTGCTCCGGCGCGGGGGAGGAATCGGCCCCTGATCTTCGCGCCCCGGACACGTCCGCGGAAGCGCCGAACGATCACAACACCGTGACGACCTCCCGCGTCCCCGAACCGCGGGCACGGGCCGCCGCGTCGCAAGACCCGAGATTGTCCGCCTCTGCCGTGAGACTGGAGCGATGACCGAGACCTCCCGCATCGAAGACGCCGCCGAAAGCGCGCTCCCCCGCCTGCTCGTCGAACCGCCGTGGACGCGCCGCGGCCGGGCGGGCACGGAGCCGGTCGTCCTGAAGGGGCTGAAGCGTCCCACGACCCCTGCCGCCGAGTCGTGGCCGCCCGGCCTGCGCGAGGAATGGCTGGAATCCCGGGACGGCTTCGCCAAGGCGTACCAGCCCGCGCTCCCCGACGACTCCGACTGGGAGGCGGTGGCCGAGCACTACCGCAGCGGCGCCGCCCTGCGCGATCCGCGGGGCGGGGACCGTGCCCGCAGGTTCTACTGGCTGGTGGTGCGGGGCCCCGGCGATCTCGCGGACGAGCTTCTCGCCGACGAGCGCTACCACGAGGACTGGGCCGGGTGGTCCTACCGCACGCCGCTCAAGCACTTCGCCGCCCGGCGCGGGACGGCGGCCCGCGCTCTGATCCTGCACGCGACCAAGAAGCACGCTTCCTGCGCGGACGCGCTCGTCCCGTTCGTGGACGACGCCACGGCGCGCGCGATGATCAACGGGATCGGCCGGCACGACGACGCCGCCGTGCGGCTCTGGTTCGGGTGGCACGGCGCGGCCGCGGCACCGTTCGTCATTCCGGACGCGCTGCGCAAGCCCGGCCCGAAGCGCACGAAGGCCGAGCAGGCCCTCGCGCTCATCGCCCGCGAGCACGGCAGCGCGTGCATCGTCGAGGCGGCGCGACAGTACGGCGACGAGGCGGCCGCGGCGATCGACGCTCTGGGCACCGACCCGCTGGACCAGTACCCCGACGACCTGCCGCAGTGGGACGAGGAGATCGTCCGCGACAAGCTTCCGCAGTTGCTGCTGCGCGGACGCGAGCGGGCGCTGCCGGTGGGGGCCGCCCGGCATTTCGTGACCATGCTGCTGATCTCCACGCCCGAGGACCCGTACCAGGGCTGCGAGCAGGTCATCGAGCTGTGCGATCCGGGCTCGCTCGCCGAGTTCGCCTGGGCGGTGTACGAGAACGATCGGGGCAGCGGGCTTTGGGCCTCGACGGGAGCGCAGTACGCGCTGCGGCGGCTCGGCGACGCCGAGACGGCCGCGCGGCTGGCCGGCCGGATGGCCCGCTGGGACAACTACTACTCCTGGACGTTCAAGGGACTGACCGCCCTCGACGTCCTCATGGCGATCGACGCGCCGCCGGACGACCTGCTGCGCCACCTGGACCGCCTCGCCCGCAGGGCCGCCGACGCCAAACACATACGTCCCCGCGCGCAGCGCCGGCTGGACGCCATCGCCCGGGAGCGCGCCCTGACGCCCGAGCAGCTGGCCGACCGGATCGTCCCCGACCTCGGGCTGGACGCGGCGGGCTCCATGACGCTCGACTACGGCCCGCGCCGGTTCGTGGTCGGCTTCGACGAGCAGCTCAAGCCGTTCGTGGCCGACGAGGACGGCAAGCCCCGCAAGACGCTGCCGAAGCCGGGCGTCAAGGACGACGACGCCCTCGCCCCGGCCGCCTACAAGCGGTTCGCCGACTTGAAGAAGGAGGCCAAGGCCGTCGCCGCCGACCAGCTGAAGCGGCTGGAGAAGGCAATGGTCGCCGGGCGTTCCTGGACGTCCGGGGAGTTCGGCTCGATCTTCGCGGGCCATCCGCTGCTGGGCCACCTCGTCCGCCGCCTGGTGTGGTCCGCCGATGGCACGGCGTTCCGGGTCGCCGAGGACGGCACGCTCGCGGACGTCCGCGACGACGCGTTCGTCCTGCCGCCGGACGCCCGTGTGATGCTCCCCCATCCCGTCCTGCTCGGCCAGGACACCGTCGCCGCCTGGGCCTCGGTCTTCGCCGACTACGAGATCCTGCAGCCGTTCCCGCAGCTCGGACGCCCCGTCCACGAACTGGCGGACGACGAGCGCGACACCGGCCGCCTCAAGCGCTTCGAAGGACGCACCGCCCATTTCGGCAGGTTCATGGGCATGACGTCCCGCGGCTGGGAACTCGGCGACAAGGAGACCGGCGGCTTCCGCCGCCAGGTGAACCTGATGACCCCGGACGACCGGCACGTGATGGTCGCCTTCGAGCCGGGCATCCGCGTCATCGACCCCGAGGAGTACGCCGAGCAGACGATCGAGCGCGTCATGCTCATGACGGGCCGCTACTCCGGCACGGAGCATCCGTTCGGAGCGCTCGACCCGGTCACGGCGTCGGAGATGATCGCCGAACTGGAACGCGTCACCGGCTGACGTGCGGCCGGGTCCACCGATCGGTGGACGGCAGGTTCAACCGGACGAGGCTCATGCGGAACAGGGCCCTGCGGCCAGCATTTTCCGCATGACGAATCTCCCTGTACGCATGGCCCGGTGGAGCGCCGGGCACCCGTGGCGCGGGATCGCGAGCTGGTTCCTGTTCGTGGCCCTGTGCCTCGGTATCGGCATGTCGGTCGGCGGGCACGCCGCCACGACCGAGGACTACCGGATCGGCGAGGCCGGACGGGCGGAGGCCATGGCCGCCGAGGGCGGGCTGCAGCAGAAGCCCGTCGAGCACGTGCTGGTCACCGGGACGGGGACCGCGGCCGGCGCGGCGGCGAAGGACGCCGCCGCCCGGATGAAGCGGCTCCCCGAGGTCGAGTCGGTGTCCGCGCCGATCCGGGCGAAGGACGGCACGGCGCTGCGCGTCGACGTGACCCTGAAAGGCAGCGAACTCCAGGGCAAGGACCACGTCGAGCCGCTCCTCGCCCAGACGGCCGACGTCCAGAAGGCCCATCCGGACGTCAAGGTGGAGGAGACGGGCAGCCCGTCCATCAGCAAGGGCGTCGGTGAGCTGCGCGACGACGACCTCGCCCGCACCGAGGTGATCGCGCTGCCGATCACGCTGCTCACGCTGCTGCTGGTGTTCGGCTCGTTCGCGGTGGCGGTCGTGCCGGTGGTGTTGGCCCTCACCTCGATCGCGGCGGCGATCGGCCTGTCGATGCTCGCCTCGCACGTGTTCCCGGACGCCGGCGTCGGCGCCAGCATCATCCTGCTGATCGGCATGGCCGTCGGCGTCGACTACACGCTCTTCTACCTCAAGCGGGAGCGGGAGGAGCGGGCCCGGTCGGGCGGCCGGCTGAACGCGCGGGCCACCGTGGAGATCGCGGCGGCGACGTCCGGGCGGTCGGTGGTGGTGTCCGGGCTGGCGGTCGCGGTGTCCAGCGCGACGCTGTACCTGGCCGACGACGTGATCTTCTCCTCGATCGCGACCGCCGCGATCCTCGTCACGCTGGTCGCCGTCGTCAGCTCGCTGACCGTCCTGCCCGCGGTGCTGGCCAAGCTCGGCGGCTGGGCGGAGCGGCGTGCCGCCCGGCGCGGCCGCGTCCAGAAGGCGCCGAGGACGGGCAACGGCCGGATCACCAAGGCGATGCTGCGCCCCACCGGCAAGCACCCGGCCGCGACGCTGGCGGTGGCGGTGCTCGCGATGCTGGCGCTGGCCGCCCCGCTGCTCAACCTCAACCTGACCGACATGGGCCGCGACAGCCACCCGCGCCAGATCCCCGCCATGCAGGTGTACGACCGGCTCAACACGGCGTTCCCCGAGCTGAAGTCCATGCACCAGATCGTCGTCAAGGCCGACGCCGGCCAGGCCGGCGAAGTGACCGCCGCCCTCCGCGACCTCGCCGCGCGGGCCGGGCAGGACCCGCTGCTCGCCGGGACGTCCGAGCTGCGCACCTCGCCCGACCAGCGGATCCACCTGCTCGAACTCGCGGTGCCGCACCACGTCAGCACCGACGAGGCCCGGCGCTCCCTGGACCGGGTCCGCGGCGAGTACGTCCCGCAGACCGTCGGGAAGCTGCACGCCGAGACCGCCGTGAGCGGCGACATCGCCCGCTACGCCGACTACCCGGAGCACCAGAAGAGCAAGCTGCCGTTCATCGTCGGGGCGCTCCTGCTCGTCACGTTCGCGATGACGGTCTGGGCGTTCCGCTCGGTCGTCCTCGGGCTGCTCGGCGTGGCGCTCAACCTGCTGTCGGCCGGCGCCGCACTCGGCCTGCTCACCCTCGTGTTCCAGGGGACATGGGCGGAGGGCCTGCTCGACTTCACCTCCACCGGGTCGATCGGCTCCCGCGTCCCGCTGTTCCTGTTCGTGATCCTGTTCGGGCTGTCCATGGACTACCAGGTCTTCGTGATCAGCCGGATCCGGGAGGCGGCGCGGCGCGGCGTCCCCACCCGGCAGGCCGTGCTGGACGGCGTCGGCGGCTCGGCGAGCGTGGTGACCAGCGCCGCGTTCGTAATGGTGACGGTGTTCGCCAGCTTCGTCTTCATCCACATCATGGAGCTGAAGCAGATGGGCTTCGCGCTGGCGGTGGCCGTGCTGCTGGACGCCGCCGTCATCCGCATCATGATCCTGCCCGCGCTGATGCTGCTGCTCGGCGACCGCTGCTGGTGGCCGTCCCGGAGCATGCGCCCGGCCAGGGACGACGCCGCTGGACCGGCGCTGCAGAACGTAGGCTGATCGGCATGCCCCAGCCCAGCGAACGTCCGCTCCGCCGGTGGTACTTCGCCGTCTGGGTGCTGCTGGGGCTGGTCCCGCCCGCCATGGGCGTGTGGGACCAGCCCGACTCGGCGCGGTCGACGACGCTGGCGCTGCTGTCCGTGCTCGCGCTCTGCTACCCGATCACGGGGACGTTCCCGGGGAACCCGGCGGTCCGCCGCTTCACCTTCCTCGGCGTCCTCATCGCGGGGATCGGCGGCGTCTCCTACGCCATGGACGGCGCCGCGTCCCTGCTCATCGTGTCGCTCCCGCACTTCTGGATCCTCGCGGGCAGCCCGCGGCGCGCGGTCGTCCTCAGCGGCGCCGCCGCCGCGGCCGACGTCGCCGGGGACGCCGTCCAGTCGGCTCCGGGCGGGGAGATCGTCTCCGGCAACGCGATCGCCGCGCTCATCGGGTACGCGGCCGGGGTCCTGTTCGGGCTGTGGATGCACCGGGTCGTCGGGCAGCACGACGAGCGGGAGCGGCTCCTCGCCGCCGACCTGGCGGACGCCGAGCGGCGGCTCGCCGAGGCGCAGCGCCGGCAGGGCGCCGCCGACGAGCGCGAACGCCTCGCCCGGGAGATCCACGACACGCTCGCGCAGGGGTTCGCGTCGATCGTCGTCCTGGCGGAGGCGGCCCGGGACGGCCTCGGCACCGACCCGGGCAGGAGCGCCCAGCAGCTCGGCTCGATCGAGCAGACCGCCCGGGAGAACCTCGCCGAGGCGCGCGTCCTCGTCGGGTCGGCGTCGCAGGGCAGCGTCGTCCCGGCGTCGGTGGCCGCGATGCTGCGCCGCGCCCTCGACCGGTTCGCCGAGGACACCGGCCTCACCGTCAGCGCCGACCTGCCCGACGTCGACTGCGACCGGACGACCCGGATCGCGCTGCTGCGCTGCACGCAGGAGTCGCTCGCGAACGTCCGCAAGCACGCCGCCGCGTCCACGGTCGGGATCGTCCTCGAACGGTGCCCGCACGGCATCGAACTGGAGATCACCGACGACGGGCGCGGCTTCGCGGTGGCCGAGTCCCGCGGCTTCGGCCTGGACGGGATGCGCCGCCGCCTCGCCGAGCTGGGCGGCGAGCTCACCGTGACCAGTTCCCCCGGCGACGGCACCCGCGTCCTCGCCATGATCCCCGCGAGGGCCTGACATGACCGGAACACTGCGGATCATCGTCGTGGACGACCACACGGTCATGCGGGCGGGCGTCGTCGCGCTGCTGGCCGCCGAGCCCACCATCGAGATCGTCGGCGAGGCGGGCGACGGCCGCGAGGCCGTCGCCCTCGCCGGCCGGGTCCGCCCCGACGTCGCCCTGCTCGACCTGCGGATGCCCGTCATGGACGGCGTCGCCGCCACCGGCGAGCTCGGCCGGCTCGGCACCCGCGTCCTCGTCCTCACCACCTACGACACCGACACCGAGATCGAGCGCGCGATCGAGGCCGGCGCCATCGGCTACCTGCTGAAGGACACGACCCGCGACCAGCTCGTCGGGGCGATCCACGCGGCGGCGCGGGGCGAGACCGTCCTCGCGCCCCGCGTCGCGGAGAAGCTCGTCGCCCGGATGCGCCGCCCGGAGCCGGTGGCGCTGACCGCCCGGGAGATCGACGTGCTCCGGGCGGTCGCCGACGGGCTGTCCAACGCCGAGATCGGGCGGCGGCTCGTCATCGCCGAGGCGACCGTCAAGACGCACCTGCTCCGCGTCTTCGCCAAGCTCGACGTCAGCGACCGCACCCACGCCGTCGTCGTCGCCATGGACCGCGGCCTCCTCGCCCGCTAGTCCGCCCCGCCCGCTAGTCCGCGCTGGCGACCGCCAGCGTGCGCAGGCGGAACGCCGCGAGGAACGTCCCGGCGAGCGTGACCACGACCAGCAGCGCGATCGCCAGCGGCAGGTCGACCGTCGACTTGACCGGCGACGCCCCGGTGAGCGCGTCGATGACCGACAGGGACCACTGCTGGATGGACGCCGACTTGGCGCCCGGCGCGAAGCTGCCGAGCAGCGTCTCCCACACCAGCGCGTACAGCAGGCCGATCGTGACGGCGTTGCGGCTGGCGACCGCGAGGGCGACGAACACCGCACTATAGGCGATGCCGCCGACCAGCGCCCCGAGCGCGAACGCGGGCGTCAGCTGCGCCGTCGTGCCGGTCAGGATCAGCCCCGCCAGCAGCGTCGGGACGACCGCGAACGCCGTCGTCAGCACGATCGCCACGGCGAGCTTCGTCAGCACGATCACCTCGCGCGGGATCGGCTTGGTCAGCACGTACATGATCTGGCCGTCGTCGATCTCGGGCCCGATCACGCCGGTGCCGGCGATCAGCGCGAGCAGCGGCAGCAGCGTCGCCAGCCCGAACTGCTGCTGGACGGTCGCCGAGATGTCCAGGTCGTCGTTCCCGGTCGCCTTCAGGCCGATCGCCAGGACCAGCAGGAGCAGCGGCAGGGCCAGCAGGAGCAGCGCGCGCTTGCGGCCGAGCATCGCCCGGAACGTGATCATCGCGATCGTCGCGTTCATGTCGCCACCAGATAGGAGAAGACGCTTTCGAGGGACTCGTCGGCCGGGGAGACCTCCCAGAGGCGCACGTCGGCGTCGCGGGCGACCTGCGGGAGCAGCCAGGTGAAGCGCTGGAAGTCGATCGCCTCCACCTGCAGCCCCTTGTCGGTCAGCTGGACGCTGCGGGCCGACCCGTCCGCGATGATCGCGGCGGCGAGCCGGCGGTCGTCGGCGGAGCGGACGAGGAAGATGTGCGGCCGGTCGGTCATCAGCCGACGGATCTTGCGGAAGTCGCCGGAGGCGGCGTGCCGGCCCGCCACGATCACCTCGATGTGGCTGGCGAGCCGCTCCACCTCCTCCAGGATGTGCGAGGAGAACAGGATCGTGCGGCCCTCGGCGGCCATCCGCTGGATGAGGTCCATCAGCTGGAGCCGCTGCCGCGGGTCCATGCCGTTGAACGGCTCGTCCAGCAGCAGGACGGGCGGGTCGTGCACCAGCGCCGAGGCCATCTTGATGCGCTGCTTCATGCCCTTGGAGTAGTTGCCGATCTGCCGGTCGGCCGCGTACTCCATCTCCACCAGGCCGATGGCGCGGCGGGCGGCGGCGCCCGGTTCGGGCAGCTTGTGCAGCTTGGCCATCGCGAGGATGAACTGCTCGCCGGTGAGGAAGTCGTACGCCGACTCCCGTTCCGGGACGAGCCCGAGGCTGCGGTAGGCGCCCGGGTTGCGCCAGATCGGCGTGCCGTCCAGCGTGACGGACCCGGACGAGGGCGCGAGGAACCCGCCCATCATGTGGATGAGCGTCGACTTGCCGGCGCCGTTCGGGCCGAGGAGCCCGGTGACGCCCGGCCCGACCTTCATCGACACGCCGTTGACGGCGACGACGTTCCCGTACCAGCGGGACACGTTCTCCAATATCAGCTCACTCGGGTTCCCTGTGGGGGGACGACCCCCCGCACCCCCCGTTTCGCTTCGCTCGGTCATGAGAGTCCCGCCTTCCGGAACCGGCGGTACAGGACCGCGATCGAGCCGAGGACGATGACGGCGCACAGCGCCAGCGCGACGATGCCGCCTTCGATACCGGACGGCACCCCGGCGGACGATGACTGCGCCCCGAGCAACCGGACCTGGACGATGTCCACCAGGTTGAACGGCGTGAACAGCCCCGCCCAGCCCTGGAGGGTGAAGTTCGTCTGCGCCTCGGCGATGCCCTGCACGGCGCCGACGAACGCGGCGCTGACCATGTAGACGGCGATGACCGCGGCGACGCCGAAGCCGCGCCGCGGGGTGAACGCCGCGACCACCATCCCGATCGCCGCCAGCACCAGCGCGAACAGCACGCAGCCGACCAGGGCGCCCAGCCACTTGAGCACCTGCTCGCCCGAGTCCGGCATCTTGGCGACCAGGCCGCCGACGTAGAGGACGGTGACGGGCACCGCCATCAGCGCGAACAGCGCGGACGCCATCGCGGCGCCCTTGGCCAGCACGAAGTCGAGGTGGCCGACCGGCCGCGAGAAGTACAGCGGGATGACGTGGAAGCGGATCTCCCGGGAGGCCAGCACCGGCGCCTGCGTGGCCAGGAAGATCGCCACGATGACCTGCATGATGACGGCGTAGGAGGCGTACCGGAACAGCGCGTCCGGCTCCTTGGTGAACGCGAACGCCGCGACCGACCCGGCGGCCGGCAGCAGCATGATCGCCGCGAGCAGGAACGGCATCACCTTGGCGCGCGCCGGGCGGCCGAGGCCGAACGCGGCGCGCAGGTTGTGCACGTACAGGGACCGCAGCACGTAGGCGCGGCCGTTGCGGCGCCCGTCGTAGTGCCGGTAGCCGATGTCGTGGATCGTGCTGGTGCTCATCGCGGCGCTCCCTGCTGGACGGCACCGGGCTGGACGGCACCGGGCTGGACGGCACCGGCCGGTGCGGGCGGCCCCGCGGGCCCCGCGGGCCCCGCCTGGAAGACCTCCTCGATGTGGTGGCGGCGCTGCTCCATCCGGATCAGCCGCAGCCCGAGGTCGGCGACGCCGTCGCGGATCAGGTCGTAGGTCTGCTCGCCGGCGATGTCGACGACGAGGAACCGGCCCTCCGGATGGACGGTCACGCCCTGGTCGTGGAGGTGCTGCCCGAGCGTGTCGCGTCCGTCGTCCACCTCGACGGTGAGGACGCCGCTCTCCGTGGTGTAGGCCTCGACGGCCTGCGAGCGCAGCAGCTTCCCGCCGTCGATGATGACGACGTGGTCGCAGACCCGCTCAAGCTCGCCCAGCAGGTGGGAGGTGACGAGGACGCTGATCCCGAACTCGGCGCCGATGCGGCGGATCAGGTCGAGCATCTCGTCGCGGCCGGCCGGGTCGAGGCCGTTGGTGGGCTCGTCCAGGAAGACGAGCTTCGGGTCGTGGACGAGGGCCTGCGCGAGCTTCACCCGCTGGCGCATCCCGGTGGAGTAGCCGCCGATGGGACGGTACCGCTCCTCGTACAGGCCGACGTGCCGGAGCGTGTCGGCGGCGCGCTCGCGGGCCGCGGTCGGAGGCAGCCCGCACATCCGGGCCATGTGCACGACGAACTCGGTCGCGGAGACGTCCGGCGGCAGGCACTCGTACTCGGGCATGAACCCGACGCTCTCCCGGATCCGCAGGCCCTCGCGCGCGATGTCGAGGCCCAGCACGGTCGCGGTGCCCGAGGTCGGCGGCAGCAGGCCGAGCAGGATCTTGATGAGCGTCGACTTGCCGGCGCCGTTGGCACCGACCAGCCCGACGACTCCGGGTTCGACGGCCACGGAGAGGTCGTCCAGGGCGGTCACCCGGGCGAACCTCATCGTCAGGCCCTGGGTGGCGATTATCGGCATACGGTCGAACCTAGCGGCTGGCGCCGTGCGTCACGTCACCCTAAAGGGCGATGAGGGGTGGCCTTTGGTCCGATCCTGGATCGACCTAAGTTCCCCGAACGGCCGACCTTCTGCCCCGCTGCCGCAGGACCGCCGCCCACAGGTACCGCTGGACGAGCAGCGTCAGCGCCCCGGCGATGACCATCCCGGCGAAGTTGACGGCGAGCTGGAGCAGCGAGCCGGTGATCTCGCTGGTGTGCCGCAGCGCCATCGCGACCGCGAGGTTCCCGGCGGCGGGCACCGTGGTGACGGAGATGAAGACGCCGACCAGCGCCGACGACTTGCCCGCGGTGAGCGACAGCACCCCGGCGCCGCCGGCGAGCAGCGCGACGATGAACGACCAGCGGTCCGGGCTGTAGATGAACGCGGTGAGCGGCCGGTCGTCGGGCAGCCGGTCCAGCTCGATCACCCCGATCCAGCGGCTGACCAGCGCGCACACATAGGTGATCACGATCGCGACGGCGAACCCGACCAGCAGCGCGCGCAGCGCGTCCACGATCCGGCGCGGCTGCCCCCGGACGAGCCCGTAGCAGATCGCCGCGATCGCGCCGAACTCCGGCCCGAGGACCATCGCGCCGACCACCAGCACCGGCGAGTCGATCAGCGCGGCGATCCCGGCGAGCTGCGTGGCCAGCGCCAGGAACGCGACGAACGACCAGGTGAGCGCGGTTCCCTCGCTGACCTGCCGGTCGAGCTCCTCCCAGACGACGGCGTCGTCGCCGTGGCCGGGCGCCCGCTCCATGGCCAGCTCGGCGCGCTCCGACAGCGTCAGGTCGACCTTGTCGAGGGCGATGGAGCCGTCCCGGTCGACGTGGAGCGCGCGCAGCGCGTCCAGGACCTCGTTCGCGGACTCGCGGGCGACGTCGGCGGTCACGAGGTCGCCGGGCGGGACGCGGGCCGCGCCCTCGATGACGACGACGTTGGTCGCCCCGGCGCATTCGGCCAGCGCCTTGCAGGACGCGTCCGTCCGGTCCGCCGGGACGATCGCTCTGAGATGCAGCACGGGCCAATCGTGCCGTAAACGGCGGGGCGGTGTGGCGGGGACGCCAGGCCATACGGTTTGATCGGTTATTTACCTGCGAAGTGGCAAATATAAACAGAAAACCCCCAGGACGGTGAAGGCATGTCACACGCCCCCCGGACGGCCCCGCGGCCGGCCATGCGGACGGCCGTGGCCGCCCTCATGATCGCCGTCCCGCTGGCGGCGGCGGGCTGCGAAGGCAAGGTGAGCGTCACCGAGCCCGGCTCGTCCCCGTCCGCCGGGAGCGGCAAGCCCGCCTCTGGCGGCCACAAGCCCGCCTCCGGCGACCAGGCCCGCGCACGCAAGGACCTGTCCGGCCTGCGCATCGCGTCCGAGGGCGACGGCGGCGGCTACGAGCGCGGCAAGTTCGGGACGCGCTGGAAGGACACCGACCACAACGGCTGCGACCAGCGCAACGACGTCCTCGACCGGGACCTCACGAAGGTCGAGAAGAAGGGCGACTGCGTCGTCATGGCGGGCCGGCTGGACGACCCCTACAGCGGCAAGAAGATCACCTTCGCCAAGAAGGACGCCTCCGAGGTGCAGATCGACCACGTCTACCCGCTCGCCCTCGCCTGGCGGATGGGCGCGTCCCGCTGGAGCGAGGACCGGCGCGAGACGTTCGCCAACGACCACGGCAACCTGCTCGCCGTCTGGGGCGTGCCCAACCGGCAGAAGAGCGACTCGGGCCCCGGCGAGTGGAAGCCCCAGAAGCCCTTCCAGTGCGCCTACGCCATCAAGTACGTGGCCGTGGCCAAGAAGTACTCCCTCCCGACGACCCGCGCCGACCACGACGCCCTCCAAACCTTCCTCACCCGCTGTTGACTCGCGGCGCGTGGTTGTCATGAGCGGCCGCATAACAACGACACACCGCAAGTCAACGGGTCGTAGGGTGCTCTTCATGAGCGAAGCGAACGGCAACGAGGGCGCGGACGAGCAGGCGCGGGTGCGGACCAAGCGGAGCGTGGGGGCTCGGGCCACCGGAGCCGAGGTGACCGGGGCGTCGGCGACCGGGCTGACGCTGCGGCCGGCCAACGGGCTCGGCTCGCTGGCGGTCGGGGCGATGGCGGTCGGCGCCCTGGCCGTGGGCGCGGTCGCCATCGGCAAGCTCGTCGTCAAGCGGGCCGTCGTCGGCCACCTTGAGGCGGGGATCGTGGAGATCAAGCACCTCAAGGTGGGGAAACTGGAGATCGACGAACGCTAGCCCAGCGTCGTCTTCACCACGCCGGCGAGGTGTTCGGCGACCGACTGGGCCTGCGCCTCGGAGGCCGCCTCGACCATCACGCGGACCATCGGCTCGGTGCCGCTCGGGCGGATCAGGACGCGGCCGGTGTCGCCCAGATCCGCCTCGGCGGCGGCGACGGCCTCGGCCAGCTCCGGGGACGTCTTGGCGCGCGCCTTGTCGACGTCCTTCACGTTGATGAGGACCTGCGGCAGCCGCGTCATCACCTTGGTCAGCTCGTCCAGCGGACGGCCCGTGCGGACCATCGCGGCGAGCAGGTGCAGCCCGGTGAGGACGCCGTCGCCGGTGGTGGCGTGGTCCAGCATGATGACGTGGCCGGACTGCTCGCCGCCGAACCCGAACCCGCCCTCCTTCATCGCCTCCAGAACGTACCGGTCTCCGACCGCGGTCTCCACCACGGTGATCCCGGCCTCCCGCATCGCGAGCTTGAAGCCCAGGTTCGACATCACGGTCGCGACGACGGTGTCGGCGGCGAGGACGCCCGACTCGCGCAGGTCGACGGCCAGGATCGCCATGATCTGGTCGCCGTCCACGATCTCGCCGGACGCGGTCACGGCCAGGCAGCGGTCGGCGTCACCGTCGTTCGCGATGCCCACGTCCGCGCCGTGCTCGTGGACGGCCTTCTGCAGCGCCTCCAGATGGGTGGAGCCGCAGCCGGAGTTGATGTTCAGCCCGTCGGGGGCCGTCCCGATCGTGAAGACCTCGGCGCCGGCGCGGCGCAGCGCCTCCGGGGCCACGTCGCAGGACGCGCCGTTCGCGCAGTCGACGACGACGCGCAGGCCGTCCAGCGACACCGGGACCGTGGTCAGCAGGTGCGCCACGTACTGCTCGACGGCGCCGTGCGCCTCCCGGACGCGGCCGACCCCGGAACCGGTCGGCGGCTCCCAGACCTCACCGAGCCGCGCCTCGATCCGGTCCTCGATCTCGTCGGGCAGCTTGTAGCCGCTGCGGTCGAAGAACTTGATGCCGTTGTCGGGGGCCGGGTTGTGCGACGCCGACAGCATCACGCCGAGGTCGGCGTCCAGCGCGTGCGTCAGGTGCGCGACCGCGGGCGTCGGCAGGACGCCGAGGCGCAGCACGTCCACCCCGGAACTGGCGAGGCCGGCCACGACGGCCGCCTCCAGGAACTCGCCCGAGGCGCGCGGGTCGCGGCCGACCACCGCGACCGGCCGGTGCCCCTTGAACGCGCCCTGCTCGCCCAGCACCCGCGCCGCCGCGACGGACAGGTCCATGGCGAGCGGGGCGGTGAGGTCGCGGTTGGCGAGCCCGCGCACGCCGTCGGTCCCGAACAGACGAGCCACAGTTCAACTCCCGATCGCAGAGGGCAACCCCGGAAAAGCGGACGAGCCGCCGCACCCGGTGCGCCGGCCATGGAGGGCCGGCCGCGGAGAAGTCCACGGGGTGCGACGGCTCGTGCCGTCGATCAACGCTTGCTGTACTGCGGAGCCTTGCGGGCCTTCTTGAGGCCGGCCTTCTTGCGCTCCGGCACCCGCGCGTCGCGGGTGAGGAAGCCGGCCTTCTTCAGCGCCGGGCGGTGCTCGATGTTCGCGAACTGCAGCGCACGGGAGATGCCGAGGCGCAGCGCACCGGCCTGGCCGGTGGTGCCGCCGCCGTTGACGCGCGCGAGCACGTCGAACTGCCCCTCCAGGCTCAGCAGCACGAACGGCTCGTTCACGATCTGCTGGTGCACCTTGTTCGGGAAGTACTGGTCCAGGGTGCGGCCGTTGATCTTCCACTGGCCGGTGCCGGGGACGATGCGGACCCGCGCGATGGCCTGCTTGCGGCGGCCGGTGCCGGCCGCGGGGCCGGTCGCGACCGGCTGGCCGAGGAAGCTCTCGCCGGCGGCCTCGGGGGTCTCGGTGCTGTACTCGGACGGCGCGTCCTCGTACGACTCGGTCTCGGCGGCCTGCTCGGCGCCGGTGGTCTCGGTGTCGTCCACGGTTCTCCTCGGGTGTTCTGGCCAGGGCGGCTGGCCCGTCCAACGGGTGCCCCGGCGGCCTCTGTCTCAGGTGCGCACGAGTGGATCGTGCGCGGCGTCACTCGCCGGTCTGGCTGATCTGGGTGATCTCGAACGGGACCGGCTTCTGCGCCTGGTGCGGGTGGTCGGGTCCGGCGTAGACCTTCACCTTGCCGAACATCTTCCGGCCGAGGGAGGTCTTGGGCAGCATGCCCTTGATCGCCTTCTCGACGGCCCGCTCGGGGTGCTTGGCCAGCAGCTCGGTGTAGGTGATCGAGCGGAGTCCGCCCGGGTACCCCGAGTGCCGGTAGGCCTTCTTGCGCTCCGCCTTGTTGCCGGACAGCGCCACCTTGTCGGCGTTCACGATGACGACGAAGTCACCGGTGTCCAGGTGCGGAGCGTAGATCGGCTTGTGCTTACCCCGGAGCAGCTGCGCGACCTGACTGGCGAGACGGCCCAGCACGACATCGGTCGCGTCGATGACGTACCACTGACGCTGGACGTCAGCGGGCTTAGGGGTGTACGTGCGCACGGTCGTAAGCCTTCGTTTCTCGTCGACTCTCAGCGGTTTCGATCCTCCGCCCACCCTCGCGGGCGGGCGTCGCCTGGCAGCGGAATCCTGCTCGCGCCGATCAGAGGATCATCCGACCCGGCGCTCCGGGAGGCCGGGCCCCGCACGACGCCGCGAGGGGCGCGTACTCAAGGGACACCGGCACGTCGTCGCGTCGCTCCCGCCTGCCACCCGGGCACGCGTCAACGCACACAACAAACACGCAGGATACTCGGCCGCGCGCGTACGGGTCAAAACGAGCCGCCACGACGCCCTCGGCCGCGCCGCCCATTATCCCCCATCTCGCCATTCGCCGTACATGGCGAACGGTCGGCGGCCTATTGATCACGGAATGTAGCGGTTTTGATCTTTATCGGCCGATCTTCGTAACCGGGGGTTCATATCGGGATATGGTGCCGGGCGACCGGCCCACGCCGGCTCATGCCGGCCCGCACCCGGGAGCCTCCGCTGACCACTCCCCGCAGACCAGGTGATCCAGCCGGACGCCGCAGGCCCGGCCCCGCCGGGCAGCGCGGCTCCGCGCCACGCGACGCCGCCCCGCGCGGTGGCGCGCCTTCTTCCCGTGACGAGCCCGCCTACCGTGACGAGCTCGTCGCCAGCGGCCCGCGGCGTACCCGCCCCGGCGCCCCTCCCGGGGGACGCCGCTCCGGCGGCGACGGGGCGCGGCACGGGCGTCCGCCGGAAGGCAAGAAGTCCCGGGGCAAGGGCGCGACCGGGATCATGGCGGTCGTCGCCGCGTCCGGCCTCGCCATCGGGCTCGGCGTCGCGATCGACCGGCTGGTCCTGCCGGAGCTGCGGCCGGAGAAGACGTCCGCGTCCGGGCCGGAGCGGGGCGCCTCGCCCGTGCTCCAGGGGCCGCAGAGCGACCTGCCGACCGGGACGGGTTCGGAGCCCGGGACGGGCACGGAGGGCGGTGCGGGCACGCCCAGCGCCTCGGCCGCGCCGAGCACGGCGGAGCAGACGCCGCCGCTGAAGCCGATCCACCCGCGCAAGAGCACCGCGGCCGGGCCGTCCAAGTCCGGCGAGCGGTCCGAACCGGCCGAGCCGCCGTCCTCGGGCGGGGGCGGCACCTCGGGCGGCGGCTCCGGCGGATCGTCCAGCACCGAGGCGGCCGTCGTGTCGCTCACCAACACCGAGCGCGCCAAGCACGGGTGCAAGGCGCTGCGCACCGACGCACGGCTCGTCGTCGCGGCCCGCAAGCACTCCGCGGACATGGCGGCCAACGACTACTTCGACCACACGTCCCGCAACGGCGACAGCCCGTGGAAGCGGATGGAGGACGCCGGCTACAGCAGCCCCGGCGCCGAGAACATCGCCAAGGGCTACCCGACCGCCGCGGCCGTCGTGAAGGGCTGGATGAACAGCCCAGGTCACCGGGCCAACATCCTCAACTGCGGGCTGCGCGCCATCGGTGTCGGGCGGGCGTCCGGATCCGGTGGCCCACTGTGGACGCAGGACTTCGGCTGGAAGTGACCGGGCCCCTCGGCCGGGACAGCGACCTTCGGCAAATCACCGGCGTCCGGTTCGCCCCCATGTCATGGTGGGTGTCTCGAAGGTCCAGAGCCCTGAACGAGGAACGGTAAGGTCCAACCCATGGGTTATCCGGGCGATCAAGGCAAACCCGGCGACTGGCCTCCGCGGCAGTCGCCGCACGCGCCGTACGGACCCGGAGCCGAAGCGCCGCCGTACGGCCACGACAACGACGAGTCCCCCTTCGCACCGCGCGACGAGGGACCCGGCGGCATGCCGTACGGGCAAGAGCCGTTCGGCCAGGAGCCGTTCGCGCAGGAGCCCCCGGGGCAGGAGCCGTTCGGGCAAGGGCCGTACGGGCAGGAGCCCTTCGGCCAAGACCAGTTCGGGCAGGACCAGTTCGGCCAGGAGCCCTTCGGGCAGGAGCCGCCGGGCCGAGAGTCGTTCGGCAATGAGGCGTTCGGCGGCGGGCAGCCCGGCGGGCCGGGCGACCAGACCGCCGCGTTCCCCGGCCAGCCGCCCGCGTGGGGCGACGAGCCCGTCGCCGGCAACGCCGCCGGCGCGGACCCCTACGGCTCCTACGAGGGCATGCCACCCGGCCCGCCGGGCCCGCAAGGCCCGCAGGACCCGCCCGAGAAGCGCCGCAACCTGCCGCTGATCATCGGTGGCGCGGCGGTGGCCGGGATCCTCCTCATCGGCGGCGGCGTCGGGCTGTCGTCGATGCTGAAGGGCGACGACGAGCCGAAGACGCCGTCCTCCGAGGCCGCGTCCCCGCAGGCCAAGCCGACCCCCAGCCCGACGAAGCCCGTCCTCGCGCCGGTGAAGCTGCAGAGCCGCACCACCGACCCCGCGCCGCTGACCCTCAAGGAGGTCTACGGCAACGGGAAGTTCAAGGTGGGCAAGTACAAGTACGTGCGGACGGCCGCCAGCGCCAAGAAGGGCTGCACCGGCGTCGTCGGCGGCAAGACCCTGGAGAAGACCCTCAAGAAGGGCGGCTGCACGCAGGCGCTCCGCGCCACCTACGCGCTGACCAACGGCTCCCTCATCGGGACGGTCGGCGTGTTCAACCTGGAGAGCGAGGCCGCGGCCAAGACGGCCGTCAAGGCCGCCGCCGGCAAGGACGCGTTCCTGGTCGCGCTGCCCGGCAAGGGCGTCTCCAAGACCAACGGCAAGGGCGAGGCACTGGGCACCTCGCAGGCGCGCGGCCACTACGTCATCATGACGTGGGTCCAGCGCCCGGACGGCAAGAAGATTGCCGACAAGTATCATGCCGCCGTCCGCGTCTTCGGCACCCAGATGGTCAAGGGCAGCAACCTGGCGCTGGCCCTGCACTACCGGGAAACCGAAGGCAAGCCCCTCCAAAAGTGACCCCTTTGAATACCCTCTCTGCTTATGTCTGGACCTAGAGACGCCCGGGAGACCGCCGAGGAGGCGGGGACGGCCGCCGTCCCCGCCGACTCGGCGCCGCCCAGCTTCGGCGGTACGGCTCCCCCCGCCGATGAGGCCGCAGGCGAGACGCCGGCGGCCGACTCCGCCTCCCTGCAACTCCCCGCCTTCGGTCTGGAGGCCCCCTGGTGGGCCGCCGAGTCCGCGGACACCTCCCCGCCCGGCGACGCGGCGC
This sequence comes from Actinomadura darangshiensis, assembly GCF_004349235.1. GTDB lineage: Bacteria > Actinomycetota > Actinomycetes > Streptosporangiales > Streptosporangiaceae > Spirillospora > Spirillospora darangshiensis. Next base: position 7,126 of record NZ_SMKY01000064.1, on the reverse strand, counting down.
AGGAGGAGGCCCGGCCGGCACCGGAGAATCCGCAGCCGGCGGCGGAGTTCCTGTCCGCACCGGTGGTGATCGAGGACGAGGAGGAGGCCCCGGAGACCGCCGCCCCGCTCGGCACGCTCGTCGCCGGCAAGGGCGTCCCCAGCATCGACTCCCGCCGTGCCGTCCCCGCCGAGCCGATCGTCAAGCCCCCGGTCTCTCCGGACGACACCGACCCCGACGGCTTCAAGGCCGTCCCCCCGGCGGAGGAGGTCCGGCCGGAGGACGACACGCCGGCCGGCCCCGTGCCGGCCGAGGCGCCCGAGGAGAACGAGACCACCGTGGACAACCCCGTCCTGAACGAGGTCGCGGAGGACCGTCCCGCGCCGGCGTCGGCGTTCGACCGGGCGAGGGAGGCGGAGGACGCCGCGCCGCTCGCGCCGGTGCTCGTCCCGGACGCGATCCTGCCGCCCGGCTTCGTCCCGCCGACCGGCAGCGGCCCGTTCCCGCACCCCGAGGCCGTCGAGGCCGGCGAGGGCGCCGCCGCGACCGCCGAGCAGCCCCCGGTGATCACGCCGGTCTACCAGGCCGAGGGCGGCGTCCCGGTCGACACCCCGCCTCCTCCCGGCGGGCCCACGCCGCCCGCCCCGGCGAAGGGGGCGGGCGGGAGCAAGCGCCGGCCGCTGCTGATCGGCGGCGGCGCCGCGGTCGTCCTCGCGGCGGCCGCCGGGCTGTTCGTCATCGGCGGGACGGGTTCGGGCGGCGAGGACGCCGGCGAGAAGGCCGCCGAGCCGCCCGCCGTCACGCAGTCCACCGCCCCGGCGACGCCGCCCGCCACGCCGGCGCCCGCGGTGAACATCGACAACGAGAAGACCGACACCGCGGACCTGGCGTTCCACGACGTGTTCCCCGCCAAGACCCTCCAGCTCGGCGGCCGGACCTACCTGCAGGACCGCTGGTCCCTCAACCGCGAGGTCAGGTACGCTGCCCGGGGCTCGATGCTCGCGGCCCTGCGGCAGGAGCAGTGCCGCAAGATCGTCCGTGCCACGTACATCGACCCGAAGAGCAAGCTCGCCGTCACCTCCGGGCTCGCGGTCATGCCGACGAAGGACGCGGCGCTCACCGTCAGCAAGGCCGGCGACCCCGCCACCTACGAGTGGTTCCGCGGCATGGCGGGCAAGCACTCCCCCGACATCGACCGGGCCGGCGGGTACGCGGCGGCGACCGTCCGCGGCCGGTACGTCGCCTACGCCTACGTGCAGTGGGCGAACGGCAAGAAGGCCAAGCCGGGCGACCCCGTGATCAAGCAGGCCGCGCAGCAGTTCATCGACTACGACCTGCGCCCGATCGTGGCCCGCGGCTGACCCCGGTCAGGGGCCCTGCCGCGGCGCCGGGGCGGGCTGCTCCGGGGCCACCGCCGCGGCGGTGGCGTTCAGCGTCCGGACGCGGCGGGTCTCCTGAGCGCGCTTCGCCAGGCTGTCGTCGCCGGGGTAGCGGATCTCCTCCAGCGACAGGCCGTGCGCGGGCGCCACGTTCACGCCCGAGTCGCGGACGCGCGCGGCGAGCACCTCGGCGGGCCACTCCACCTCGCGCCGCCCGTCCCCGACCATGAGCATCGCGCCGACGAGCGCGCGGACCATCGAATGGCAGAACGCGTCGGCCTCCACGGTCGCGAGCGCCAGGTGCGGATCGCGGTCGTCGCGGGCCCACTCGTAGCGCAGCAGCTCCCGGATCGTCGTCGCGCCCTCCCGCTTCCGGCAGTAGGCGGCGAAGTCGTTCTCGCCGACCAGCCGCCGCGCGGCGTCGTTCATCCGGTCCAGGTTCAGCGGGCGCGGATGCCACAGGACGTCGTGGCGGCGCAGCGGCTCCACCCCGACCGGGTTGTCGCACACCCGGTACACGTAGCGCCGCGACAGCGCCGAGAACCGGGCGTCGAAGCCCTCGGGCGCGATCGACACGCGCCATACCCGCACGTCCGGCGGCAGCAGTCCCGCCAGCCGCCGCGGCATGGTCCCGTTGATCGCCGAGTACGCGGCGACCGGCACCACCAGGTGGGCGACCTGCCCGTGCGCGTGGACGCCCGCGTCCGTGCGTCCGGCGACGGTGAGCATAGGGGGTGGGTCCAGGCGAAGCATCCGTGCCAGCGCGTCCTCGATGACGCCTTGGACGGTCCGCTGGTTGGGCTGTCTCGCCCAACCCGCGAAGTCCGACCCGTCGTAGCCGATGTCGAGCCGGAGTCGTACCAGAGCGGTCATGTCAGTCGAGTTGTCCTTCTCCAACGTCCGTCGTCCATTCCTCCCGATGCGCCACGCCCATCGGGTACTCCCCTGACACGCTCCCCGGTGAATCGCCGCCCGCCTGACCTGACCATGAAACCAAGTCTGGCAAAGATCAGGCCCGCCGTCCCGGATGGAAACGGCGGGCCCTCACGAATGTCGAGCAAACGCTTGCCTAGGTCGAGCGACGATTACTCTTTGCCGCCCTCGTCCTTGGCCTCGTCCTGGGCCTCGTCCTTGGCCGCGGGCTCGTCCGCCTCGGCCTTGCTGAGGGTGACCTCGCCCTCGGCGGGCAGCTCGGCCTCGTCGACCTCGGGCGCCGGGGCGGCCTTGGCGGTGGTCGCGGTCAGCTGCTCCTGCACCAGCTCGATCACGGCCATCGGGGCGTTGTCGCCCTTGCGCGGGCCGATCTTGGTGATGCGGGTGTAGCCGCCGGGGCGGTTCTCGAAGCGCGGCGCGATCTCGGTGAAGAGCTCGTGCAGGACGCTCTTGTCGCGGATCGTCTTGGCCACCAGGCGGCGGTTGTGCAGGTCGCCCTTCTTGGCCTTGGTGATCAGCTTCTCCGCGAGCGGGCGCATCCGCCGGGCCTTGGCCTCGGTGGTGGTGATGCGGCCGTGCTCGAACAGCGCCGTCGCCAGGTTCGCCAGGATCAGCTTCTGGTGCGCTGCGCTGCCGCCGAAGCGGGCGCCCTTGGTGGGCTGAGGCATGTCTCTTCCTTCCTGCACCGGCCGTATCAGGTACCGGCGTCAGCTGGTCCCGGGACGGCCGGGGAACGCTGCCCCCGGCCGCCGGAATCGGGTTTCTAGTACTGCTCGGTCTCGGCGTAGCCCTGGTCGTCGTCGCCGTAGGCGTCGGCCGCCGCGCTCGGGTCGAACCCGGGCGGGGAGTCCTTCAGCGAGAGGCCCATGTCGTTGAGCTTCTGCTTGACCTCTTCGATCGACTTGGCGCCGAAATTCCTTATATCGAGAAGGTCCTGCTCGGAGCGGGCGACGAGCTCGCCCACCGAGTGGATGCCCTCGCGCTTCAGGCAGTTGTAGGAGCGGACCGTGAGGTTCAGCTCCTCGATCGGCAGGGCCAGGTCCGCGGCGAGCGCGGCGTCCGTCGGGGACGGGCCCATGTCGATGCCCTCGGCCTCGACGTTGAGCTCCCGGGCCAGCCCGAACAGCTCGACGAGGGTCTTGCCGGCGGAGGCGACCGCGTCGCGCGGCAGCATCGCCTGCTTGGTCTCCACGTCCAGGATGAGGCGGTCGAAGTCGGTGCGCTGCTCGACTCGGGTGGCCTCGACCTTGTAAGTGACCTTGAGCACGGGCGAGTAGATGGAGTCGATCGGGATCCGGCCGATCTCCTGGCCCGGCTGCTTGTTCTGCGCGGCCGAGACGTAGCCGCGGCCGCGCTCGACCGTCAGCTCCATCTCCAGCTTGGCCTTGTTGTTCAGCGTGGCGATGTGCAGGTCCGGGTTGTGGACCTCGACGCCCGCCGGCGGCGCGATGTCGGCCGCGGTGACCTCGCCAGGGCCCTGCTTGCGCAGGTACATGACGACGGGCTCGTCGTGCTCGGACGAGACGACGAGCTCCTTGAGGTTCAGGATGATGTCGGTGACGTCTTCCTTGACCCCGGGCACGGTGGAGAACTCGTGCAGGACGCCCTCGATGCGGATGCTGGTGACGGCCGCACCGGGGATCGAGGAGAGCAGGGTACGACGCAGCGAGTTGCCGATCGTGTAGCCGAAGCCCGGCTCCAGCGGCTCGATGGTGAACCGCGACCGGTACTCGTCGACCTGCTCTTCGGTGAGAGTGGGACGCTGTGCGATGAGCATGGTGGTGCCTTCTTTCCGCGGTGCCCGCTATTTGACTACCGCGTTCGGAAACGTTCCCCGTCTCGCCGGGATCCCACCTGGGGACCCCGGCGAGACGGCGTGAGCCCTACTTGGAGTAGAGCTCGACGATCAGCTGCTCCTGGACGGGAGCGTCGATCTGCTGCCGGACCGGCATCGAGTGCACGAGGATGCGCATCTTCTCGCCGTCCACGCCGAGCCACGCCGGGACGGGGCGGTCGCCGGTCTCGGCCTTGGCGACCTGGAACGGCGTCATCTCCATCGACTTGGGCTTGACGTCGACGATGTCGGCCTCGGACACGAGGGCCGACGGGATGTTGACCTTCTTGCCGTTGACCCGGATGTGGCCGTGCCGGATGAGCTGGCGGGCCATGTCGCGGGACTTGGCGAAGCCGCCCCGGTAGACGACGTTGTCGAGCCGGCGCTCCAGCAGCGTGAGCAGGTTGTCACCCGTCTTGCCCTGCTGGCGGTTCGCCTCGACGTAGTAGTTGTGGAACTGCCGCTCCAGCACGCCGTAGATGCGCCGCGCCTTCTGCTTCTCGCGAAGCTGCAGCAGGTACTCGGTCTCCTTGGGCCGACCGCGGCCGTGCTCACCCGGAGGGTAGGGACGGATCTCGATCGGGCACTTGGGGCCCTCGCACTTGCTGCCCTTGAGGAACAGCTTCATCTTCTCGCGGCGGCAGAGCTTGCAGTCCGCACCGGTGTAACGAGCCATTGTTCTAGATCTCCCCCTGCCTCAGACCCGGCTGGCCAGCGCAGTGGCGGGCGGTGCCGCCTGCGCAAATTCCAGATTGCTTTTCACGGGTCAGACCCTCCGACGCTTCGGCGGGCGGCAGCCGTTGTGCGGAACGGGCGTGACGTCCTGGATCGAGCCCACCTCGAGGCCGGTCGCCTGCAGCGACCGGATGGCGGTCTCGCGGCCCGAGCCCGGGCCCTTCACGAAGACGTCGACCTTGCGCATGCCGTGCTCCATCGCGCGCCGGGCGGCGGCCTCGGCGGCCTGCTGCGCGGCGAACGGGGTGGACTTGCGCGAGCCCTTGAACCCGACGTGGCCCGAGGAGGCCCAGGAGATCACGTTGCCGTTGGGGTCGGTGATCGAGACGATCGTGTTGTTGAACGTGCTCTTGATGTGGGCGTGCCCGTGAGCGACGTTCTTCTTTTCCTTGCGGCGCACCTTCTTGGCGCCGACACGGCTCTTAGGAGGCATGTGCTCTCTCTACTCTGAGGTCATCGATCCGGAGGACCGACTCCGGACTGCTACTTCTTGCCGGCCTTCTTCTTGCCGGCCACGGTCTTCTTCTTGCCCTTGCGGGTGCGTGCGTTGGTCTGCGTGCGCTGACCGTGCACCGGAAGCCCGCGGCGGTGCCGGACGCCCTGGTAGCACCCGATCTCGATCTTGCGGCGGATGTCCGCCTGGACCTCGCGGCGAAGATCACCCTCGATCTTGTAGTTCGCCTCGATCCAGTCGCGGAGCTTGATGATCTCTTCGTCGCCCATCTGGTGGACGCGCAGGTCGCCGCTGATGCCGGTGCCCGCAAGGGTCTCCAGCGCCCGCGTCCGGCCGATGCCGAAGATGTAGGTGAGAGCGACCTCGAGGCGCTTTTCGCGCGGGAGGTCGACGCCGAGGAGGCGTGCCATCGTGGGCAGTTCCCTTCATTCGCCCGGAGGTATGGACGCATCGCCTCCGCACACACCCTGCCCGGGTGGCGGCCCCGGCCTCCGGAGATCCGGGGGTGTTCCTTCACACGACGGCGCCGCACGAATCCGATCAAGGACTCGTACGGCCCGGGGTGAAGGCTGCGATGCGCTTGCTGGTGGTGAGCGTCAGCCCTGACGCTGCTTGTGGCGCGGGTCAGAGCAGATGACCATGACCCGGCCGTGCCGGCGGATGACGCGGCACTTGTTGCAGATCTTCTTGACGCTCGGCTTGACCTTCACTGGGTCTCCTAAGGATCAGGGTCACCCCCGCGCCGCCACGCACGGGGAAGGCAACCCCAGTGGGATTACTTGTAGCGGTAGACGATCCGACCGCGCGTGAGGTCGTAGGGGCTCAGCTCCACAACGACGCGGTCGTCCGGCAGGATCCGGATGTAGTGCATCCGCATCTTGCCGCTGATGTGGGCGAGCACCTTGTGCCCGTTGTCGAGCTCCACCCTGAACATGGCGTTGGGCAGCGACTCGATGACGGTGCCCTCGATCTCGATGGCCCCTTCTTTCTTGGGCATGTCCTCCGCGCTTCACTGGTCGGCTCATTGGACGCGGCCCGGCGCTCCAGGAGAGAATCGGCCGCAACCCGCACCGCGGCGCGAAGCGCCAGGAAGGGGAAATCGGGCGGCCGTCGACGGACCGACAAAGGAGTCTACGTCAACGGGCCGCCCAATGCGAAATCAACGCATGATACGGGTCCGGAGACTGCTCCCGAGTCAAGCATACATCCCGTCCGCGTTGTACCTTTCCAGGAGAGATACGTCCGAGGAGGATCAGCATGCCGAGCTATGACTTCGCGCTGATCCTCAGCCGTCCCCTCTACGAGGACGAGCTGGACCCGCTGTTCGACCGGACGCACGGCGCGGTCACGGTCTCGATCATCAGCGAGCCCCAGCACGCCGACCGTCCTCCAGCCCCCACCCACCACCATCCAACCGACGAGCTCCGCTCGGCAGATCGTCTGGGCAACGCGTCCTGCTCGTGGACGGGAGCCACCCTCGCCGCGGCGATCATGGAGGTGGTCGAGCACGTCGAGGAGAGCGCGCCCGGGCTGCACGTCCTGCAGGTGGAGGCCGACCCCCTGCTGACGATCCGCGACATCGCCGAACGCGTCGGCCGCTCCCTCGACTCCGTCCGGCACGCCATCACCGGCGGGCGCGGCGCCATCGGGTTCCCGTCCTCGGAGATGTCGACCGCCGGCCACCGGCTGTGGCGCTGGTCCAAGGTCGCCGCCTGGTACGACCTCGACGACCCGCAGCTGGTCGAGGCCAAGCCGACCGTCCAGGCCATCAACGGCTGGCTCGCCCTCCGCGACGTGGTCCCCGACGTGGCC